>JALSPW010000222.1 GCA_026985735.1 Saprospiraceae bacterium
CCGAAACCGGAGTAGCGCCATCCCGCATATTACCAAAAATTAGTTAAATCAATCTATTCTAGTCAATTAGTAATTCATAATTCATCATTTATAATTCATTATTTATTCCTTTTATCTTTTTCCTTTTATCTTTTATCTTCCAAACTTTGAACTTTTGCCTTTGAACTTTTTACTTTTTACTTTTGCCTTTGAACTTTGTCCTTTGAACTTTGTCCTTTGAACTTTATACTTTTCATATTCTCAAAAGAACTATCCTACACAATAATCCATACCCTTATAATCGCAAATGCAGCCCCGACTTTTGAAGATTGCATTTGAGCATTTATCTATAGTCGGGATTGCATATCGCAGCAGGTTAGCATTGGGTTGTTATTTAATTATCATTACTTTTTTCTTTATTTCTGTTCCCGAATTATCTTTATTAATCAGAATATACATTCCGCTTTTGATATTTGCTACATTAAATTCATATTTATTTACATTTGTATATGATTGCTTACTTACCGTATTCCCGAATAAATCAATTATTTTTGCAATACCACTTGAAATGTTTTCTAATGTCACTTTTAACATATTTCGCGCCGGATTTGGACTTATTGCAAGAACTTCTTCATTCAATTCTTCTGTGTTTGTTCCTTCTTTGATTCCTAAATCGCTTAAGTTAAAATTATAGTAATACGTAAAATTTGTTATATATCCCTCCTGATTGTATTTATTTACTCTTAAACTGATTAAAATTTCACTTTCCGATAAAATTTCAGCATCGTAGAAAATTATACTTTCTATATCTTGGATATTTTCAACTTTTATTTGCCCCACTTTGGTATATTTATTGGTATTTGGCTTAACTAAAAGAATATCACAACTTTTATTATTATAGGCAGCAAAATATGCATTTCCCCCAATAACACCAATTGGCCTTACAAGTAAATAATAATCGTTTGAAAACTCTTTTTTAAATGCATCTATTTTTCCCTTGAAATTTCCGTCTTTATCATACCACGCACACCAATAAAATTGGTTAGCGGGACTATCTTCTGCTCGTTGAAAAATAAATATGTTATTACTTCTAATATCATGATTTATATACCCGTTAAAACCACTCTGAGGATAATAAACAACATCTGTAATATCTTTTGATTTTACTACATGTATATTATTTTTATCCGATGTATCTAACCAAACAATTGTTAATTTAGATGGAGAGTGATCCAAGTCATTTGGATCATTTGCAAAAAACAATACAATCATTGTATCTTCCGATATTTGATAAATAAATGGCCTTGGTCTCTTATAAATCGGACCATTTTGACCGGAATTATATGTTATTCGTTTTATATATGGTGTATCAACTTCACATTTTTCATCATCTATATCATAAATTTCCAAACTGCTATAAATAGAATCATTTTTTTCATAATCCGTATAGATAAATTTTACAATATCTGCATTTGAGATATATCGAATATGCTGATTATATCCGGCAAAATTGTATATAGATCTTGATGTGTCGCTGCCTTCACAAATAGATATCACTTCACCGGTAGCATTGTCCAATATTCTCTTTACCGGATTACCATAAAAGCCCAATAATTTTGTGGTTTTAAAATCAAAGGTATCCAAATCCCTATAGCCAATAATTTCAATATTGTTATTATCTAATATTCTCAACACTCCATTAAAAGGATATTCTGGATAAAACTCTCTAAAAATATTTCCTGAGTATATATTATTAAAAAATGTCCATTTATTCTGCCCTGTTTTCTTATCTATTTTATGTACCAAACAACCACCATTACCACCATAAGGACTTTGTGTTGCTGTGCTTTCCAAAATATAAATAAATTCTTCGTCATGAATAATATCAAGAGGAACATGTACCCAATATGGCGAAGACCATCTATCAATAGGTGATTTAATGAAGTTTGTATCTTTTGATATAAACAACCAATTCTCATGTAAATCTTTAAAAGTTAATACAGGCGGTTCTATCTGAGCAGATATTGATGTTGTTGAAAAAACAAACAAAATAAATAAATTTAAATAACTTATAATTCTTTTCATAATTTTTATATTTTAAGGAGGAAAATATTTTCCTCCCTGATTCAATAATACTAAAAGTTAAAACAAAAATCGAATAAACCAATAAATTTTTCATCTTAAATTTTTTTCTCTCCTGCTTTAGTAATCGCGGAGCAGCAGAAGCGGTGATTTCTCCGCCAACATCGATCATCCTACTAACTTTAACCTTCCAAAAAACCATTTTATTGCCATCCCTTTTACGTATTTTTCAAAACCGCCACACGAGCGATTTTCTTCCGAATCAGGTAGGCTTTTCAAGCGGCTAATCATTTCGCAATCGATGTTTTTACCAAAAAAATAATTATATCACCGATAAAATTAAAATTAAAATTAAACAAATTTTTTAGCATTTATTTTAATTATTTTTAATCAAAGTAGCTAATTCATACTTAATCTAATTTGTTTTGATATTATATTTGCTATTTTATGTTTTTGCGATACTTTATTTTGTTTTTAGTTTTACTGATTTTAGAAAAACCGGTACAGGATAAAATGAGGAAATTGCTTTGGTATCAACTCTCAATTTTCTGTCGCAAATAATTTTGAAACGCCTTTTAGGACTTGAAAGCATGCGATAGCATGACTTCAAAGCCGGCTTTTTAACTCATCATTCACCATTCATAATTCACAATTATCTTTATACTTTTATCTTTTGTCTTTGTCCTTTTGTCTTCTGATATTTTAAACCATTAAGACATTAAGGAACATTAAGTTGTATTCTATGTAGTTAATTCATTATTCATCATCCTTTTGTCTTTCATTTTCACTGTTTGTTTTATCACCTCTTTTACCCGGCACTTACGTATCGGCAAGTTCCGCTGGTTTTTTTTGTTTCAAATAAATTTGAAACGCCTTCCAGGACTTGAAAGCATGCTATAGCATAACTTCAAAGCCGGCTTTTTAACTCATAATTCATCATTCATAATTCATCATTCATCTTTCATCTTTCATCTTTCACCATTCATAATTCACCATTCATTTTTTTATCTTTCAAACTTTATACTTTGAACTTTTGCCTTTGAACTTTGAACTTTGAAAATTATACTTTTTTAGATGGGGGGCAGTTGTTCAGAAATCAAGTAATTTAAAGATATCCGCTATTTAAAATTATTCAAAATTATTCCTTTTTTATTATACAAAAATATTAAAAAGTCATATATATTTTTTATGTAGATATAATTACTTATTTTTGCATTTTGATTAACAGGTATTATTTATTAACACTTAAACACTTAAATTGATTATGGAAAACCAATTGATATACATTATTATAGCTATTGCCGTTATTGCATTGATTTTCACATATTGGAGATCTGCATGGGTAGCTAAGCAAGAAGTGGGAGATGCCAGAATGGCTAAAATCTCCAAATACATCCGAAAAGGAGCTATGGCATTTCTCTTTGCCGAATACAAAGTATTATGGATATTTGTTTTGGTTGTATTTGCATTATTGGCATTTAGTGCTGATTCACAAATATCATCGTGGCTTATTGGAGTATCTTTTGTTTTAGGAGCTTTTAGCTCTGCTCTTGCTGGTTTTATAGGTATGAAAGTAGCAACCAATGCTAATGTGCGGACCACAAATGCAGCACGAACAGGATTGGGCAAAGCACTTGAAGTAGCATTTACGGGAGGAAGTGTCATGGGGCTTGCTGTCGTAGGATTGGGCTTATTTGGATTGAGTGTGTTATTTCTGATATATTCTAATTTGGACTGGGATGTTAATAAGGTAATAACCGTACTTACGGGATTTTCATTTGGAGCATCATCTATAGCTTTATTTGCACGTGTGGGTGGAGGTATTTATACCAAAGCGGCAGATGTAGGAGCTGATCTGGTTGGAAAAGTAGAAGCCGGAATACCTGAAGATCATCCTTTAAATCCGGCTACTATTGCCGACAATGTGGGTGACAATGTAGGTGATGTTGCAGGTATGGGAGCAGATCTTTTCGAATCTTATGTAGGTTCTATTATCAGCACAATGGTATTGGGAGCATTATTTATCGGTTCGGTTGATTTTTTCACCGGTGCACATCAATTAAATGCGGTTTTACTTCCCTTGATTATAGCGGCAACAGGTATTGTCACTTCAATTTTAGGAACATTTTTTGTTAAAGTAAAAGAAGGAGGTGATCCCGGTAAAGCTTTACATAAAGGAGAAATTTTTTCCGGTCTTGCTATGATTATTCTGACCTATTTTATTGTCGAATATATGATGCCTCATCACTGGAGTTTCGGTGGAACAGAATATAGTTCTCTAGGAGTATTTTTTGCTATAATAATCGGATTAATTGCAGGAACACTGATAGGACTGATAACAGAATATTATACAGGTACAGGCAAAAAACCGGTGATAAAAATCGTAAAACAATCAACAACCGGTTCGGCAACTAATTTAATCGCAGGATTAAGTGTCGGAATGGAATCCACAATGCTCCCGATATTGATATTAGCAACTGCAATAATCGGCGCATATCATTTTGCCGGATTATACGGTATAGCCATTGCTGCCGTCGGAATGCTTTCTAACCTTGGAATTCAACTTGCAGTGGATGCTTATGGTCCTATTGCAGACAATGCCGGTGGAATTGCGGAAATGTCAAATTTACCAAAAGAAGTAAGGGGTAGAACTGATAAACTGGATGCGATAGGCAATACAACTGCCGCTATTGGAAAAGGATTTGCAATTGGTAGTGCAGCGTTGACAGCATTAGCCTTATTTTCAGCCTTTATGCAAACGGCAAAAATAGATTCTATCGATATTTCCAAACCTCTTGTAATGGCAGGATTATTAATAGGAGGTATGTTGCCATTTTTATTTTCATCCCTGGCAATGGGTGCAGTTGGCAGAGCTGCTAAAGATATGATTGATGAAGTAAGAAGACAATTTAAAACTATACCTGCTTTAGCAAGCGCTCTGAAAGTGATGCAAAAAAACGAGGGTATTGATGAAAGCAAATGGAATAAAGAAGATTTAAAAACTATAGACGATGCCAGTGACAGTGCCGAATATGAAAAATGTGTTGAGATTTCGACAAAAGCATCAATCAGAGAGATGTTATTACCCGGACTTATAGCTGTTTTGACACCTGTAGTTGTCGGTTTTGCCGGAGGAGCTGAAATGCTGGGAGGATTATTAGCTGGAGTAACTGTAACCGGTGTTTTAATGGCTATTTTCCAGGCAAATGCAGGTGGAGCATGGGATAATGCTAAAAAAATGATTGAAGAGGGATTTGATAATGACGGTGAAATGTTGACTAAAGGAACTGAAGCTCATGCGGCTGCAGTAACAGGAGACACAGTAGGAGATCCTTTTAAAGATACTTCAGGACCTTCACTAAACATTTTGATAAAATTGATGTCTGTTGTTGCTTTGATTTTAGCAAGTATGCTTGTTGCAGGATAATTTAAATAATAAAAGGCTGACCGCAACACGGTCAGCCTTTTTTAACCAAAACCTAAATTATAAACTTATTAGTTTCCAATACTTTTTTTAACCTGCCACAACATATTCAGAAAAAGATAATCACATTTTATGTTTATAGCAGGTTAAATTTACAACTAATCAGATAGAATTTTATTAGCCAAAAAATGTTCTATTTTTTCTCAAAAGCACTCTACCTGAAGAGTTGCTTCCAATTTAATTATTTTTCACTCTGGATAATAGTCCATTATTATCAATAACTATTTCCGCTGTTGTAAACCCTCTGTTCCTTGCTTTTAGCATTGCCTTTTGAGCATCATTAAAATCTTTATACCCACTTAATATAAATATTGTCCATTTACCCTTTGACCATTGCTCAATAACTCCAAGATCTTTAACTTTATTTACGTTAAAATATAGAGGATTGGAATAAGCGGCCAATTTTATTTTGTATTCGCTGACATCTGAAGGCTTTTTATATTTCTTATTATTATTAAAAGTATAATTTGATTCAATCAGCTCAAGCTCTGAAGAATTTAACAAATCTTCAACAATAAATGCATCCCGGTATCCTTGCTTTTTCACAGAAGCTAATACAGCTTGCGCTTCATCACGACTAACAAAGTACCCTAATCTGATTTTTGTTGTGTGCCCTTTTTTAACTTTATATACATTTCCAAACATTGTTAATTTTCTAAATTTTCTGCCGTCAACTTTTGATCTTGACAGAGAAGCCAATTGGATAAAATACACTCTTGAGGGTGACAAAATAATTTCATCATAAGCTATCATTTTTGCATTTTCAAGGGATATAGCTTCATCCGCTTTTACCCTTCCGTAGGAAACTACTTTAGAAGAATTTGTTCTAACATTTACTCCTCTGTTTTCATTCAAATTGCCAAGTCTGACCGCTTTGGGCATATAATTATAAACAATAGCATCTTCATTGACCTTTTTGGAAGGAGTAGCAGAATAAATATCATAACCGCCTTTTGATCCTAACCTATTGGATGTTACATAAATTTTGTTATCAGATCCCTTGGTAAAATATATGTCATCGCCCGGGGAATTAATACCTTTTCCCAAATTTATCGGATATGACCATTGGTTTTTGTAAAGAGAAGTTGAAAAAACATCATAACCTCCCAAACCATTAATAAAATCCGAGGAAAAATATAATTTACCATTTGAATAATACGGTGTAATTTCATTACCAATAGTATTGATTAAATTTTTAGTTAATGGAATTCCCGGATTCCAATTTCCATTTATTTTTTTTGATTCATATATGTCAAAATTATCGCTGTTTTTGTTCGTAGAATAATAAATAGTATTATCATCTTCACCGAAACATGCAAATGCTGCCGAATATTCCGCATTGTTAAACGGAAGAGCTGCCTCATTAATAAATTGACCGTTATCATCTACTTCAGCAATATATACACTCAAATTTTTCTCATCTCCCGTTATTTGGAGTGTACCATTAACAAAACCATTTCTTGTATACAATACATATTTTCCACTTGGAGAATATCGGATAGGACCAATACCTGAAAAATTCTTTATACCCGAAACAAAATTTGATTTATCTCCGGATTCTAAATCATATACAAATATCAAATTTGGATTGTTTTGAATTATACTTTTATTATTTATATTTTCCTTTTTAAAAGAACAGAACATTAGCTTACCATCAATTATTTCCGTACCAAATTCATCATAAGGAGTAGAAAATAACATTTGTTTAATAATATAATTATCATCCATAGAAAGCATATTTCTGGCAAAATTACATGAATTCATATAATGTCTTGATAATTTGGGACTTTGTATTTTTCTAAATTGACTTTCAGCTCTGTCATATAACCCCAATCTCATTAATATCTTTCCAAAATCTATATCGTATTGCATTGGATGATTTGGAAGTGAAGTTACCTTTTTATACCACCTTGCTGCTGAAATCAAATCATTTGACATGTACAATGCATCCGCAAGTTTTGCCATTGCATCTACATCTTTTTCATTGGAGATAAGATATTTTTCATAAGAATTTATAGCAAGATCATAAGCTTTCAATTTGTATTGAACATCTGCTATTTCTTTAAGATTGCTTTGTCCGGACATTGCGGTTAAAACCAATAAAAGAACAAATACTAATAAAAAATCCTTTTGTAGTTTTCTCATTTTAATTAGAATTTAGTTATTAAATACATTATTATTTGCAAATATATAAAATATTCTTTTAATCAGCAAGTAATACATGTAATAAATCAAAAATATATTTATCAAATTATAAAATCCTTTGTTTTTGCAATAATTTCTCTATAGTATTATTCAATCTGTCAATTGTTTCTGATTGCATTTTGATTGTTTCATTCAAAACCGAATATTTATTCATCAATTCTTCTCTGATATTCATTTTAGAATGAGCAAAAGGAGAAATTTTCATTTTAACAAACCAAACTTCCTTAAGATCTTCAGCCTTTACAATAATAGGTGGATAATCAGGATTATCGGATATTAATTCTAAAACATTCTCTTTCTCAAGTCTGTTAACAACTCTTTTTACTACAATATCACTTTGTGTCACAACGACATACACATATCCACTTTTTATATTATATTGCCATAAAGACGAGTCGTCATTATTGCTGCAAATCACTATTTCACCAGCTTGCAAAACAGGTTCCATACTGTCTCCCTCAATCTCAAAGGATCTAAAAGACCCATGACGAAAATAGTCCCAAGGCAGATTATAAGCAGTGAGATTTTCCAAATATTGCACATCATTAAATTGGTCTGTATATCCGGCTTTTGCAGTAACGGGGATATGCAATATTTTTTCATTATTATCATCATCAACTGCAACCTTTACTAAATGTGATTCTTCTTGTTTTAAAAATTTGTCCCCAACTCCCACAAGAATATATACAGGATTAAATTTATATATAATCGCAGCTTTCCTTATCAAATCAAGAGTAACGGTTCTTTCTCCTTTAAGAATTTTACTCCAACTTTGAGGTTTATAATCCAAACTAAGAGAAAATTGTCGGTCAGATTTAACTTTACCCTTAATTTTTATATCTTTGTAGCATTCAATAAATCTTTTTGTAACAAATTTGATCATCCGGCTGTTGATTTTATCCGTTTTATTGAAAAATGTATCTTCGTATTATTTCAAACACAAAGATATGTTATTTTTTATATATAAAAAAAATATTTAATATAATTTTTAGATTTTTTTATTAATTGTTTATCAATTATTTACAATTTAGATAAAACAATAACATAATTTATATTAAAAAAAATTCGATATTTAATTACTAATAAAATTATTTATTATTTTAATTTTATTAAAAAAAATCTAAAAAACACTCATTAGTGTCTGTATATAAAGAGCTTGATTTTTAAAAAATAAAGATTTTTGATAAGGTTTTTACTTTCCCGAGACGAAGTGATGCCAATGTATCATCAAGTTGATAAAATAATAAAACAGAGCATTCGTGTATCATTTCTTTTAAAAATGAAATATAATTTCGTTAAAAACAATAAAATAGCCTAATATTTAATAAATATTTTGCTATTATTAGCAAAAGCATTAAATATTTGCCTAAAAACTATTTAGAAATATAAAAGTTTTATATTTTAGTGCTTTATTTCATAACAAATTTAAAAATCAATAATATGAAAGTCGGAATTCCAAAAGAATTATCAAAGCAGGAATTGCGTGTTGGAGGTACGCCTAAAACGGTACAGAGGTTGATTAAACAAGGATTTGAAGTATTGGTTCAAAGTGGAGCAGGCAGCAAAGCCAATTTCTCTGATGAGGAATATAAAAATGCAGGTGCGACCATTATCGATACAATGAAAGAATTGTATAAACAATCAGATATTGTTTTTAAAGTACAACCCCCAACCGGAGAAGAAGTTGAAATGATGCATAAAGGATTGGTAACCCTCAGTTATCTGTGGCCAGCACAAAATCCTGAGTTGCTTGAAAAATTAAAAAACAAGGGTGTCAACGCAATTGCAATGGATGCTATTCCAAGAATATCCAGAGCGCAAAAAATGGATGTTTTGTCCTCTATGGCAAATATAGCCGGTTATAGATCGGTTATAGAAGGAGCCAATTATTTTGGCAGATTTCTTAATGGTCAGATAACTGCAGCCGGCAAAGTTCCTCCTGCCAAAGTATTGGTTATAGGTGCCGGTGTTGCAGGATTGGCAGCAATAGGTACTGCTAAATCCTTAGGAGCAATTGTTTATGCTTTCGACACGAGGAAAGAAGTAGCAGAGCAGATTGAAAGTATGGGCGGTAAATTTTTAACCGTTGATATCGAGGAAGATGGAGCGACATCTTCTGGCTATTCCAAAGTGATGAGCAAGGAATTTATTGAAGCGGAAATGGCTCTTTTCAAGAAAATGGCAGGTGAAGTCGATATAATAATTACAACAGCGCAGATTCCGGGTAGGGAAGCACCAAAATTGATACTTGAGGATCATGTTGCTGAAATGAAACCGGGTTCGGTAATAGTGGATTTGGCTGCTTCAACAGGAGGCAATTGTGTTTTGACAAAAAACAATGAAGTCTATACAACGGAAAACGGGGTTACTATAGTCGGCAAGTTGGATCAGTTACCCACTCAAGCAAGTGAATTGTACGGTAACAATCTGTGTCATCTCTTGGATGATATGGGAAAGGCTGAAAATTTTAACATTGATATGGAAGATGATATTGTTAGCAGAGCGATGGTAACCTATGACGGCAAAATTAATTGGCCTCCCAAACCTTTGCCTGTAAGTCCTAAAAAGAAAGTTGAAGAATCAAAAGTTGAAATAGAAGATCCTGAAGTTACAAAAGCTGAAGCAGCAAAAAAGAAAGCTAAATCAACTGCAATTTCATTAGTAGTTATAGGTCTTTTTTTATTCTTATTAGGTAAAGTTGCACCCACTGATTTTATGGGGCATTTTTCAGTTTTTGTTTTAGCGGTATTTGTCGGTTGGCAGGTTATCTGGAATGTAACACATGCTTTGCATACTCCTTTAATGTCAGTGACCAATGCTATTAGTGGAATAATTATTATCGGTGGATTGTTGCAAGTTCAAAACGATTTTTCAAATCCAATGACTATAATTGCATTTTTTGCTATACTGGTAGCAAGTATTAATATAGTCGGTGGGTTTTTTGTTACGCACCGAATGTTAAAAATGTTTAAAAAATAATATTGATTATGATTTCAACACAAATACAAACAGCAGCATATTTATTTGCAGGAATATTATTTATATTAAGTCTTGGAGGTTTGTCCTCCCAGGAGTCTGCAAAAAGAGGTGTCTATTACGGAATAATCGGTATGTTCATAGCGATTGTATCCACAATATTGGGTAAAGATGTAAACGGACACATATACATTGTAGTAGCCATAGCAATTGCTTCGGTTATAGGAATAGTAGTCGCAAGGAAAGTTCAAATGACTGCAATGCCTCAGTTAGTAGCTATTCTTCACAGTTTTGTAGGATTGGCCGCCGTTTTGGTGGGGTTCGGCTCATATATGGATCCTCATACTTTGGCCTTATCGGATTCAGAACGTACAATTCATCTTGTTGAGGTATTTATTGGAGTATTTATCGGTGCCATTACCTTTACAGGCTCTATTGTCGCTTGGGGCAAACTTGATGGTAAGATAAGGAGCAAACCGCTTTTGTATCCGGGAAGACATATTGTAAATATTATATTGGTAATTATTTCTATTATTCTCGGTGTATTATTTACTATGGCACCGGGTACAGATGGAATGTTGTACCTCTATATTATGACGGCAATCGCAGCCTTCATTGGTGTAATGCTGGTTATGGCAATAGGTGGTGCCGATATGCCTGTAGTGGTTTCAATGTTAAATTCATATTCGGGCTGGGCTGCAGCCGCAGCGGGATTTATGCTCGGAAATGACTTATTGATTATCACAGGTGCATTGGTAGGTAGTTCCGGAGCAATTCTTTCCATTATAATGTGCGAAGCAATGAACCGTTCATTTTTATCTGTTATTTTTGGAGGTTTCGGAGATGCTCCGGTAGCAACAAGTGAAGAGATTGAGGGTGAAGTCACTTCCACTACACATGAAGAAGTAGCTGAAATGCTAAAAGAAGCAGAGAATATTGTAATTGTTCCGGGATATGGTATGGCAGTTGCCAAAGCGCAATATCCTATTCATGATCTTGTTGAGAATTTGCAAAAGGAAGGTAAAAAAGTTACATTCGGGATACATCCTGTAGCAGGAAGATTGCCGGGACACATGAATGTATTATTGGCTGAAGCAAATGTTTCTTATGATATTGTTTTAGAAATGGATGAAGTCAATGAATTTATGGACGATGTTGATGTAGTCATGGTGATTGGTGCCAATGATATAGTGAATCCGGGTGCATTAACCGACCCTTCCAGTCCAATTTACGGAATGCCGGTTATTGAAGTTTGGAGAGCCAAAAAAGTCATTGTTATGAAACGTTCAATGGCTACAGGATATGCCGGTGTTCAAAATCCGTTATTCTTCAAAGAAAATACCGATATGCTCTATGGTGATGCCAAAGATAGTGTAAATAAGCTATTGTCTGAGATGTAAAATAGAGCTTAACTAAAACAAAAAAAAGATGTTTTGAGTATATGACTCAAAGCATCTTTTTTTTGCCAATCCATCGTTCAAAATCCAAAGTATTTTTTATATTCAAGCAGTTTTCTTTCAAAACCCCTCCTTTTTGTGCCATAAAAATTCCATATTTTAAATAATCAACTTCATATTTTGAATGAGCATCGGGATTAATACTGAATTTAACCCCCCAATCCCGGGCTCTGTCAATCAATTTCCAATCGATATCCAATCGATGAGGATTGGCGTTTATTTCCATTACAACATTATTTTCAACACATGCTTGAAATATTGTTTCATAATCCAAAGGATATCCTTCTCTCGCTAACAATATCCTACCTGAAACATGGCCTAAAATCCGGGTAAAAGGATTCTGTATTGCTTTCAAAATCCTTTCTGTAGCTTTTTCTTTATTCATTCGAAGACCTGAGTGAACGGATGCGATCACAACATCAAATTTTGATAATATTTCATCATCATAATCCAAACTTCCATCGCTCAAAATATCGCTTTCTATACCGGAAAAAACTGTAAAATCTTGCAATTTGGAATTTACTTCAACAATATCTTCAAGATAATATTTGATTTGATCAATTTTCAAACCATTTGCATAAAAAGCCGATTTTGAATGGTCTGAAACTACCAAATATTGATATCCATTTTGCCGGCAATAATTGGCCAAATCAAATACACTATCACTACCGTCACTCCACACGGTATGACTGTGTATTATCCCCTTAATATCCTCAATATGAACATATCCGGATTCATCAAAAGAACCTGGATCTTGTATTATCTTCTCATTATCTCTAAATACCGGGGGTATATAAGGTATATTATTTGACTTGAAAATTGCTGTTTCCTCAATATTGTCCTCTAATTTGAATTTGTCAACAAAAAATTTTGGACCGGTACTAACAAATAAATCCAAACCGAATTTATTAGCAACAGTTTTTATAATATGAATCTTTATTTTTTTATAAAAGAGCTCACCATCTTTATATTCAAATTGATCTGAAAAATCCTTTATGATAACATCTATTCCTATCGAACTAACAATATCAATACTTGAAATAACAGGAAAATATCTTCTGAGATTACCGGTTAAAGAAAATTTTTCATTGGTATACTTTTCCAAAAACATTTGCATCAATTCCTTTGCAACAGGCAATACTTTATAAAAAAGGAAATGCCCCTTCATTGATTCCAAAAACAATATTTGTTTCAAAATATTTTCTTGTGTTTTTTTCCCAAATCCTTTCAATAGCGACAGTCTGTTCTCTTTAATTGCATATTCCAATTCACCTAAGGATTCCACTCCCAATTCCTTCCAAATCATTTTAACCTTTTTGGGACCAAGACCTTTTATTTTCAATAAATCCAAAATACCGGGAGGAGTTTTTTCCAGAATTCTATCCAAAGCGTCAAATGTACCTTTTTCTTTAAGTTCAATAATTTTTTTTGCAATGGCTTTCCCAATTCCATGAATTTCAAGTAATTGTTTTTCATCAAGTTTTATAAGTGGAATACTTATTTGTCTTATGGAATTATAAGCATTTCTGTATGACCTTATTTTAAATGGATTATCATCATAAAGTTCCATTAATTTAGCAAGAAGATCAAAATATTTTGCTATTTCTCTATTTGTCATATTATATTAAATACAATTTTTCTCTGCATCAAATTTAAACAAATTTAAACTCAGCAGATACTAATTCATCTAAAATTATCTAAATTTCAAAAACAAACGGTTTTTATTCAGACGAAAAATAATAATAATTGTTTTAAAACATTAAATATAATTGGAATATAATATTTATATTTGCAGTTTGGACAGAAAGTAACTATATAGGGTAGAATAATTATTTATTTTATTTGCTTTTTGTCTTCAAAATTAGTTTCTATCCTTATAATGTCTGTCTATAAAGTCAACAAACATAAAAAAAATATTTTAACATTAATAAAAAATCAATAATTATGAGAAATTTAATTTTTATTTTCGGATTACTTTTTGTTTTTTCTTGCAATACTAATTCCACTTCAAATGGTGGGAAAAAAAGTTTTTCAACTGACGGATATGATTTTGAAAATATAGAGGGAACTACTGTCAAAAAGGCTATCAAGTATGATAAGGATGGGAATACTATTGAAGAAGGATTTATTAAAGACGGGAAAAAAGAAGGGCAATGGATTGAATACAATTCCAGAGACGGAAAAATAAAGTCCATATCATCCTATATAAACGGAAATTTAAATGGCAAATATTTGGAATTTGATAACAGAGGATATCTTACCAAGACAGCTGAGTTTTTAAATGATGATCTTGATGGTAAATACATTAAATACAAGTATAATAAAATTATAGAAGAAGCCAATTATAAAAACGGAAAACTCAATGGTGTTAGAACCAAATATTTTGATGGAAATGGCAAAAAACAGGAGGAAGTTGAATATAAAAATGATGTAATTGACGGTCTTGTAAGATATTACGATGACAAAGGAGAACTACAAATTGAATATAAATATAAAAACGGTAAAAAAATAAGTGGCGGAATGGTAAATCCTGCCGGAGATAATCCGGTAAAATAATTATCAGCACCTGTATATATAGTGTCTGTCCATAAAGTGCTTAATCTTTTAGACATATGCTTTATAGACAGACACTTATTACTTTTAACAGAATCATTTTTGTAAAACTATCCGGATAATTTATCTGAATGGTAAGTAGTTTTTATATCAAAAAAATGTTTTCTTAGCAGCTATATTTTATCTTAAAAATTTTTAACTATGACTAAATATATAATTTTTATAAGTTTAATCTTTTTGATTGGTTGTCAAACCGGCCAAAATAATGACAGTATGAAAAATGAAGAAATCATGAGTGTTAAAGATAACCCTTTAATAAGTGAGTGGAACACTCCGTTTGGGACACCGCCTTTCGATAAAATAAAAAGTGATGATTATCTTCCGGCTATCAAAGAAGGTATAAAACAACATGAAAAGGAAATAAATAAAATCACCAACAATCCTGAGAAGCCAACTTTTGAAAATACAATTGTTGCTTATGAGAAAAGCGGAAGTTTATTAAAAAAAGTCACTATGGTTTTTGATGCTGTTGAAGCGGCTAATACCGACGATGTACTAAAAGAAACATCAAAAAAAATACGTCCGGAATTAGCTGCTCATTATGATAAAATCAAAATGAACAGAAAGCTTTTTGACAGAATAAACAATGTGTTTAAACAAAAAGATAATCTTAAACTGGATGGTGAAGATAAAAAATTGTTGGAAGAAACATACAAATCTTTTGTAAGATCAGGAGTAAATCTGGAAGGTGATAAAAAGAAAAGATTAAAGGAGATAAACCGGCGATTAGCGACATTATCACAGTTATTTGGTGATAATTTATTGGAAGAAACCAATAATTTCGATCTTTATATTAAAGACAAAAAGGATCTCGGCTCAATGCCGGCAAATTTTGTGGAAGCTGCTGCTGAAGAAGCAAAAAAAAGAGGTCATCAATCAGGTTGGTCATTTACATTGCAGCGACCTAGCATTTATCCTTTTTTGGATTATTCTCCAAACAGAAAATTGAGAGCTAAGATTTTTAAGGGATATGCTATGCGTGGTAACAATAATAATGAACACGATAATAAAAAGGTGGTAGAAGAAATGGTGAAATTGAGGGCTGAAAGAGCACATTTGCTCGGATATAAAACACATGCTGACTATGTTCTTGAAGAGAGTATGGCCGAGAACCCTAAAAATGTATATAATTTATTAGCGAAAGTTTGGACACCTGCATTGAATATGGCAAAGAGGGACAGGGATATGCTTGCTGAAATGATGAAAAAAGATGGAATTAAAGACAAATTTCAAGCCAGTGACTGGCGCTATTATGTAAAAAAAATCAGGGAAAAAAAATATAATTTCGACGAAGATGAAACCCGGCCTTATTTTGAAGTAAATGCCGTTAGACAAGGAGCATTTGCCTTAGCCAATAAATTGTTCGGACTTACTTTCAAAGAAATAAAAAATATTCCTGTTTGGCACAAAGATCAACAGGTTTATGAAGTATTGGGAGAAGGAGGAAAACATATAGGGATTTTGTATATGGATTTTTTTGCCAGACCAAGCAAAAAAGGTGGAGCTTGGATGAATGAATTAAGAATGCAATCCAATTTGGATAGCTTTATCACTCCCGTTGTCACAAACAACTTCAATTTTCCAGCTCCTACTAAAGACAGTCCTTCATTACTTAGCTTCTCACAAGCACAAACGGTTTTTCATGAATTCGGTCATGGTTTGCACGGATTGTTATCCAATGTAAAATACGGTTCATTATCAGGAACAAATGTGCCAAGGGATTTTGTAGAATTCCCTTCTCAAGTAATGGAGAACTGGATGAGTGAACCTGAAGTCTTGAAACTATATGCCAAGCATTATAAAACAGGTAAGGTAATCCCGAAGGAAATGATAGAAAAAATGAATGCTGCCAATAGCTTTAACGAAGGTTTTCGATCTGTGGAATATTTAGCCGCCGCATTTCTGGATATGGATTGGCATACTCTCGAAGACACAATGCATAGAAATACTTTGGAATTTGAAAAGGCTTCAATGAATAAAATAGGACTAATTGATGAAATTATACCCAGATATAGAAGTACTTATTATGCACATATCTTTTCAGGAGGTTATTCATCAGGATATTATAGCTATTTGTGGTCTGAAATATTAGATGCTGATGCCTTTGAAATGTTTAAGAAATCAGGAGATGTTTTCAATCCCGAATTAGCTAAAAGATACCGGAAAATGATTAGTCGAGGAGGAACCAAATCAGGAATGGAACTTTACAAGGAGTTCAGTGGACGCGAACCGGATATAAATGCATTATTGAAAAGAAAAGGATTTAAAAATTAAGTAACTACTCAAACATAGTATTTTCACCTAAATGATTCTACCTGAATAGTCACAAAATTAATATAAATCAAAATAAAATGACAAAAATAAAAACTCTCACCGGTCCTATGAGACTTCCTTTTATTGTCCTCACACCCGCATGTGTATTGCTTGGAATATCAACAGCATATTACGAATCGGGCAATGTAAATTGGATTTTAGCGATTCTTATTATTATAGGAGCGATTTCAGCTCATATAAGTGTTAATGCCTTTAATGAATTTTTTGATTTTAAAAGCGGACTGGATTTAAAAACACAAAGAACTCCATTCAGTGGAGGAAGCGGCACCATTCCGGACAATCCTGAAATGGAGCGACCTGCATTAAATATTGCCTGGATTACATTTGCCATAACATTATTTATCGGATTATATTTTGTATATATTACCGGTTGGCAACTTTTACCTTTGGGCTTATTGGGTTTACTTTTTGTTTTTATATATACCAAATGGGTTACCCGGAGTCCTATTATATGTTTGATAGCACCCGGAATAGGATTTGGAATTTTAATGGTTATGGGAACCCACTTTGTATTGACGGGACATTATACTTGGATAGCATTTGTTGCTTCACTTATTCCTTTCTTTTTAGTAAATGATTTGTTGTTGTTGAATCAGTTTCCCGATGTGGAAGCTGACCGTAGTATTGGACGTAAACATTTTCCAATAACCATTGGCAGGAAAAAGAGCGGTTCAATTTATCTTGTATTTATGATTTTAGCTTATTTAACAATTATTTTAGCTGCTGTAACCGGATTGTTTCCCCTTACAAGTCTTCTAGGGTTATTACCGGTTTTTCTTGCTATTCCTGTTTCCATAGGAGTTTTAAAAAATTATGATGATATTGAAAAATTAATTCCTTTTATGGGTAAAAATGTATTGATTAATCTATTAACACCTGTACTAACTGCAATTGGAATTTTTCTTGGATAAAAAAAAGACATCCTGAATCCGGGATGCCTTTTTTTATACTAAATCTATCTATTCTTAGTTTTATTAATCTTCCTCCTCATGTGCCTTATATTCATTGATCAATGATTGTTGCAGATCATGAGGCACAGGTGAGTATTCTGAAAATTTACGACTGAACTTTGCTCTACCTTGTGACAATGATCTTAATGTTGAAGAATAACGGTATAATTCGGCAAGTGGAACTTTTGCAATAATTTTTTGATAATGTCCTTCACTATCCATACCTTGAATAATAGCCCTTCTTGTTTGCAAGTCACTCATAATATCTCCCATAGATTCTTCAGGAGTAAGTATTTCCACTTCATATATAGGTTCCAACAATTTAGGACCTGCCTGTGTAAAGATATCTTTAAACAAATATGATGTTGCAATCATAAATGCCATATCGGATGAATCTACCGGGTGCATTTTACCGTCATAAACACTGACTCTTATATCTTGAACATTGGATCCGGTCAAAGGTCCTTCTTCCATTTTCTGAAGGATACCTTTTTTAATGGCACTGGAGTAATTTTTATCAATAGATCCTCCTACGATACACCATAAAAATGATAATTTACCACCCCAAGGAAGTTCTTCTTCTTCAGTGTTTCGCACTGTAAGATCCGAAGGAT
This sequence comes from Saprospiraceae bacterium, assembly GCA_026985735.1. Lineage (GTDB taxonomy): Bacteria > Bacteroidota > Bacteroidia > Chitinophagales > Saprospiraceae > JADJGA01. The sequence continues at coordinate 18,695 of JALSPW010000222.1, forward strand.
TTGGCATTCCTTCCGTAAATGGTTCAATTCTCATGTGCACTTCTGCAAATTGTCCTGCGCCCCCGGTTTGTTTTTTATGCCTGTAACTTCCCTGAGCCATTTTTGTAATTGTCTCCCTGTATGGAACTTTCGGTTTAGTCAATTCCATTGAGATACCTTGAGTTTTTTCTATTCGGTAAGAAATAATATCAAGATGCAATTGTCCCTGTCCATGTATTATGGTTTGCTTCAAAGTAGAATTTTGTTCTATAATCAGAGTAGGATCTTCTTCGGCAATTTGATGCAATGATTTCATTAATTTTTCCATTTCAGCTTTGCCCGGAGGAATTATCGCTTCTCTTACTCTTGGTTCCGGAAAATGTATTTTTTCTATCTTTATATCTACTCCTTTTTCTGTCAAAGTATTATTTGTATGTGAATTTTTAAGTTTCACGGTAACTCCGATGTCACCGGCAATTATCTCATCAACATTTTCCCTGGTTTTACCGTTTGAAACAAATAGCTGATTTAATCTTTCCACCGATCTGTTCTCCTGATTTACCAAATCAGCTCCAGCCTTGATAACACCAGAATAAACTTTGAAATATGACACCAATCCAACTTGAGGCTCAGACATAGTTTTGAAAATAAACATTACTGCAGGACCATCTGTTTTGCACTCCAAAGTATTACCGTCTTCAAGTTTTGCAGGAGCTCTGTCTTCCGGTGAAGGAACAATATCATTGATAAATCCCATAATTCTTCCTGCTCCCATATTTTGTTTGGATGAGGTTATAAATACCGGAAAGAAATCCTGGTTTATCAATGCTTTTTTCAATCCATCTGATAATTCTTCTTCGGTAAGACTTCCTTCTTCAAAGAATTTTTCCATAAGTTCTTCATCTTCCTCTGCAGCTGTTTCTACAATTAAATTATGAAGTTCTTGAGCTTTCTCCAAAACATCTTCAGGAATTGCTTGTTTTTCAGGTTTTCCACCTCCTTCTGGGAAAACGTACATTACCATCCTTAAAGCATCAACAATCTTATTAAATCCAGTCCCTTGATTATATGGAAATTGCAAAGGAATAACTTTATTACCAAATCTGCTTTTTGCTTGCTCCAATGTCCTTTCATAATCGGATTTATCATGATCCATGTGATTGATTACAAAAAAAGCAGGTGTTTTATATTTTTCAATATATTCCCAAACCAATTCAGTTCCAACTTCAACCCCACTTGTACTGTTAAGAACAACTGCCGCTGTATCCGCTACTTTCATTGATGAAATAACTTCTCCAACAAAATCATCCAACCCGGGAGTGTCAATAATATTTATTTTGGAATCTTTCCACTTTGCATGCATCAAAGTACTAAAAAGGGAATTTCCTTTTTCTTTTTCAATATTAGTAAAATCGGATGTTGTGGATTTCCCTTCAATATTTCCAAGTCTGCTTAATTCTTTTGCTTCAAATAGCATAGCTTCTGATAGGGAAGTTTTGCCACTTCCCGAATGCCCAAGCAAAACAATATTCCTGATGTTTTTTGTTTCTAAGCCCATAATCTATTATTTTTTATTTGTTTTACAAAAAGTTGATTTAAACGAGGGGCTGAAATTACTAACTTTCAATAAATTACCCAAATATTACTTTAAATAAAATAAACAATATTTAATCAAAGAAAATAATATTATATTTATGGAATTGATTTATAATAATTTAAAATTTTAATGGGAAAAAGCACTTGCCCAGGTAGAGTGTTTTTTAAAATAAAAAATCAAAATTTTTATATGATATCAATTAACCCGTTAATTCTCCAATCAACATTAATTGCCGGATAATTAATTTTCTCTTCAGCTTTTGTCGGTATTAAAACGGTTTTCATATTCAGATTTTTACCAAATTGCATATCTGAAATAGAGTCGCCGATTATAATACTCTTGTTAAATTCAATTTCAGGAAAATCTTTTTTTGCCTTAATAGCCATATCCGGATTAGGTTTTCGGCAATTTTCTTTTTTTAATCCTGATTCGGAACAAAAGTAAATCCCATCAATTCTTCCACCTGATTTTTGGACTTCTTCAATCATGTATTTATTAACTTTTTTCAATTCATCAATAGTCATTATCCCTTTTGCTAATCCTTGTTGATTGGTTACTACTATTATTTTATCGAAATGTTTACTTAGTTTGACAATAGCTTCTTTTGCACCGGATAAAAATTTAAAATCATCAATGCTTTTAATATAAGTACCGGGCAAACGTTGATTTATAACTCCATCCCTGTCAAGGAATATTGTCCAGGAGGAATCAAGAGAAAATAATTTTTCTTTATTCAAATTATTTGAAAAGATATATTGTGCTTGATAGTAATCTTCCGGTATTCCTATATCTATAAATGTAGATTTGGTTTTAAAATATCCGAATTGCACCTTATTTATATTTTGCTCCAAAATATCCTTTTCAAAAGAAAACTCCGGTTTAGAAGGAGCATAATCTTCAATATTTTTTTTATCAAGCAAGTAAATACCCGCATTTATATATCCTTGCTTTGTATATTTCTTTTCTTTGAATGCCGTTATTTTTTTACCATCGGTTTCTACCACTCCATATCTGTCAAAGTTATTCATTTTAACCAAAGCCAAATTTATATCTGTATTCTTACATTTATTAAAATATTGTTTCAAGTCGCATTCAAGAAATGTATCCCCGTTAATCACCCAAAACATATCTTTTTCAACAAAATCAGATGCCAGCTTTATTGCTCCACCTGTACCAAGAGGTTCTTTTTCAATAGCATAAGAAATCCTAATCCCCTTGAATTCATCTCCGAAATAATCCTTAATCACCTCATATTTATATCCTACGGAGAGGATGAAATGCCTAATATTCTGATTTGAAAGAAATGTCAAAAGATGCCATAAAAACGGCTTACCATTGACAACAGCCATTGGTTTGGGAATATTTTTTATTACCTCTTTAAGTCTTGTGCCTTTGCCCCCGGCCAATATTATCGCTTCGTCAGGAAAAATATTTTTTTTCATAAAGGCAAGTATTTAAGGTATTTTTACGGTAAAGGTATATAATCCTTCTTTTTCAAAAACAAAATTGTAAGCTCTACCTCCAAAACTAGAAAGAGCGTCTATTACTTTTTGTTTGGAATTGCCGGGGCAGTAAAAAACCATAAACCCACCACCACCTGCACCGGATATTTTCCCTCCTGTCGCACCTGCTTTAACAGCAGCTTCATATATATTGTCCAATTGTGGATTGGAAATGGAACGGGACATAAGTTTTTTGTTTTTCCAGCTTTCATCCAAAAGATTTCCCATAATATTTATGTCTCCTTTAAGCAAAGCTCTTTTCATTTGATAAGCTATTTTCTTAATATTATGAGCTGCTTGTATAGCAGATGTTTTATTTTGGGTAAAGCCCTTAGCCTGATCAATAATTATTTTAGCCGAATCTCTGCTTGTACCTGTATGAAAAAGCACTAAATTCCATTCCAATTGATTTCTATAAAGGCTTTTCACTCGTAGAGGATTTACAGTGACGGAATCATCTTTACCGAATTCTATAAAATTGAATCCTCCGAAAGTAGCAGCATATTGATCCTGTTTACCTCCTGCAAGTTGCAGATCATTTCTTTCTATTTGATATGCCAATTGAGCTATTTCATAATCACCAAGAGGCAAATCCAGCCATTCAACAAAAGCTCCCAAAATCGCTACTGTCAATGTTGAAGAAGTTCCTAATCCTGATCCTTTGGGTACATCTACAATCGTTGTTAATTTAAACGATAACGGTTTTTTGATAAAATCTTTTACGATTCGATTGTACACACCTTTGAGTAAAGGTAACTCTCCGTTTATATCGAGATTAAAAACACTATCAAATTCCTGATATTGACCAAGGTCATGCGATTCTAAAATTATTTTGTTATTGTCCAGCGGTTCAATCATCGCCCTTGCATATAAACTCACTGTGGTATTCAAAACAGCTCCTCCATACTCATTGGAATATGGAGCGACATCTGTTCCACCACCGGCCAATCCTAATCTTAACGGAGCTTTAGCTTTGATTATCATAATATATTTTTAAAAGAATTATTATTATAGCTTTTCAGGTGAAATTATTTCATACAAAAAGCACTCAACCTAAGAAGATACTATTATTTTTACTTTCTTAATATTTAATACAGCATATTTTTAACGAAATTATACCAGGAAAATTCTTTTTTCTTCTGTTTAACTTTTTCTATAAAAATATTTTCGTTACCGGTTTCAAAAAAATCAATAATTGCATCCGAAATACTATTGGGGTCAGGATCTACCACATACCCGGATTTACCATTATCTACTATTTCAGGCAATCCACCGACATTGGTAACTACCATCGGTTTTTCAAAGTGAAATGCCAATTGGGATATACCGCTCTGAGTTGCAGTTTTATACGGTTGCACTATCAAATCTGCAGCACTGAAATAATATTTGACTTCTTCATTGGGAATAAAATCCGTTTTAAGAATAAGTCTGTCACCAATATTTAATTTTTCAATCAATTTCTCATATTTTTCTTTATTCCCATAATATTCACCTGCTATAATACATTTGATTTTGAGTCTCTTAATTTTTCTATTATCCATAGCTTTCAGCAATAAATCCAAACCTTTATAATCTCTGATAAAACCGAAAAACATAACATATTTCCCGTTTTCTTCGATTTTGAGGTATTTTCTAGCTGTTTTTTTATCCAATATATCTCCGTAATTGTCGTAAACCGGATGTGGAATAAGAATCACAGGCTTGGATTTAGTAAATTTCTTCATATCTACTTTAACAGAAGAGGACATCGCAATAAATTTATCTATGGTATTAACATAATATTTGGCAAGGATGAAATCCCCAACTCTTTTTTCATGAGGAATGATATTGTCCAATACCGAAATTGTTTTTGTATGTTTCTTTTTTGCCAATCTTATTATAGTACCGAGTGAAGGTCCCATAAAAGGAATCCAAAACTTTGAAATAATGATATCCGGATTCTCTTTTCTTATTTTTATTCCGGCTTTTATCCAATTCAAAGGATTTACCGAATTAATAAGAGGTATTATTTTCAGGTTTTCCGGTTTAGGATCGTTGGAATATTGAGTTTTTCCCGGAAAAAGAAAAGAAGGATATTGCAATGTAAAAGTGTATATTACCACATCGTGTCCCATTGATACTAATTCCCGAGCCATTCTTTCGTTGAAAGACGCTATTCCTCCCCTGTACGGATAAGCTGTTCCTATAATTACTATTTTCAATTCAGATATTTTTTGCAAAAATATTAATTTAATCCGGAAATCTATCGTTTTTAATTAGAAATAGTGTTTGTATGAAAACAATATTTCATTAAACAAAAAGACAACAGGCATTCAAATAGCCTGCTGTCTTTTTTATAATATTTTATCAGAAAAAATATATTATAAAGTAGGAGCGCTTTTTTTGATTTCTTCAACTACTTCAGGATTCAAAAGAGTTGAAATATCACCAACATTGCTCATATCTCCGGATGCTATTTTACGCAAGATTCTTCTCATGATTTTACCTGATCTTGTTTTTGGCAATCCGGAAACAAGTTGAATAATATCCGGTTTGGCAATTGGTCCTATTTCCACTCTAACCATATTTATAATCTGTTTTTTAAATTCATCCTCATCATCAACTTTTTCTTTTGTTATAACAAATGCATAAATTCCTTGTCCTTTGATATCATGAGGATATCCGACTACAGCAGATTCAACTACACCCGGAGCTGTATTAATCGCATTTTCCACTTCCGCAGTACCTATTCTATGTCCTGAAACATTGAGAACATCATCAACTCTACCGATAATTCTATATCTTCCGTCTTCATCTCTTCTTGCACCGTCACCGGTAAAATACAAATCGGGAAATGCAGAAAAATAAGTTTGGCGGCATCTTTCATGATCCCCCCATGTAGTTCTAAGCATACCCGGCCAAGGATGTTTGATACATAGCAATCCTTCCACTCCGTTTTCTTCGATAAGATTGCCTTCTGTGTCTACAAGTATCGGTTGAACCCCCGGTAATGGATATGAAGCATAAGTAGGTCTCATATCGGTAATACAAGGAAGGGGCGAAATCAAAATTCCACCTGTTTCTGTTTGCCACCAGGTATCAACGATAGGTTTGGACCTTTTCCCTACCACATCATAGTACCAATACCATGCTTCATCATTGATAGGTTCACCTACAGTTCCCAGCACTTTTAGTGAACTGAGGTCATATTTTTCAACATATTCATTTCCTTGTGCCATCAATGCTCTGATAGCGGTAGGAGCTGTATAAAATTGATTTACTTTGTATTTTTCCACAATTTCCCAGAATCTTCCTGCATCCGGATAAGTAGGTACACCTTCAAACATCATTGTAGTAGCACCTTCAAGCAACGGACCGTAAACTATATATGAATGGCCGGTAATCCATCCAATATCGGCAGTACACCAATAAATGTCTTTTTCCTGATATTGAAATACATTTTTAAAAGTATATGCAGTATACACCATATAGCCACCTGTTGTATGAACTACCCCTTTCGGTTTCCCTGTCGATCCCGATGTATAAAGAATAAATAACGGGTCTTCAGCATCCATTACTTCAGGTTCGCAATACTCTCCCACTCCATCCAACATATCATGTAAATAAATATCCACATCATCATACCAATCAATATCACCCCCCGTATTTTTATGTACCACTACAGTTTCGATACTGTCACAGCCCATTTTTAAGGCTTCATCAACAACTTTTTTTACAGGGATATTTTTAGCACCTCTTTTATTATAATCGGAGCAAATCACCATTTTAGCCTGGGCATCGATAATCCTATCGGAAAGAGATTGTGCCGAAAAACCGGCAAAAACAATAGAATGTATTGCACCTATTCTCGCACAAGCAAGCATACCGATAGCCAATTCAGGAATCATCGGCATATAGAAAACAACGCGGTCTCCTTTTTTAATACCTTTTTTCTTAAGACCATTTGCAAATTTGTTAACTTCAGTATAAAGCTCTTTGTAAGTGAATTTTCTGTCTTCTGCATCCGGTTCATTCGGAACCCACAATATAGCAGTTTTATCTCCCCTTTCTTCAAGATGCCTATCCAAACAATTTTCTGTTATATTCAATTTTCCTCCTTGAAACCATTTAATATCCGGTTCTTTAAAATTCCAATCGAGAACTTTATCCCATTTTTGTTTCCAGTTAAAACTTCCGGCTTGTTCAGCCCAAAAATCTTCAGGATTTTCAATGCTTTTTTTATAAGCATTTTTGTAATCTTCCAGGGTTTTCATTTGAGTTACCATAATTTACAATATTTTAAGTTAATAGTAATTCCTCCGATAGAGTCATTTTGACAAAAGATTCTTTTTCTATCTAAAATCACCCTACCTAAAGTAGTTACAGTTAATAAATTTCAATAAAACTGCAATATAATATTTTTTTATGATTCTTTCAAAAAAACTAAATGTTTATTAATATTCTGCAATAATTCAAATTAACTAATATTATAACGCCTATCTAAAAAATACAAAAATTAATAACGAGTATTTCAATACCAATAATTAAATATTTAGCTAATTTAAACAAAGAGTTTACATACAAAAATTCTTTATTTATACTTAAGATAAATTATAGCCATTCAAGTAAAATCATTTTATTGAATATTTTCTATTTTCCCCAATACGCATGTTAGAAAGGTCTATATGAAATTAAGAAAGAAAAAATAATCTTTTATGTCGTAAATAAATATGCAAGGCAGGAATTGAAAGCATACATTAGCATGACTTCATAGCCGGCTTAAAACCTCTTCACTTCGTTCATTAATTCGTGTGTTTTTAAACTTTGAACTTTAATAAAAAGAGGATTATCCTTAATCTATTAAACAAAAGTATTAATATTTCTATTGTGGTAGTAGTTTTGAAATTGATAATATTAGTAAAAACGGAAAAGTAAGAAATGACTATGAAGGTATAAGCGATAGGGATGGTAGTGGAGACGACGACAGGAGTCTGTCACGCCATATAGCCATGTGACCTAAACAAATTAAAATATATTTAAAAGATAAGAATAAACTAAAACAGGAAAAAGGCGTGACGGAACCCACGAACAGCCCGGTGACGGACGGGGTTGGCGAGAGTAATAGCTCCGGCAATCGCCCAAAAAAATAATAAAAATAAAAGATATGAAAATTATTGAACGAATTTAATAATTTAACTTTGGGTTTAAAAAATTATTTTGTATATTTGCTGCTAAATTAAATAACATTAAAAATAATAAATATATGAACCTATTGGTATGTATTAGCAAGACACCGGATACTACTGCAAGAATTACATTTAAAGATGATTTCACTAAATTTGATGAGTCCGGAATTCAGTTTATCATGAATCCTTTTGATGAATTTTACTCACTTGTAAGAGCTGTTGAATTAAAGGAGCAATTTGGGGGAACAGTTACTGTTTTGAATGTAGGGCCAGCAGCTAATGATATAATTATCAGAAAGGCTTTGGCAATAGGAGCCGATAAAGCTGTCAGGATAAATGCGGAACCTACAAGTGCATATTTTGTTGCTTCGCAAATTGCGGAATATGCTAAAGATAAAAATTTTGATATTATATTTTTCGGTAAAGAAACTATTGATTACAACGGCGGTGAAGTGATGGGAATGGTAGCGGAAAAACTTGATCTACCTTTTGTGCATTTGGCGAGTCATCTTGATGTGGAAGGCAAGACAGGCAAACTAGACAGGGATATAGAAGGCGGTGTGGAAAAAGTGGAAGTGGAAATGCCTTTTGTAGTATCTGCGTCAAAAGGTATGGCAGAACAACGAATTCCCAATATGCGAGGTATAATGATGGCAAAAAGAAAGCCTCTGGAAGTCATGGAACCCATTGAAGTAAAGGATCTTGTGGAAATAGTAAAATACGAATTGCCAAAAGAAAAATCGGGAGTTAAATTAATTGATCCTGAAAATGTAAAAGAATTAGTTAGGTTATTGCACGAAGAAGCCAAAGTGATATAATACCGGTTGCCTAAATTATTATTTTTTAAAGGAAAAAATCAAAAAAATGAAAATATTAGTTTTTATAGATAACAGAAAAAACATATTAAAAAAAGCTGATTTGGAATTGGCTTATTACGGACATTCGGTAGCTAAAAAACACGGTGGTGATGTTGTAGCCATGGTGGTAGGTTCAGGAGTAAATGCCGGAGATTTAGGAAAATTCGGAGCAAAAGAAGTGATAAATGTACCGTACAATGGTTCGTATGACGTTGCTGTGTTTTCAAATATGATATCACAAATAGCTGATCAAACAGGAGCAGAGTTGATAGTGCTACCTCATAATTCTTCAGGAAAACCATTGATTGGTTGGTTAGCATCAAAAATGAACATAAGTTCTGTCACGGGAGTAATAAATATACCGGAATATATTGATGATAAACCTGTATTTAAGAAAGGTGTATTTTCAAGTAAAGCATTTGCATACGTGAAGACCTTAACAGATATTGCTGTAGTATCATTAATGCCCAATTCATTTTCGCCTGAAGAAGTCGGTAATCCTGTAGATGTGAAAACAATAGAAATTGACGGTGGACTTCCAAAGGTAAAAGTAGTAGGAGTAGAGAAAGTGGAAGGAAAGGTACCGTTACCTGAGGCAGATATTATAGTTTCCGGTGGTAGAGGTATGAAAGGACCTGAAAACTGGGGTATTTTGGAAGAATTGGCTGAAGTTTTGGGTGCTGCTACGGCGTGTTCGAGACCTGTCTCCGATGTCAATTGGAGACCTCATACAGAGCATGTTGGACAAACGGGAATAGTAGTAAGGCCAAACCTATACATCGCTTTAGGTATTTCCGGAGCAATTCAACATCTTGCCGGTGTTAACAATTCCAAAACCATAGTTGTCATTAACAAAGATCCTGAAGCTCCATTCTTTAAAGCGGCAGATTATGGAATTGTTGCAGATTTGTTTGAAGTAGTTCCTGAACTTACAAAAGCTCTTAAGGAGTATAAATCGGAAAAATAGAAGATAGTACGCTTTTTTACAGCAATTTACATGACAATATTCAAGTCACTTGGATATTGTCATGAAAACTGCTGACTATAATTTCAGAACAATCAACCCATTGGGAATTAAGGTGACCCCAGAATTAATAAAATTATTTTATTAAAAATATTCCTCTTTTGTCATTCTCAATTATCAATTATCAATTCTCAATTATTTGTCTCGTGTTCAAGATGTTATTAAAATTATTATTTTCAGGAGTCAGTTGGTCTGAATATGTCGTCCCGCCGGGACTTGTTTTTATGTTGCAACTAAATATGCAACATCTTTTAAAGCATTCTAAAATTCAATAAATAACTCTTTGCTATTTCAATCGTAAATCGTAATTTTTTAATTCTTAATTAATTCATTTATATTTTCACTTTCGTCTTTTATCTTTTATCTATCAAACCTCAAACTTTTTATACTTTTAATATTGTATGAATTTTGCTATTTTCATTATTAATTATATTTTTGTCTTTCATATTAAAAATATATTTTGACGAAATACAATTTAAAACAGTTATTGAGAGATAAAGAGGTATTAAAAAATATCGATGAAGAACGTCTCATGGATTATGAGCGAAATTATCCGTATAGTAACGTCTTTAGTGTTTTAATAAACAGATATCATTATTTGAATGAGGGAAATTTATCATTATTAAAAATAACAAATCTGATTAATAAAACCGATAATCCGGGATTAGCATTTACTTCCATCATAGGTGTCATTGAAGAAAATAGAGCAACAAAAAAGAAAAGCAAGAAACCAAAAGGTAAAAGTAAAGCTAATAAAAAAGAAGAGAAAAGCAAAAAATCACAAGAAACCCTTGATAATAAAAATAATTTATATTCGGGTATTGTTAGTGAAGAATTAGCTAAAATATACGTAAAACAAGGCTTAAAAAAACAAGCTATTGAAATGTATAGAAAATTAATTTTGCAAAATCCGGAAAAAAGTGTTTACTTTGCAAAAATTTTAAAGAAACTAAATAAAAAATAAGAAAATGGTAACTTTTTTATCAATATTGATAGCCTTGGATAGTGCTATGTTAATTTTTGTAATTCTTATTCAAAAGCCAAAAGGAGGAGGAATAGACTCTACATTTGGAGGATTAGGAGCAAATCAAATGCTGGGTGCTGCAAAATCAGTTGATTTTATTGAAAGATTGACATGGATTTTAGCAATTTCTCTTTTCGTATTAAGTATAATTACGGCTATTGTTGTCGGATCGGTAGGAACAGGAAATCCCACAGATATACCTCTGCAATCTGCAGGTTAATATCGCACCCTTTTTATCTACATAGTGTATAGAAAAATATATCTCGCTACAGATTATTATCCGTAGCAGGGTTGTTCGTTAGTGATTAGTATGGAATGAGTTTGTAACTTTTCGTTCGTAATTGATAATTCCCTATTCATAATTACATCCGTTTTATCTATTCACTTTCGTCTTTTATCCGTAACCTTGTGAACTTTGAACTTTGAACTTCTTTTTGTAATCTGTCATTAGAGGTACTTGGCCTGAAGTGCTTCATTAAAAAGTTTTTTCAGTTCAACCGGTTTATATTTTATTAATGACTTTTGTCATTATCAATTATCAATTCTCAATTATCAATTCTCAATTCTCAATTATCAATTCTCAATTCTCAATTATCAATTATTTATCTCATGTTCAAGTAGTTATTATAATTATTATTTTCAGGAGTCAGTTGTTCTAAAATATCCGACATCTTTCAAGATCTGAAAGCTTGCGATAGTATGACTTCAAAGCCGGCTTCATAAAAGGGATAACATCGTAAAAATCCGGATATTTCATCAATTTCAGACAAATTATATTATATTTGCCCTATGGATAAGCAAAATATCAATAATATCCACGACAAATTTTTTAAGTCGATAATGTCCAATATCGAAGTTGCGAGGGATTTCTTCAAAACATTTTTACCTAAAGACGTATTAAATACCATTGATCTAAACACATTAAAATTTACTCAAAACAATTTTATTTCCGGTAAATTAAAGGAGACTTTTGCTGATTTGGTCTTTAAGTGCAAATTAAAAAACAGCGAACATAGTGCCTATATCTCCATACTTCTTGAACATAAAAGCTATCCCGATAAATACTCTTATGTTCAGACATTGGGATATGTCGTTGAAGGATATCAGGCACAGATTAAAGCAGGAAAGCCTTTAGAACCCATAATTCCTGTACTTCTTTACCATGGTAAACAGAAATGGGAGTTAAAAACTTTAATGGATTTAATCCCTTATCTACCTAAAGATATTGAAAAGTATATCCCTCAATTTGACATTAAATTTTTGGATTTGAAAAGATTCTCGGATGAAGAATTGCTCAATATTGGCAACTCATTTTTGTCTTCAGCTCTTACGATTCAAAAATACAGTCACAACCCTATTGAGTTGATAAAAAAGGCTGAAAATATTTTCGGGACCCTATTTCCGGAAGGAATGGGGAACTTTAGCAAAGTATTAATTGTTTACAACTTACAGTTGGTAGAGATAAAAGACGTGCAATTACTGGAAATAATTGAAAAAATTCCTCCAAAAGTAAAAAAAGATTTTATGAGTACTTATTAATTAATAGAAAAAAAAGGTATTGAGAAAGGTATTGAGAAAGGTATTGAGAAAGGTGCTGAACGAAAAACTATAGACATAATAATGAGTGGGCATCAAAATGGTTTCTCCATTGAAAATCTTGCAATTATCACCGGCCTAAGCACTGAGGAAGTACAAAA
>JALSPW010000223.1 GCA_026985735.1 Saprospiraceae bacterium
CACAATGCAGAGAAATGAACATTCCTGAAATAGGTTGACTAAAAATTAAACAATAAAAGTAGTCAACTATGAAAGAACAAAAAAAGGACTGTCGAAAAATACAGTACAAAAAAGTAACCTTTGAGCACAAATTATTTGTCATAGCTCAAATCACCAACGGACAAATATCCATTAATCATGCTTCCAAGAAATATGATATTTCACGGTCATCATTGAGTTATTGGATTAAAAAATATGCTACCTTAGAACAAAAAACCAACAGCATGAATAAAGACAAAACTATCTCAAAGCTTAAAGAGAAAATAGAAGAGCTTGAGTTTATAAAAGACTTTCAGCAAGACATTATTGCAGATATGGAAATCATTACAGGCACGAATTTGTCAAAAAAGTTCTTGCCCAAAACATTAGCAAAAGAAATAGCGAAAAAGAAAATAAACCTTTTAAAGTAAAATGGGTTTATCAATGTTTTGGGATAAGTAAACAAGCATACTATAAAAGGCTTAATTCGTACATTACCAAAGAAGTAAATGAAGAAAAGATATCAATAATGGTTAAAGACTATCGAGATAAAGTAGGACAAAGGATAGGCGGGCTCAAGCTCTATTCCGAGTTAAAGGATCAAATGCGTTCCTCAGGAATAAAGCTGGGTCGAGATAAGTTTTTTGATTTTTTGAGAGCCAATAACCTTTTGGTTCCCCGATTAAAAAACTTTCACATAACAACAAACTCCAAACATCAATTCCATAAGTATAAGAATTTGGTTAAAGACAGCGTACCCACCCGGCCAGAACAACTTTGGGTAAGTGACATAACCTACATTAAAACAGAAAACGGACACAACTACCTGGCATTGGTCACCGACGCCTATTCTAAACGAATTATGGGGTTTAAATTAGCCAATCATATGAAGACCTCACTTTGTATAGATGCCCTTAAAATGGCTATTAAGAACAGGAAATACCCAAATGAGCAACTAATCCATCACTCAGATAGAGGGTTTCAATATTGCAATACCAAATACACAAGCATTGCCGAATCAAATGGGATAACAATGAGTATGACAGAGCAATACGATCCATATGAGAACGCAGTAGCAGAGCGCATTAACAGAACCCTTAAGTATGAATACGGTTTAAAGCAAACAATAAAAAACACAGAATTGGCAAATAAAATGATTAATCAGGCAGTATATATTTATAACAACTTAAGACCCCATCTGAGCTTGAAACTTAGAAAGCCGGATGAAGTACATAGCAATCCTGATTTAGAATACAAATCATACAAAAAAAATAAAAAGGTCATTAAACAAATAAAAATTTAGTAAATTGCACAACCTTTGAAAAGAGCCAGGGAGCTTAAAAGTTATTCTGGAATTTTTTTGTCCATTAAAGACAAAAAAAAATTACGGAAATAACTTTTTTGCGGACTCTGATCAAGGTAAATAATTATAAAAAAAGGTCAACCTATGTCAGGGTAATACAATGAACATCAAAAGAGAAAATTATGATTGAAGGTTCAAATTGGTATAAATGGGATTTGCATATCCATACTCCAAGTTCAATTGTCCAGCATTATGGTAGTGATAATGATGAGACTTGGGAAAAGTTTATAAATGATTTAGAAAACCTGCCCAAAGAATTTAAGGTAATAGGAATAAATGACTATTTATTTTTGGATGGTTATAAAAAAGTCCTTGATTTCAAAAAAAAAGGAAGACTGAAAAATATAGAACTTATATTGCCAGTAATCGAATTCAGAATCGAAAAATTTGCTGGTGTTGATTTTGACAAACTTAAAAGAATTAACTTACATATAATTTTCTCAAATGAATTATCACCCGATATTATTCAAAGTCAATTTCTAAACGGATTGGAACAATCTTATAAATTAGAAAAAGATGGAAATGAATGGAATCAGGCAATAACAAAAGAAAGTATTGAAGAACTTGGAAAAAGAATAAAAAGTAGTGTGCCGGAAGAAGAACTATCCAAATATGGTAGTGATTTAGAAGAAGGCTTTAATAATTTGAACATAGATGAAAAGAAA
>JALSPW010000224.1 GCA_026985735.1 Saprospiraceae bacterium
TTCTGTTATTGATACTTTGCAAAAAAGAAAATTAGATGTATACCAAAATCTTCAATTAATTGCTGATTTTACTCCGGATTAGTTTAATTGGGCTTAATTAATGTGTTTATATTAACTGAGTAGTTACCTAAAATTTAAGAAACAATGAACTACAAAAAAATAAAACTTTCAAAAAACGGAACTTTTTTTACTATTAATGGAAAAAAAATATTTAAATCCTTTAAATCAGCCCTTAAATTTCACGAACCCGGACTTGCACCGGTTGAAGATAAGACCGGATGGTATCATATTGATATACAAGGAAAACCAATTTATAAAGAAAGATATCTGCGAGCATTTGGTTTTTATAACAATCGCGCAGCAGTTATTGATTTTCAAAACAATTGTTATCATATTGATATTAAAGGCAATCGTATTTACAAAGAGAATTATGCGTGGTGTGGAAATTATCAAGAAAATTTATGTACTGTTCGTGATTTTCAAAATAATTATTTCCATATAGATTTGAAGGGGAAACGTATATATAAAGAAAATTATAGATACGCCGGCGATTATAAAGATAATTATGCCGCTGTCCGTTTAGAAAACGGTTTATACAAACATATAGACAAGGAGGGTTACGATTTAAATGGGAAATTATTTAAAGATTTGGGGGTATTTCATAAAAATTTTGCTACTGCAAAAGATAATACAGGTTGGTTTCATATAGATAAAAATGGAAATGAGCTTTATAAGGAAAGATATGCAATAATTGAACCTTTTTATAATGGATATGCTCTTGTGGAAAATGATAATAATGAAAAATTAATAATTAACGAAAAAGGAAAAATTAAAATTAAAATAACTACTAAAATAGAGTATTATTAAGCTGAAAAATAACTGTTTTGTACCAAAAGAATCTTATGTTTTGAGTAATAGCAGCGCTATTGTGAAAAAAATTTCTAAAATTTGAAGGGGAAAGTACATTTTTAAGTTTTAATGCTTTTTCCTATGTAGTTACATTTTTTACAAATATACGACATTTTGCGATTCAATTCGCAAAATATATTACTTTTTTGCGATTTCATACGCAAATCGCTTAGTTTTTATGGATTGACATTACTTAAACAAATAAAAATGAAATGGGTTTTTCAATATGCATTTCCCGCTATCATATTGTCGTATAGAAACCATATAAGTGATTACGAATAATGGATAAATGGTAAGATTATTCTACCTCAAACCAGTCAATAACTGTTCCGTCACAATCCGGTGAATTTGGACAGCATATAAATTCAAATCCTGAATTGTCTTTGAAAACTTTGAAGTCAGCGACTGTAAAAATCATATCGCAATGAATACATCTCATTTTATCTTTTAGTTTTGGAACACCCTCAAAAGGATAATTTTCTTTAAGGTATTTTTGCTTGTCTTTGATAATTATTTCTTTCATTTTTTAATGTTTTTTCATTTATAAAATTACAACATCCAAATTTTAAAAAATATTGCATAATACTAAGCTATTATAGGATTTAGATAACAAATGCATTATCATAGTCGCCTCAATAACATAGTAAACAATCTTTAAATGGCATCACAAATTTATTTGCGACTAAAAACCAATATTACTATTCAATTAATAAAATGAACACATGACATAAGGATGACAAAACTATTGTTTATCTTTGTGTCGATAATTTATTTAGAATCCGAAAAAAACGGAAACACAATATTAAAATTAGTATGTTATGAAAAATGTAATTGTATTAGTGAGTTTTGACTTAAACAATGAGAACTTATTGGATGAATGGAAAGAAATATCTGCCGGAATAACCGAAAGCTTAAAACAAGAAGACGGGTTTATCTCAAGATACTCCGGAGTAGATGAAAATGGAAGAATCCATTGTATCATAAAATGGGAAAACATGGAAAAGCGCAAAGCTTTTGGAAAAAAGATGGAAGAAGATTCTTTTAAAGAAAAAATGAAAGATTTTGGCAGAATAGCCAATATGAAAACCATGAATATGGAAGTTGTTGAAATTTTTTAAAATACATCTTTTTAAAGCTGCTTGAGGTTGATATAATAATTTCAAGTAGCTTTTACAAAAAACAGAAATAACATTAAAACGGATAATTACTAAAATTTTAACGATTAAATAGACAGATATTTCTTATGGCAAAATCAAAAAAAATATTTGTATGTTCAAATTGTGGAAATACCTCTACCCGGTGGGAAGGTAAATGTGTGAGTTGTGGTGAGTGGAACACATATCAGGAGCAGGAAGTCATAGCGGATACAGATAGGGAAAAGCGCAAAAGTGTGTGGAAAGATACTGAAAAAGTATACAAACAAGAAGCCAGACCAATAGCGGAAATTCAATTGGGACGTACAGTAAGAATTAAATCAGGAGACAATGAATTGGATAGAGTATTAGGTGGAGGTATAGTACCGGGCTCGCTGATACTTATCGGAGGCCAACCGGGGATAGGCAAATCAACACTGCTTTTGCAAACTGCTTTGCAAATGGAAAAAACCGTTCTGTATGTGACCGGAGAAGAAAGTGAAGAACAGATAAAAATGCGCGCTAACCGCGTATCCAAACAACAAAACAACACATTTATTCTTGCAGAAAATAATCTCAGTACTATACTTAAGCAATCAAAAAAATTATTACCTGATCTTGTGATTGTTGATTCTATTCAGACCACTTTTTCGCCTTTTATAGAATCAACTCCCGGGAGTATTTCGCAAGTGCGGGAGTGTACCACCGATATACTTCGTTTTGCAAAAGAAACCGGAATACCTGTTTTTATTGTAGGACATATCACAAAAGAGGGTTCAATCGCGGGTCCTAAAATACTGGAACATATAGTCGATGTAGTGATACAATTTGAAGGAGATAGAAATTACAATTACCGTATTCTTAGAACTCAAAAAAACAGATACGGTTCAACCGAAGAACTCGGAATTTATGAGATGGTATCTAATGGATTAAGACCTGTGGAAAATCCTTCCGAATTATTATTGTCACAAAATAATGAAAATTTTTCCGGTAGTATTGTTGCAGCTACTATCGAAGGACAAAGACCTGTGCTTATCGAAACACAAGCTTTGGTCAGTACCGCAATTTATGGTACTCCCCAGCGTTCTGCTACGGGTTTTGACTTGAGGAGACTTAATATGATATTGGCTGTTTTGGAAAAAAGAGCCGGATTGTTTTTTGGTCAAAAAGATGTTTTTTTAAATATTGCAGGCGGATTGAAAATTACTGATCCCGCCATTGATTTGGCCATAGTTACTGCTTTGGTTTCTTCCTTAGAAGATACTTATATTGCAAAAAACGTATGTTTTGCAGGAGAAATAAGCCTTACGGGCGAGATTCGTCCTGTAAAAAATATAGAAGCGAGAATAAAAGAAGCTAATCGTCTTGGTTTTGAGCAGATATTCACATCCTCAAACAATTTAAAGGGCATAGATAAAAAGCGATTTGATATCGAAATAAAAGGAGTGAAGAAAATAGAAGAATTGATAGGATATTTCTTTTGATAAAATAATTATGTTTATTATTAAATAAAAATTTATTATGACTGTAAAAGAACTATTTGATTTTATCGGAAATAATCCGAATTACATTTTGATATATTTTATCGGTATACCTGTAATAGCTGGAATAATCGGACTATTGGGTGATGATAAATGTGATAGGAGTCCATGGAGGGAGTTTTTTATGATCATTATTTATGCTATAATGATTCCCGGATTATTTGCTGTATTTTTCAATCTTTATATGTTTTTGTTTGAAAATAATTCAATTCTTAATTTTGATATTTTTATTCAAATACTACCGGTTATATCGATGTTAGTAACTTTATTTATAGTAAAAAAATATGTTAATTTTGTTGATATACCGGGATTTAGTAAAATTTCCGGATTGATGATGGTGATTTCCGGATTGATAATATTTTTGTGGATTGTAGACAGATTCAGGATAATTGCTTTTACCTATATGCCTTTTCATTATTTTATAATTATATTTGTTTTATTGATTATTGCAATAAATTGGGGATTGAAAAAGTTAATGAAATGAACTATTATTAATAAAAAAGTCCGGATTCTTCAAACCGGACTTGGCAACGAATTTTTCTTATTAATTAACATGAAAGCTGTAATAAGTAATTTCTCTATATTTAAGACGCCTTTTTTATTGAAAACGCTGCCTGTGATTTTAATTTTTTTTACTTCTTGTCAAATTTTTCATGAAAATAAGCTGTTATTTCATTCCGGAGAAGATGATATTTTAAGAAAAGAGATCGTTGATATATCAAATTCCCTTATCGGTTCAAAATATAGATATGGAGGTATAAGTCCCTCAAAAGGATTTGATTGCTCGGGTTTCACTTATTATGTTTTTAGAAAAAAAAACATAAAACTTCCACATTCTTCATATAAACAAAGTAAGGTTGGAAAAAAAATAAAAAATAAAAATGCAAAAGCCGGAGATTTGGTTTTTTTTAAAAAAAGAGGGAAAATAAATCATGTCGGAATTGTAATTTCAAATTCGAACGGGCATTTATTTATTATTCATAGCACATCTTCGGCAGGAGTAAAAAAAGACGATATTCTAAATAGTAAATATTGGAAAAAAAGACTTACCTTTGCTGTTGATGTTATATCGCATTAAAATCACTCTTTGAGGCTTTTTGAAATATAATAAACGAATGATTGAATGGAATCATTTTATCTGTTGAATATTCTTTTAATCTCAAAAGCACTCCATTAGAGTAGTTATAAAAAGTTAAATTATGTTTAATATAATATTATTTGGACCTCCCGGGTCAGGTAAAGGAACTCAAGCAAAAACAATCGAAGAGAAATACGATCTTCACCATATTTCAACAGGAGATCTTTTCCGGTATGAATTGAACAATAATACAGAATTGGGTAAAAAGATTAAACACATTATGGAAGCCGGAGAACTGGTTCCTGATGAAATAACCATTGGAATGCTGAAAAACAAAATTTTAAGTTTTGAAAACCCCAAAGGTTTTTTACTCGATGGCTTTCCTAGAAATATTAATCAGGCTAAGGAATTGGATAGACTATTGGAAGAACTTGGAGAGGAAGTGAATGTTTTGATTTCCCTTGATGTTCCCGAAGAAGAAATAGTCAAAAGAATATTGAATAGAGGAAAATCATCCGGCAGGTCTGATGACAATGATGAAAATGTTATCCGGGGAAGATATAAAGTGTATAAGGAACAAACTTTACCGGTATTTGAATATTATCAAAACAAAAGCAAAGCCAGAACGGTTAATGGTGTGGGTGGTATTGATGAAATATCAAACAGAATCTTATGTGCAGTGGAAGAGCACACTAAAAAATAAATCGAATGGCAGAAAGCAATTTTGTTGATTTTGTAAAAATTTATTGTAAAAGCGGTAGAGGTGGTGCCGGTTCCGCTCATCTTCAAAGCGACAGGAGCAATCCACGTGGCGGACCCGATGGTGGTGATGGTGGTAGAGGTGGAAATATAATTGTTAGAGGAAATAAACAACTATGGACACTTCTTCCTTTAAAATATAGAAAACATATTAAAGCAGGTCACGGTAATCCCGGAAGAGGTGCTAATAAGACAGGTGCCAGTGGAGAAGATGTAGTTCTTGATGTACCCCTTGGAACAGTTGCAAAAGATTTTGAAACAGGAGAAGTCTTATTTGAAATAACAGAGCATGGTGAAGAGAAAATTCTTCTGCAGGGAGGAAAAGGAGGATTGGGGAATACCCATTTCAAGTCTTCAACCAATCAAACTCCAAGGTATGCACAGCCGGGTGAACCCGGAAAAGAAGCTATCAGGGTACTTGAACTTAAACTTTTGGCTGATGTGGGATTAGTAGGTTTTCCCAACGCCGGAAAATCCACTTTGCTTGCCGCTTTATCTGCAGCAAAGCCCAAAATAGCAAATTACCAATTCACAACACTTGTTCCGAATCTTGGAATTGTCAAATACAGAGATAGCCGTTCATTTGTTATGGCAGATATTCCCGGGATTATAGAAAAAGCACATGAAGGTAAAGGTCTTGGGCTTAGATTTTTGAGGCATATTGAACGCAATTCAGTACTTTTGTTTGTGATTCCGGCTGATGCTGATGATATTAATGAACAGTACAGAATTCTACTTAATGAACTCAAACAACACAATCCTGAATTGATGCATAAACCGAGATTGGTAGCAATATCCAAAACAGATTTATTGGATAATGAATTAAAATTGTTGATAGAAAAAGAATTGGATTTCAATCAAACTCCCTATATTTTTATTTCTGCAATTACCGGGACCGGACTTATCAAATTAAAAGATATGCTTTGGGAACTGATGAATAAATAAAGTTTGATGATTTTATAAGCATATATTATTTAACTATTAAAGTATCTGTCAAAACAGAGCTTACACCAAATAATCCGAAAGCCCCATTGCTGATATTAGTTGGCAATTGGTCTGAAGCTTCGTCTAAAACACCTCCCTGCCATTCCATTTCGATTTGTATTGCACGAAAATAATCTGCCATTTGTTTATTGAGACTGTATTTCTTTACAATAACGATACTTCCTCCTGGAAACCTAACGGATTGTTTTCCCGGTCTGAATATTTCATTTACATCTATTGTATTAAAAGTAAAATAAAATAATTTCGCTTTGGAAGAATCCGTATTTATAATATGTGACCAATCAATATCTATTTCATACATCGCTTGTTCATCCAAGGAATATAATGGTGGTACTTGATCAAAGGTATATTTGTTGTCATTGATTTGTTTAAATGTTATTTTGCTCATAGGTTTGACAGAAACCATTCTGCTCTTAGATCTATAAATATTATTATCCAACATAATTTCCAAAAAGTACTCTTTGTTTAATTTACACTGAAATGGAATTTCACCGGTATATCTACCGGAATGAGGAAGTTTTTCATAAAAATTATATACTTGATTTTCTTCCTTAACGGTTATTACAGCTCCGGAAACAGGAATCGGAGACATGTTTATATCATCTCCGCTTAAAGATAAAACAATTTCCTGATTTTTATATTCATCGGTAATTATCGATTCTACCACTAATTTTCCAGAATCTATAGTGTTATAATTCCAATTAATTTTTTCTTCACATCCGAAAAAAAATAATATACTGATAATCAAAAAATAAGCTATGTTATTATATTTTTTCATAAAATAATCACTTAATCATTTAAAATTAAATTTATAAGTTAAAGAAGGTAAAAATCTTACTAACATCGTCTGAGTTGCAACAAGGCTTTCCTGACCAATAATATTGGCTTTTACTACCGGTGAATCATTTTTTCCTATCATTTTATTGAAATTGATATCAACAATATTTTTATGTGCCAAGGCATTGAACAATGAAAAAGTTAAACTATGTCTGTAACGGTTTTTAGGATTTTTATTCAAAATATATTTTACTGCAAAATCCAGGCGATTATAAGCCGGTAATCGGTCATTATTTTTTTGTCCATATATGGGAACTTTAAGTCCTTTGAAAGTATAAAATCCGGTTGGAGATGAAAATGCAGATCCGGAATATACAGTCCAATATAGGGAAATTTGTAATCTTTTACTAAAATTATAATTTAACATTAATGAAAAATCATGAGGACGATCATGGAAAGCAGGATATTCTTGTCCATTATTAACTTCAGGGGTTTTTCTCAGGGTTCTTGAATAGGTGTATGCAATCCATCCGTTAAACTTGCCTCTATCTTTTTTCAATAAAAATTCGGAACCATAAGAATTCATTCTGCCGAATCGCAATTCACCTTCTATCAAAGGATTTAAAAACGTATTGGCATGAGGTTTATAATCTATTTGGTTGTTCATTTTTTTGTAATAAGCCTCTACACTAAATTCAAGTCCCGGTTTTGTAATATATTTTACATATCCTAATGAAATTTGATTTGCAGATTGAGGTTTAATATTCGGGTTACTTGGTAACCATACTTCGAAAGAGGTAAAAGGAGAAGTGGAATTGGAAATGAGATGTATATACTGGTGATAAATGCCATAACTTAATTTAATCAAAGACGTACTATCAATATTGTAAGTAGCACTTCCTCTGGGATCCATCCTGAAATATCTATGATATATTCCTTTTTTTATTTGTACTTTATCAATAAATTCGTGATTTCGATTAAAATTATAATACGATGCAGGACCAAAATTACTCCATACTGACATTCTCATTCCAGCATTTAAATGCAATTTTTTAGAAAAACGGTAATTTAAATTGTAATATATTACGGATTGTCCGGAATGATTCTGTGTTGTAGATGGGAAAATACTAACCAAAGAGCCTTCCAATATTTTCCCCGGATTAAAAAAATATCCATGCAGTTCCAGTCCGAATTTTGATGTTATTTTATTACTATTGTACCATGTAAAATCGGATTTGAAACTCAAACTACCGATACCTGAATGCCAAATATCTTTTACTGCAGATATTTTATATTGATAATTGCCTGTATAAAAAATTGTATTTGAAAAAAGTTTTGGATTAAAAATATGATTCCATCTTAATGTCATTGCAAGATTATTCCATTGGATTCCCGCAGATGTACCGGTAACAGCACCGGTATTGGAAAAAATATCACTACTATTGATAAAAGTAAAAAAAAATCTGTTATTATCATTGTGTTTATAATTCCATTTGAGATTTAAATCGCTAAAAGCAAGATTCAAATTGGGAACATATTTTTTATATAACCAGTTAAAATTTGAAAGGCGCACGGAGGTAAAAAATGAACTTCTGTTTTTTATA
>JALSPW010000225.1 GCA_026985735.1 Saprospiraceae bacterium
TTTTGAACAAATAACTTTGCAACAGAGTTGCATAAACAATCGCAGTGTCCAAATTGTAATATCATTATTAAGTGTTTTACTAAAGGAAGAGTATTTACACAAATAAAATTTTAAAAAGATGAGATTAATATTATTGATATTTTTTTTAGGAAACAGTATATTTCTACAAGCACAAACAGGACAATTTTCGGTTTCAAATTATAAGGTCATTGCTGGCGTAAGAGTTAACCCATTGTTAATTTATGATTTGAAAGGTAATGTTGCAGAAAAGGTTTTACTTCATGGAGAATTGGGTATTTTAATGAATAAAAGGTTGTATACCTCAATTGGTTATACTGCAGCTGTAAATGCAATTTATAATTTCAATGAATATTGGTTTATCGGTTTTGATAAAAAAGTTCCGGTGTCATTAGTTATTGCAGAAGAATACAATTTTAATAATAAAAAAATTTTTATTCAGAGTGGACCAAATATAAAGTTGAGTAAGATTGGGAATTTATTTGCATTTGCTTTTTCTCCGGTGGATAAATTCAAATTGGGGATTAAAATTGGAGTGTTTATTCCTTTGAATATAATATTATGATACCCGAGTAGAACGGTTTCGGTTTTAAATTATTTTTTTGCATCAAAGTACTCTAATTTACTATATATTACTATCGAAGTATATATGTTTTATTTAATAAATACGATTAATTTATGTTAAAGTCAACATTTCATATAGCTAAAATGGATTGTCCTTCGGAAGAAAGAATAATAAAGCTAAAATTGGATGGTATACAAGGCATAAAAAAACTTGAATTCGATTTGGAAAAAAGAGAATTAATAGTATATCATAGTAATCCTGACAAAGAAATAGACGCACGACTATCAGAACTCAAATTAGGCTCTAAGTTAATAAAGACCATTCAGATTGATGATAATAGATTTGTTAATAAAACCGAATCGAAGCAATCAAAGGTTTTATTGATTGTATTAGTAATAAATTTCAGTTTTTTCGTCATAGAATTGGGTACGGGTTTTATATCAAATTCAATGGGATTAATTGCAGATTCATTGGATATGCTTGCTGATTCTTTTGTTTATATTTTAAGTTTGTTGGCAGTAGGTTCTACTTTATCAAGGAAGAAAAAAGTTGCTAAAATAAGTGGATATTTTCAGTTACTTCTCGCTGCATTAGGTTTTACTGAAGTGATACGAAGATTTATTTCTTTTAATGAATTACCTGATTATAAATTGATGATTACCATATCTGTTTTTGCACTTATTGCAAATGCTATTTGCCTTTATCTTTTACAAAAACATAAAAGTGAAGAAGCACATATGAAAGCCAGTATGATATTTACTTCAAATGATGTTATTATAAATGCCGGGGTAATATTAGCGGGAATCTTTGTATTTTTGACCAATTCCAAATATCCCGACCTCATCATAGGTTCAATAGTATTCTATATCGTAGTAAGAGGAGCGTTTAGGATTCTAAAACTTAGTAAATAATAATATAACGGGATTTGTAATCTCAAAACAACAAATTAGTATCTGTCTATAAAATTATTAAAAAATCAAGTACTTTATAGACAGACACTAAATATAACTTAAATCTTTTAATAAAACTCACATAAAATCAACCATTAACCAATCATCTTCTTTTTCTTTTTCTGGTTTTGGTTGTAGTTTTTTTTCGCTTTACGGTAGTTTTATTTTTATTTTTTTTCACAGTAGTCTTTTTTGTTGTTTTTGTTTTAGTAGTACCGTGTTTGCCTTTAACTTTTTTGGTAGTTGTAGTTTTTTTACTCGCTACAATTTTACCATTTTGTTTTTTTATTCCTGTTGTTGTTGTTTTGCTTTTTATTTTTAAATGGTTATTTCTGTTAACTCTTATGGAAGTTGACCGTGTATGAACTGTTACGGAGGTTCTTCTTCTGGGAGCATAAATTTTATGAGCATGGTGAATTCTATGAATTCTTACAGGATGAAAATATACATGGTAACGAACTCTTCTGTTATGATAGTATCTCCATGGATGAGGTCTCCATGGTCTCCAATATCCGGGATAATATCCCCATCGCCATGGTGAAACCCAAATATGGTAACGCGGGCCATAGATATATCTGACGGAAGGCCATCCCCAAACATTAACAACTGCAGTATTTACTACAGTAACATTTGAACCTGATTGATTGGTTACGGATTCAGGTACAGGTTCCACATACGTATTTTCACCGTACAAATCTTCATCACCCACTATTTGAATTGCTACGGTATTTGCTGCGGTTTTTTCCATTTCTATCACAGCTATATCCTGAGATTCTTTATCATTCAAGTCGGTTTGAAGTACAATGGCATGTGCTTCATCATCCATATTGTCAATAACTTTTATATAATCTGTTTTACCATCCTGATTAAGGTCTAAATTATTAACATAAGTATCTTGATCATTTAATTTTTTTTCAAATTCTTCAAGTGTTTGAGATTCTTTAAACAGTTGGAGAGCTCCTTCGAGACTGAAATTATCACCGAGCATTCCTGTACTATCACTTGCTTCTTGCGTGTAGCCTGAAGATTGAAAGATAAATATAAAGGCGATTGCTATTAAAATTGATTTCTTCATTTGTATAATATTTAAATGTTATAAGTATAGACTTTTAAAAAACAAAATAGTTTAATAAGGTATTAATATTTCCGATTATTATTACAAAACTAATCAAGAAATTTCATGTAGGAGTAAAACAGTATAATAATAAATTAACAATACTTAGTTATCAGTATCAAATGTCATTAAAATGACATCTGCAGTCAAATTGCTGTTAATCAAAAAGTGTGTTAGGATTACCGCCGAATTTACTTATTCCAAGATGTTTATAAGCTTTATCCGTAACAATTCTACCGCGTGGTGTTCGTTGGATAAATCCTTCCATTATCAAAAATGGTTCATATACCTCTTCCAGAGTACCTGATTCTTCTCCAACAGCGGTTGCAATTGTAGAAATTCCAACGGGTCCACCTTTAAACTTATGTATAATAGTACTTAATATTTTATTGTCCATTTCGTCAAGCCCGTATTCGTCAACGTTAAGCGCTTCAAGGGCAAATTTTGAAATTTCAACATTGATAGTACCATCTCCTTTTATTTGGGCAAAATCACGTACTCTACGCAATAATGCATTGGCAATACGCGGAGTTCCCCTGCTTCTTCTTGCTATTTCGGTTGCTCCTTCATCTGTAATTTCCATATTCAGGATATCGGCACTTCTAAAGACAATGGATTTCAATGTTTCGGTATCATAATAATTCA
The DNA here is from genome assembly GCA_026985735.1 of Saprospiraceae bacterium. Lineage (GTDB taxonomy): Bacteria > Bacteroidota > Bacteroidia > Chitinophagales > Saprospiraceae > JADJGA01. The sequence goes on from JALSPW010000225.1 coordinate 3,293, forward strand.
AATGGAAAGTGATTCCAAACCTGGCTCGCATAGGAGCTGTCAAAAGTCCCATTCTGGTGGTGGCTCCGACCAAAGTAAAAGGTTCCAAATTAATTTGAATACTTCTGGCATTCGGACCTGAATCAATCATTATGTCAATTCTATAATCTTCCATTGCAGAGTATAGATATTCTTCGACAACATTATTTAATCTGTGTATCTCATCGATAAAGAGGACATCATTCTCTTGAAGGTTGGTAAGTAATCCGGCCAAGTCTCCCGGTTTTTCTATCACAGGACCGGAAGTTATTTTAATATTAGCACCAAGTTCATTAGATACGATAAATGCCAAAGTTGTTTTTCCAAGTCCGGGAGGTCCGTTCAACAGAACATGATCCAGAGCTTCGCCTCTTAATTTTGCAGCTTCAATGAAAACCTTAAGGTTATCAACAACCTTTTTTTGTCCTTTGAATTGAGTCAGATCTTTTGGGCGCAATGCTTTTTCGACCTGTTTGTCATCATTGGAAAATGAAGCTCCGGTAGCATCTAAATTCGGATTAAACATAAATTTTTTATTATTATCAGACAAAGGTAATAAATGGATATGACATAATCATAAAAAAACTATGGTTATTCCACTACCACTTTTTTTACATAACTCTTTCCCTCCTTAATAAAATTAATGAAATATATTCCTTTTCGGTAAGCACCAAAATCAATATCAATTTCAGCTCCGTACAATCGATTTTCATCCAAATACAATATTTCTCTCCCGGCGATATCGGTAATAATCAGTTGAGTGTTTTTCATTGAAGCAGTATTGAATTTTAATTTTGCATAACCCGAGACAGGATTTGGAAATATGTCAAACATGTCCCCCGATAATTCTTGATTATCTACTTTATCAATATCTCCGATTAAAAACGAATACTTTAAAAACTTACCAAAATCAGGGTTGAAATTCTTTATACGTACAAAATTTTTCTTCATAAAATATAAATCTCCATTGCCTTGTCCAGGTTGTGCCCAAAAAGACAAACCATTATCACCTGCATCTGTTATTTCCAATTCATAACAACCATGTTCCAATTTTAATTCCTTTTTGTATGTTGCATTTGGTCCTAAAATTGTTCTTTTATATACTGTATTTCCGTTTATATCCCTTATGAAAAGTTTGTTTTCTTCCGGTCGATTATTTGTTCTCAATACAGCAATAAAATCACTTTGTAAAATATCAGGCAAATGATAAGAGGATGTCATTTTGTTGTTACTTGGATATTCATCAGGCGTATTATCTGTAAAATTGACTTCAGCTACAAAAACATTGCTACCATCACCCAACCAAAATGAAGTATGATCAATAGGAAGTGTTATAGTGTCTTTTTGCAGGAACGATAATTTACCAGGCCAATTAAGAGTAAGTTTTTCTCCTCCTTTTACATAATATGTTATAACAAGATTAGAAATGGTATCGGAACCTCTGTTTTGAATAACTATTTGCGGATTAAAACAAATAGGATTGAATCTTCCAAATTCAATTCTTTCGGAAGGTCTTTGTATTTCCTCAATGGCTATATCGTGTGAAAAATTTGGAGATCCGTAACTTACCAATTGACAATTTACAATATAACGACTATCACCGGAAGCTGTTTCAATACCATAATCCATTAAGACCGTATCTCCGGGATTGACCATATTCGTAATTTCCATTTCTTTCAATGTAGTAGGCGCTCCGGGGCACCAGCCCGCTCTATCATAAATCCATGTTCCTCCTTGAGGATATACGGGATTATCTGCACATTCTTTCCATACTAACCAGTTAAGTTCTTTTTCGCCACCGTTCAGATTAATATAATGTTTTCTAGCTATAAATTCTCCTTCCTGACCATGACCCGTTATTGCTACACGTATTTTGTACATTGAAGAGTTAGCATCGAGTACAACATCTCTCGGTTCAAAATAAGTATCATCCAAAAGTTGCTTATATCCCCGACCTATTCCCGGGCGCCATAATTGTTGTATTCTTTTTACATTTCTTGGCGGTGTTCCTTTAATAAACAGAAACTTAATATCCAGTTCTTCCTGATATTTTCCAAATTCCACACTTAAACGCTTTTTGCCGGAAAGAACAGGTTTGAAATCCGTAACATCAAATTGCCAGGTTTTGCCATTTTCCCCCAGATCCAAGCCTATACCGTAAGGTGTGACAAATGACATAAGTTCAAATCGTGATGGATATTTTTTGTAATAATCTAAAGAAGTTATATTTATTGTATTTTCCGGTTCAAAATAAACGGAATCAATTTTTTTCCTGGTATCCTCGTCATAAACATAAGAATATCCGGCTTGATAAGCATTAACGGAATCGATTAAAACGATATCAGTTCCTTTTATTCCATAAAAATATATTTTATTTATGTCATTGATTGTAGAGTCTTCAACTGTATTTTCCACTATGCTTTGTTCATATTCTCCTTGATAGAAAGTGATATTTGGTCTGAATTTTGAAGTGTCGAAACCTTTAAATAAATCTTTGCCCCTGAAAAACCTGTGTGATATCAAACCGGAATGAATAGCTTGTGATCTTTGTGTTGACATATCTACAAAGACACTACCGTTTTTTTCATTCATATTATATCCGGCTATGAGATTATTGTAATGTTGATTATTGTTATTTATATTGTCAAACATAATTTCATCTATAGTGTCTGCATCCAGTTCTTTATTCCAAATCAAGAGATCATCGGCAAATCCATAATAAGACAATTTATCATTATTGGATGCTCCCAAGCAAAATCTTTCAAGGCTTATTTTTTTATTTTTTCCTGATCCGGAATGCCATAATTGACCATTGAGATAAATTTTCATCAAACCTGATTTTGTATTCTTAGTGAAAGTCCAGTGGTTCCATTTACCTTCAAATTCATTATTTATCGCAGGTTTATCGATTCTGTCATAACTTCCGTCATTGCCACAGTCCCAATATATACGGGAGTTGCCCCATGGTAAATGCGAATTTGCTTGTCGCCGGTTTTTATTGTCAACGCCTTCAAAAATTGTGGAATTTGCCGGCAATATATCGTTATTTCCATACATCCATAAAGAAATAGTCAATTCATTTGATATAGATGAAAAATCGGTATTGTTTAAATTTAATTTTCCTACACCGGAAAAACTTAAAAAATAATCTTCTCCATTGTGAATTAAAGAAATGTTATTATCATATTTAGTTCCCTCAACAAGAATGTCATTTGCAGATTCGGAATTTGTATAACTAAATTCGATCAATAGATTGGTCTCTCCATCCCATTCAAATTTTTTATAAAAGTAAAATACATTACTTCCTTTAACCAGTTGAGTATTGCTGAAATACACTTCGGTAAAATTGTTAAGTTCCGGTTTTGATTTATCCAATACATTAATATTCACTTGTTTAATTCGTATTCTTAAAAAACCTGCATTCTTTGGAGTATTTAAAATATTAAGGCTAAGTGCAGATAATTGGCCCATTTGTAAACCTGTATTTTTTAATTCTTCAGCAGTAAACAAATATTGTGATTTTGATTGACTTGATGTGAAATTGAACGGATGACTCAATGAATCTCTACCCTCGCCAACTTTATAATTATTTTCATAAATCACATTATCATTAATCGTATTATATTGACGGTACAGATAATATGTGTATACCGGTTTGGTTGTATATTCAAAAGTTTTTCCATCAAAGCCGGTGATTATATGAGACGAATGAGTAGCTTTAACAGAATCAATTTTGGTAGAATCCGTAATAAAGGTATTGCAACTGTAATCCCATTCTCCACAACCTTTGTTTCTATCACTTCCGGTTGAAACCATGGCGTTTTTGCATCTCATGCTATACAACATCAATATTTTTTCATAAGTTTGTCCTGTATCTTCAGGAAAATCAAACATATAACTTCTACCCGTACTGTCATAGGTAAGAGTTTGAACCGTTATGGTATCCTGCCCATGCAGATTAATTATTGAAAATAAAATAATAATAAAAAATAATATTTTTTTCATCGTTGTTATGTTTCAAGGTGTCATGATGATAATCAATACGAAAATAGATAATTTTTAAAATTTAGACTATTTTAATCAAAATATTTTAACTTTTCCCTTGATGATGACTGAAAAATCTCGAGGTAGCCTGAGAATCGAGTGAGTAAATCTCACAGTATCAAATCAAGTGTATTGTGTCATAAAAGTCGAAGTAATTTCAGACCAACTGACCCGTTGGAAATTAAGGTGACCCCAAAATTAATAAAATAATTTTATTAAAAATATTTTCATTTTTTGCCTTGATGCATGACTGAACGGTCTTGTAGAGAATCGAGTGAGTAAACCTCACTCGATAGTGAAAGAACCGCTACATCAGTAGCGGGTGGACTGATAAAATCATGACAGATTAATGCTGCTGGTATTTGCTTGGCTTCATGTTAATCATTTTTCTCTCCAAAGTTAGCTACATATATGGGCAAAAACAGCAAATAAAAAGATTAGGAACTCCTTAATAAACACTGGATTAGCCAAAATTGCATCAATACTTAAATATCAACAGGTCGAATGCATAGTTGTTAAGTAAAGTTATTTATTAAACCTTTTAAAGTAATCGTCAATTTCTTGTCTTAATTCAATCCCTACCCTTTCAAAACAGCCAAGTAAATCATTATAAGCACCTTCGCCACCAAGAAAATCCCAAAATTCTTCGGCAACTTTTAATTCTTGTTCCAAATCAAGCATACCTGCCATTGTCCATCTGCTGTATGGTTTCGGTTCATAAGGATTATAAGGAATTGCAATTAATGTATTTATTTTTGCTTTTGGATTTTCTGATAAAACAGTAGCGACCCATTCCAAAAGAGTTCGTTTAAATTCCTTAAATCCTCCTTTATTTGGTTTTGCTGTTTTAATGTCAAACAAATAGATCTCTCCATCGTTGCTTTCAAGATAAACATCAACTCTTGTGGGTTTAACTGTTCGCATTTCTCCTTTTTGGCATACTTTTCGAATTATTTCTATCTCTTTCAGCTTGTCAGGTTTTTTATTCGCAGCAGTTAATTCGTCCATTATTTTCTGGATTTCATATTGAGCTTGTTCACTTATTTGTGTGCCCGATTTCATTTGAAGTTTGGCGACTTTAAATCTACTTGAAGACAGCGAAACAGCAACAGGTTCAAAAATTGTAGTTCCAAAATTTGTATTTAATGAATGAATAAAAGAGTAAAGTGCCAGTCTGTCTTTTCCCAAAAGTCTTGTATGAAATGGCATTACCGCCGGCTCAGGATTATAAGTTTTAAATCTGTTTCTCAAACTATTTCTTATAGTATCTTCAACTGATTGTATTTGTTGTTTTGTTAATGCCATTTTATTTTCCCTTTAAGTGAAATATTATTTCAGCATAAGCCGATTTGTTTTTTTCTGTTCTGTTTAAAACAGGGCGTTTGTATTGATTTACGATTTTCATTCCCGATTTTTCGGCAATAGTCGGATACA
>JALSPW010000226.1 GCA_026985735.1 Saprospiraceae bacterium
TTCCAATCGCCTTAACCGAATATATTCCCGGTAACAGTGAAGCTACATTTACGGTATAAGTGTTTTCATTCGGTACATTATTATCCATAACCAATCTGCCAAGCATGTCATACACCGTGATTTTGTTTATTTTTATATTGTCCGATTGTATTTCCAAAAGGTCGCTTGCCGGATTAGGTGACAGAGATAATTTTGCATTTTGTTTTGGTAGATCTGATGTTGATGTACCTTGCAATCCCAAATCTTCAGCTTTTATACGCATCCATGTATACCAAATCGGATATTGAGGTTTATCTTTAATCCGATTATATCCTTTTAATAGAATATCACCATTGTCCAATTGTTCAATAAAAATAGGTGTAAAAACTCGTCCGTTATTCTTAAAATAAAATTCTTTTATTAAAAATAATCCTTCATTATGATTAGTTTTGAAAAACTTTAGTTTTGACCAGTCTTCTGAAATACCAACTGCTAAAAATTCTTTTTCTTTTTCCAAAAATGTAGTTTCAAATGAAATATGCTCTGTATTATACACTGATGTAAATTTATCTTCAATCTCTCCATTCCAATTAAATATATAATAAAAATATGTATCTCTTTTTACATAATGTTTTTGATAACGACCATCTAAATAAATATGATTTTTATCTACATTCTTTAAACGGAGAAAGTCATATCTTTTTGGTAATAAAGAATCAATTTTCATAACTTTTTTAATCTTTAAATTTTTATCATATAGAGTTAGTTTTGCCTGTTTTTTAAAATCGGGATTATATTTATGATAAATTACTTCATTTCTATTATATAAAAAATCAAGCACTAAAAGGGAATCTTCACTAATTTTAACCATGCGATAGCGTAGTTCCCTTAGAACACTATCCGGATTAAAATAATCATCATATACTACCGAATCTTTCATCGGTTCAGATAATAAGTGTCCGCTTTTATCAATTAAAAATTGTTCAATACTTACTCCATTATTATTTTTAATATATAAAAAACTATCATTTTTCAATGGAAATAAAATCGTTCTGTTTGTTGCCGAATACCTTATTCTAATTGAATTTGTATCAAGCGAATCCGGATAATCATGACTTATCAATTCTCCATTCAAATCATTATAATTCAATATACTTATTAATGCTGTATCGCCGTAAATAATATGACCGAAGGAATCTCCGGTTTTTTTTATCTTTCTATCTGTGACAATTGCAATATTATCATTTTTGTTTTTATAGATACCTTCTGCATATTCCATTCTGTCGTTATTGCGCAAATCTATATGATTGGTCCAAATTGTTTTACCTGTCTTCAAATTCAATTTCTCTATGAGCACTCCCTCATTTTCATAATATCTTCTTATAATGGTATTGGAAACAATGTACAAATTGTTGTTATCTATTAGATGGATAGGAGGATAATCTTCAATAGATGATAGATGAGTCATACCATCATATTTATCACCATCAATGAGTGTACTATCTATAGATACATGCATCCAAACGGGGTTCAGATTTTTAAATTCAACGGGAACATAGGGCGTTATTTGGGATGTTATCTTTGAAAACACAATAACGAACAACAAAAAAACTATAATTAATTTCTTCTTCATAAATAATTCTTTTTTATATTTAATAAATATCCGGGAGGCAATTAACCTCCCGGGTTTGGATATGCCGGATTACCGAGTATTTTATTTTTTACGGTATTAATCATTACATCCTTTATCCCTTCAATCTCCCCGGGGCATTAAATCTCCACAATCAACAGAATAAAAATCGGTACATGATGAAATCGGATCTGTACTTTTAGATACGAATACTTGACCTTCTTGGACGCAATAATAACCTAAATCAACACAACAACCATCAGTAGCGCAAGATTTGTCAACGAAATAAAATGGAGCTCCATTCTCCGGACTTGGTAGAGTCACACAACGTTGTTGGCATACTAATCCAGACAACATACTATCTGTAGTCTGTAGTCTGTACATTTTAAATATTTGTCCTAC
>JALSPW010000227.1 GCA_026985735.1 Saprospiraceae bacterium
ATACTTTTTAATGACTGCCATGCAACAAAGTCATTGATAATTGAGAAAGGGATAGAAGAAATAGATTAAAGCTCTGGGTTAATAAGTTCCAAAGTTTCAAAAGCACAGGAATCTGAGAACGAATTGAAGCGGTCTTAAGCCGGCTTTGAAGTCATGTAAACGCTTGCTTTCGAGCCCTAGCTTTCAATTATGGATAGACACAAATTGCTAACAATTCCGAACCAAAATTGGCAGCATTAATCTATGATTTTATTTTACGGTGAGAACTTTAATTATCAACTATTCAGTTGTTCCGAATTAAGTGATTGTATAAAAACGTATAATTTTAAGTGTCTATACACAAAGGGCATTATTTTAAAATAATTTTATAGATAGGCAATATTTACAGAAAAAAGAGTTTTTAATGAGCAAAAAAGGTAAATAATAGTAGTAATAAAAGGAAATAGGCTCAATTTTTATAGAACTTATTTGTAAAATTCTTTTAAATAATTGAAAAGTACTATATTTGCGCAGTTTTTTAAAACCTTATAAATTTAAATTAAATTATAATGCAAGTAAAAGGAATAGTAAAGTTGTTTTTAGTGTTATTAGTGTTGGTTGTATTATTGCAATATCTCTATATTTTTCCAACGATGAAAGTGGAAAAAGCAGCAGATAAGTATGCGGAACAAAAAGCGCTTAAAGCTAAAGAAGGAGCGGATATATTTGAAATCAAAAAGGAAGCGAGGAGCAAATATCTTGATAGTATGTCAAGTGAAGTTATTTTCAGAATTCCTCTTTTGGCAAAATATACGTATGATGATTTGAAAAAATCTCAATTGGCTCTTGGTCTTGACCTTAAAGGAGGTATGAGTGTGATAATGCAGGTGAATTTGAAAGATTTTCTTATCACCTTATCTGGTCAGAATAAGGATGCGATATTCAGAAAAGCTTTGGATAATGCAGAAAAAGCAATGTCGAATTCACAAGAAGATTTTATTACATTATTTTATCAGGAGTGGAAAAAATTGGCCGGTGATAAAAAATTGGCTAAGATATTTGTTCATAATCAAGCAGTAAGAGAAGGGGGTAATCTAAATTATAAATCCAGTGATGATGAAGTTTTGGCATATTTAAGAAAGAAAGGTAATGAGACTATCAAGCTTACATACAATATGCTTAAGCAGCGGATAGATAAGTTGGGAGTGGTTCAGCCGAATGTTTCATTGGATGAGAAGAGAAATTTGATATTAGTGGAATTACCGGGTATTGATAATCCACAGAGGGCAAGGAATTTTTTGCAAGCTAGTGCAAAACTTGAATTTTGGAATGTTTACAGGATGAGTGATCCCGGTATTATCGATGCTTTTTTAGCTGCAGATAAAAAGCTAAAAAAGGAATTGAATACGGATACTACTTTAATGAATGCTAAGGATTCCGTAATGTATGATACTATTTATGAGCCTGTTTTGGATAGTCTTGGAAATACGGTTGATTCTACAATGAAAGTTGTTGAAAAAGAAAATCCTACAAGTCAGATGGGGCCATTGCTGAGCAAATTGCAATTAAGTGCCGGTTCAGCTCAGGGTGCAGACACTCCGATTGCGGGATATGCAGACAAAAATAAGAAGGAGAGCATTATGAATATGCTTGAAAGACCTGAAATTAAAGCATTGTTTCCAAAGGATTTGGTTTTCAGATGGTCTATGAAGCCTATAAAGGATCAGGATACGGGAGAATATACCAATACTTATGAACTCTATATGATCAAAAAAGAACCGGGAAGTGATAAAGCTCCTTTGGAAGGAGATCATGTAACAAGAGCCACCGCCAATATTAATCAATCAAATGGGGGCGAAGTGGAAGTTTTGTTAGGTATGGATCAAAAAGGAGCGAAGAAATGGGCTGAGATGACTACAAAAGCCGCTAATGATAAAAACAGGCAAATAGCTATTGTTCTTGATGATGAAGTTGTTTCAGCACCAAGGGTCAATCAACCTATTTTGGGAGGTAGTTCATCTATTACGGGATCATATACCATGCAGGAAGCTACAGACTTTTCGAGGATATTGGAAATCGGTAAATTACCGGCCAGACCTCAGATTATTCAGGAGGCAACGGTTGGACCGTCATTGGGAGCAGATAATATCAAGCGAAGTATCAATGCTTTATTGATAGGATTCGGACTGGTATTGGCATTTATGTTATTATACTATGGAGGCGCCGGTCTTATTTCGATAATAGCATTATTGCTCAATATATTCTTTATTTTCGGAGTATTGGCATCGTTAGGTACGGTATTGACATTACCGGGAATCGCCGGTATTGTATTGACAATCGGTATGGCGGTTGATGCCAATGTTATCATATTTGAGCGTGTGAGAGAGGAATTGAGAGCCGGTAAGACATTGTGGACTTCAATTGAGAATGGGTTTAAATATTCTTATTCGGCGATTATAGATGCAAACGTAACTACGATTCTGGTAGGAATAATCTTGGCATATTTCGGATTAGGTCCTATAAAAGGATTTGCTGTAGTATTGATAATAGGTGTATTATTGTCGTTGTTTACTGCGGTATTGGTAAGTAAATTGATTTTTGACTGGTGGGTTCAATCAAAAGGTAAAAGTATTGGTTTCTGGATTCCCGCTACAAAAAATGCATTATCAAATTTGAATGTTGACTGGTTGGGTAAAAGAAAGATTGCATATATTATTTCAGGCTCATTGATTTTGTTGAGTTTAATTTCAATATTCACACGAGGTTTTGAATTGGGCGTGGATTTTAAAGGAGGATATTCTTTCAATGTTGAATTTGATAATGTCGGAGAAGTAAAAGTTAAAGATATAAGAAAAGCATTGACTGAAGCTTTTGGCAGTGCACCGATAGTCAAAGCAGTGGATACTAAAAATACATATAATGTTGTAACTTCTTATCTCATTCATGATAATAGTGAGGGGGCGACAGATAAGGTAATAGATAAGATGTTTGAAGGACTCAGCAAAGTATATAAAGGAATGAAGTTGGATGATTTTAAAAAAGAATATACGGAAAATAATGTTCATATTACAAGTTCGACTAAAGTAGGACCTACGATTGCCGATGATATAACGAAAAGTTCGTTTATTGCCGGTATTTTAGCGTTATTGGCGATATTTTTGTATATATTTATCAGATTTTCCAAGTGGGAATATAGTCTGGGGGCCGTATTGGCATTGTTTCATGATAGCTTGATAGTACTTGGATCATTTTCTTTGTTACATGGACTTGTTCCATGGTCTTTAGAAGTAGATCAGGCATTTATTGCCGCCCTGTTGACTGTAATTGGATATTCTATAAATGATACGGTGGTGGTGTTTGACAGGATAAGGGAATTTTTAGGTTTACATAGAGATGAACCGATAGATAAGATAATGAATGATTCCATTAATAGTACATTCTCGAGAACTTTGATAACATCTTTGACAACATTTTTTGTTGTACTTGTATTATTTCTTTTTGGAGGTTCAAGTATCAAAGGATTTGCATTTGCATTGCTGATAGGTATTTTGGTTGGTACCTATTCGTCAATATTTGTTGCATCTCCAATAGTCAGGGATTTGGCTAAAGATCTTAAGCCTAAAGGAAAGAAAAGCAGTTTCATCAGATCAAAAAAACGTTAAATATGAGTTATTAAAATATTATAACAAAAGCCTCTTTCTGTTTGATTGAGGCTTTTTTTGTTAATAAATACTGATAAAATGGGTATATTATCAAGAGATTTTTTTAATGATGAAAATGTGGTTTTTCTTGCTAAGCAAATGCTCGGTAAAAAGATTGTATCTCATATAGACGGGTATATTACCAGTGGAATAATAGTGGAAACAGAAGCGTACCGTGCACCCGAAGATAAAGCAAGCCATGCATATAAAAATAAAAAGACACAACGGACCAAAACCATGTTTGGTTTGCCCGGTACAGCATACATCTATCTGATTTACGGATTTCACCATTTGTTTAATATTGTCACGGCTCCTGAGAATATAGCTCATGCAGTATTGATTAGGGCGGTAGAACCCGTTGATGGTATTGATATAATGCTAAAAAGAAGAAATAAATTGTCAAAAGATATAAACATGACTAATGGCCCGGGCAAATGGACTCAAGCATTTGGTATCACTACCGCTTTGAATGGAATCGATCTTACTTCAGGGGAATCATTGATTCAAATTCATGATTGCGGTATCCGTATTTCTGATGATGAAATAATCGCAGGTCCGAGAGTTGGAATTGATTATGCTGAAGAATGGGCATTGAAGCCCTGGAGATTCAGAGTTGTCCCAAATCAAGGTTGAGACCAACTGACCCGTTGGGAATTAAGGTGCCCCCTGTGAAATTGCTTTGCAAAATCTGTGATTTTATTGTAATAAAATATCCACTACTTTTCTAACTCCCGTACTTGCTTTTTCAGGGAATATTTCCAGATTTGGGGATTTCTCCAATTCATAAGAGATGTGAGGTTTGGGATCAATATAATATATAGGATGTCCTTGCATTAGATAAGAAACCAGTCCGGCTGCAGGATAAACTTGCATTGAAGTACCGATTATTATCATAATATCCGCTGTCATCACTTCTTTGGCGGCAATGGATATCATCGGTACTTGTTCTCCAAACCATACGATATGTGGCCGTAATTGATAACCCTTTTCACATTTATCACCAATGTTGAGATCTTTTTTCCATTCATATACAATATTTTCATCACCGGTACTTCTGACTTTGAAAAGTTCGCCGTGCAGGTGGATTACTTTTTTACTGCCGGCTCTTTCATGCAGGTCATCTACATTTTGTGTTATTATAACCGTTTCGTATTTTTTTTCAAGATCTACCAGGGCTTTATGTCCTTTATTGGGTAATACTTCGTGCAATTGTCTTCTGCGTTGGTTGTAAAATTCCAAAACCAGTTCTTTGTTTTTTGCCCAGCCTTCGGGAGACGCCACTTCCATGATATCATGATTTTGCCAAAGTCCGTTTGCATCTCTGAATGTTTGCACTCCGCTTTCCGCACTGATACCTGCACCTGTTAAGACGACTATTTTTTTTGCCATAGTTTATATTTTTTCATTATGAAAAACGAAATTGATACGGCTATTAACAATCAGCCTATTCCGATATCTAAAAAAGCATTACTAATATTATCAATGATATCTCCTGCTAAGAGGGAATAATGCCCTTTTACTTTTCCTGCAATATCTCCTGCCAGTCCATGTAGGAAAACACCGGTTGTGGATGCTTCCAACGAATCATAACCCTGAGCTAGTAATGCGGTAATCATTCCTGTCAATACATCTCCCGAGCCAGCAGTAGCCATGCCCGGATTTCCGGTATTATTGAAATATACGGTTCCGTCGGGCGAGGCAATAGCAGTATATGCCCCTTTCAGTACGATGAATAAATTGAGTTCTTTTGCTTTTTTTCTCAATAGTTTAATTCTTTCAAAGCTATTTGCAGTTGGTCCGAATAATCTTGCAAATTCTCCCGGATGTGGAGTTAATACAGAATTTGCCGGTATTTTTTTTAATAAATGTTTATTTTCAGCTATTATATTCAATGCATCAGCATCTATCACTATAGGAATGTCTGTTTTTTCTAAAAATTCATTTAAAAAATCTATAGTAAAATCATGTTTTCCCAGACCGGGTCCTATTCCAATAGCAGAATACCTTTTCAATGAAGGAACAGCACTTAAAAAATCATTTCCAAAACCCGAAAGAGTCATGACCTCGGGAATTGCCGTTTGTACAATATCGTATCCTACATCGGGTATGAGTGTTGAAACCAATCCCGCTCCTGTTTTCAGACAAGCTTTGGCAGATAAAACCGTTGCTCCTATCATACCTTTATTACCTCCTGATATTAAAGCATGTCCATACTTGCCCTTGTGGTCAAATTTATTACGGGGTTTAAGTATTTTTTTTATATCGCTTTTTTCAATTAAATAATTTTCTATGTGGATTGTTTGCAGATATTCTTTTTTCAATCCGATAGAAACGGATTTCCAATCTTTCAATGTTTCGGCATTATCAGGCATTAACATTCCTTGTTTTGTTGTTTCAAAAGTAAAACAAGTTTGACATTTTATCGCAATCCCATCAGTGGGTTTATCAGCATACATTCCGGAAGGTATGTCGATGGAATAAACTGGCCGTTTGCTATCGTTTATTGCATTAATCAATTCCGCCCAAAATCCTGTAACGGGTCTATGCAATCCTGAGCCGAAAATCGCATCAATGATATAATCATAACTTGTGAATTCAGGTAGATCATCGTATTTGTTCAGGTATTTATACGGGATTCTTTTTGTGTTAAGCCTGCCAAGATTAATACTAAAGTCTTTTGATTCTTTGGGTTGAATATCTGCAATCAGGATATCAGCGGTATATCCTTTTTCATTTAACAATCTGCCGGTGACCAATCCGTCACCACCATTATTGCCTTTACTTGCAACAATGAGGATATTGGGATTTTCTTTTTCGATTACTTCCAAAAATCTTTTGGTGAAAGCGGTAGCAGCTCTTTCCATTAAATCGATTGAACTTACAGGTTCGTTTTCTATTGTAAATTTATCCCATTCTCTAATTTGTTCAATATTCAATACAGCTTGCATATATTTATTATTTAGCGATACTCTCTTCTTTTTTTCTATAGAAATAATAAAAGATATATCCCAACATACCCAATATCAATATCAAAGAGCTGAATAATGAAATTTTTTCACCCATATAGTAAGATCTTGGTTTGAACTCAAAAGTGATTTTGTGTGATCCTGCCGGTACTTTCATGCCTCTGAAGATATAATCCGTTCTTATGTGTGGAACCTGTTTGCCATCTATGTACGAGTACCAACCTTTGCCCGGACCATACCAAATATCGGAAAATACTACAAATCCGTCTTTATCCGAAGTATAATCATATTTTAGTTTATTGGGAGCATATTCAGTTAGGATAATGTCGGCTTTGACACTATCGACTTTAAAATTATCAAGATAATCATTAAATTCCTCATGTACAATTGCCGTATTTTTTACATCTGTGGATTTTATCAAATCTATTTCTTCATTTGCATTAGCTGCTTTTCTTATGGAATTTACAAACCAGGCATTGCCCATGTTTTCAGGGTTTTTAGCAGCGACTACTTTTTTGCCTTGCTTTTGAATGATATATTTGGTATTGAGCATATTCAATACTTTTCTGTTTCCATTGCCGAGGTATCTATCGATAATATCCTGATATCTCTGCAGTTTTGCAGCATGATAACCTCCTACATTTTTAAAGAAATATGAAGGTTTTGCATTGTTGAAAGGATCCACGGTCAAATCCATTACTCTAAAATATGGATCATCATCAGCCAGTATTTGTTTATCCACATCTCTCGGTTTAAATGATTTTTCAATGTTGGTCTTTTTTACAAAATCACTATGGCTAATATATCTTGAATCAACATTTAATATGTCAAACAATATTATCACAGCTATAGCCGGAAGCAAAATGGATTTGGATATTTGTTTATTTACATACGCCCATATCAGACCGGTACCCAAAGCTACAATGATAAAAGTTCTGAAAGAATCCGAAACCATTAGAGATTTTCTTAACGCTATGATAGACGGTAAAAATCCTGTTTCGGCATATCTCGAATCATTGGGAGCGGCAAAATCAAAAAAGGAAGTTCCCAATATAGCAAATATCAAACTTATACCTCCAACTATACCAAAAGATATCCATAATTTTTTAATAAATTCTTTTTTGTCATATTGGTCAAAGGCAATAAATTTTAAAGTATAAACAGCTAGGAAAACAAGAGGTATTGAAGCAATACCCATTATGGAATTAGGTGTTCTGAATTTATTATAAAGTGGGAAATAATCATAAAACAATCTATTGAAGAACTCCAAATTTTTTCCCATTGACAATAAATATAACAAGGCTACAGATATAAATGCCCACCATTTGTATTTTCCTTTTATGATAAATAATCCCAAAACGAATAGAAAGAAAATTAAAGCACCCATATAAGGAGGTCCGCTTGTAAATGGTAATTTACCCCAATACAAAGGTGCGATATAAGATTTAAGATTTCTTCTGGCTGCTCGACGGTATTTTTTTGCGAAATCAGTATCTTTAGATACTTTTTCAGAACTACCGCCTCCTACTATTCCCGGAATGAAAGTGGAAACAAGGTCCAATACTCCATTGCTCCAGTTCATAGCATAATTCCATTCCAAACCATTGGTTTCACTACTTGATTTGGCTTTGCCTTCGGATTTTAATATTGGTTTTCCTCGCATTGTATCTTTGGAATACTCATAAGTGGTCCACAATTTTGAAGCTGATGAGCCCAAAGCAAGTAATATACCTATGACAAATATCATCAACGTGATGGCTAAAGGTTTGTATTCTTTTTTCTTGATATAATCGAAAAACTCAATCAATATGAGGATACCTGTAATGATACCTAGATAGTAGGTCATTTGAATATGATTGGAGAGAAGTTCCAAACCCATTGCGATAGCAAATAGTAATCCTCCGAAGATATATTTTTTTCTAAGACTTAAAATAACACCCGCTAATACCAGAGGACTAAGCATT
>JALSPW010000228.1 GCA_026985735.1 Saprospiraceae bacterium
CTTGCCGGTTTCCTCTTCATTAATTTCTACGAGCTCATCCTCGGTTTGCTTACCATGAGCATTAAAAAGATTTAATTTCGATTCCGATATATTGTAAACTCCCTGAAATCTTTGTCCCATACCTACGGGCCAAGTAAGCGGAATAACATTGATACCTAACTTAGTTTCTATTTCATCAAGAAGATCAAAACCATCTTTACCTTCCCTGTCCAATTTGTTAATAAACACCATAATCGGAATTTTTCTCATCCTGCAAACTTTCACAAGTTTTTCCGTTTGCTCTTCAACCCCTTTTGCTACATCTATTACAACTATCACACTATCAACAGCACTAAGGGTACGATAAGTATCTTCTGCAAAATCTTTATGCCCGGGTGTATCAAGAATATTTATCCTTTTCCCTCCATATTCAAAAGCCATAACGGAAGTAGCAACCGAAATACCTCTCTGCTTTTCTATTTCCATAAAATCGGAAGTAGTGGTCTTTTTTATTTTATTTGATTTCACTGCACCTGCAACCTGGATAGCTCCACCGAAAAGCAATAATTTCTCCGTTAAAGTGGTTTTTCCTGCATCAGGGTGACTGACTATTGCAAAAGTTTTTCTCTTTTGAATTTCTTCTATAAATCCCATACTTAATTTTTAAATTTCGCAAAGGTAATTATTTTGCAGGAATACACCCAATTATTTACACAAAGTGCCTTTTCCATTATCCCGTTTCCAAAAAATACAATCCATATCCAACGACCAATGCCACTACTAAATTAATAATTTTAACAACAAAAAAAGATTTCTTTGATTCTGCCAATAATGGCAACATTCCATGACCATCTTGAGCTATTGAACTGGCTAGTAAAATACTAAACGGTATAGTACCTTGAGCAAAAAGAGTAACAAATACCAAATGAGGTCCAGATTCGGGTATGATTCCTATCAGTACAGCAAATAAAAGCACTAAAAGCAAATTGTCTTGTAGCAAAGGTTGTAAATTTACATAATGTAAAAGAATATTAATAAATAGCAAAGTTCCGAAAGTCCACAGAAATATTTTAGGCAAATGAACTTTAAAAACATGTTCCCATAAATGCTTCTTAAGAAAATGCTCGGGAACAGTAATTACTACGAAAAAAGAAAATAATCCCGTGATTATAACCGTATATCTAATCCACAATTTAGCATCTGTCATTATTATCCCCGTAATTATGGATATCAGTAAAACCGCTATAATCACCAATAGAGAAATCCTTTTAAATGAAGGTCGTAATATGTTGAGTCTGAATTCTTTCGGATTGTAACATTCACATCTGTCCGCATCATGGAGAGGAAATTCTTTGTCTTCAAATTTATGAGCTATTTGCTTGGTTTTAATAAACCTATCCGTTAGATATCCGGCTATAATTCCGATTGCAATCAAAACAATAGTTAAAAAAATGGCTTTACCCGGAAACATTGCCAACATGACAAACGCTTCATCACCACTTGTTGCTATCATTGTCGTAACAATAGCTCCCAAACTAAATAAACTATGTGAATACAAGGCAACTGCCGTATATGCCCCAAGACAACCGGGAATAGCTCCTAAAAAAGCTCCTACCAAATATTGTTTCCACTTTTTGTCACTTATATTTCTCTGCCATATACCATGAGTTTGAACATTAACATATTCAATAAGCATCATCATAACAAAAATAAATCCCGAAATGATAATGCTTTCCTTCAAAGATCCTAAAATCAATTCAAGCATAGATTATTTTTTTTTCTTTTTCTCATCAATCAATTCTTTTCTTGCCAACACATGTCCACATTCCGGACATTTCAAGGTTGTACATTTTACTCCACGCAGATGTTCGGTTTTATAACCACATTTTACGCATATGCAATAACCTGAAGGCCCAAAAGCACCTCCTCTATTTTTACCCGCATGCTCATGGTTATGGTGTCTTCCTTTTCCATTTCCTCCGCCACGATGATATTCTTCATGTCCGTCAAAATGTCCATGCATACCAGGTCCCAATCCATGACCCTGACCATAATGCTGATCTTCGTGATGATTGTAATTATTTAGTCGTTTCATCTGTTTAAAATTTTTATTTTTAAAAAATATTATAAAAATTTATAATACATTCAGGAACTCTCATAAATTTTTTTAATCTTCTTTTATTATAATTTACGATTAATAAAATTTATGCTCGTTTCATCTGTTTAAAATTTTTATTTATTATCAAAATATTCAATACAACATTTACCATGTCCGAAACTTCCCGCCAAATTAAACAATTCGGTACTTTTACAATTCGGACAAATCTTTAATTCCCTATCAATTTCAATATTGAACATATACCCACAACTATTGCACTTTATAATATTACTTCTAAAATGAATGTTTCCTCCCTCTATGGTAATCATATTGCCTAAAATAATCATTTGTGCTATTTTACCTCTTGCTTTCTCAATCAACCTAGTAAATGTAGACCGTGAAATATGCATTTCCTTAGATGCATCATCATGGCTATATCCCTCATAATCAGCAAGTCTTATCGCCTCATACTCATCTATAGTCAAAACAATCTTGGAAAGATGCCTGCCACCTATCCCAACAGGCTTAAATGATGTAAACAAAGGAGGAAAACCTATCGATCTTTCTTTTTTATTTCTCGCCATCTTTGTTTTTTTTATGAACTTATGTGCAAATGTAATGCAAAATATTGTATAAATCAAATATTGTATGAAATTTTTTATTAATAGCCCTTTTTTAATAGAAATTCGAAGTTTAAAAGTTTTAAAAGATAAAAAGAAAAAGTAAATGGTAACAAATCCGGAATAGTGTTTATGGTACAATAGATTTATATTTTAAATAATAAATTAATACCATCCGTTAATACATATATTAACAAGTTTAAAAACTCAAGTATTAAAACTGATAATAAAATAATTGAAGATGAGAAAAGAGGCGAAAAAAAGTATAAAGGAAAATATCAATTCCCGATTTGCTACAATCATAATAACCACCGGAAGATTTTTCTCCGTCAAACTTAACTTTTACACATTCTTTTTTATCTTTAAAAATAATATCTTTCAATCTTTTTGCCACATTTTCATCTTCAAAGATAAAAACAAGTTCTGTATTAATATAAGCGGAACGCGGATCCATATTGTAAGAGCCCAATAAGGCTATTTTATCGTCAAAGACTGCAGCTTTTGCATGTAAATAATCAGGTCCTTTATATTCGTACAAATTAATTCCCAGATTGAATAATGCTTCTTTTTCATTATCATAAGCAGCAACGACAGGTACAGCATCGGAAGAACAATAAGAATTTGTAATAAAATCTATTTCGACCTTCTTTTTTTGCAAATATTTCAAAAGCCGGTACATTCTTTTAGTCGGCAAAAAATAGGGGGTTTCTATTAATATGGATTTTTCAATCCTGATAGCGAGATTAAATAATGAAGTACTGAGAAAATCAGGTTCGAAATTTCCGGTAATATTATTAAATGAGCTTAAAAATTTTGCTTTTTTAAATTGAATTCCTTTAATTTCGGGATCCAAATCTTCTGATAATCGCAAATATTTTTCTTTGTTATATAAGGTGAATTTTCTAAAATTCTTCAATTTATCAACCATTTTAACATAGTGCGCCCCTGACCTTTCACTCCTTGTATAAACAATGTTTTTTACGTGTTTACTATTCCACATACGCAAAAAATATTTACGTACTTTCATTGATAGAATTTCTGATTTCAAATAAAAATCAAGATCATGAAAATTCTTATTATCCATTCCATAATATGATTTCTCAATATTTCTTCCACCTCCAATTATTTCCTTATTATCAGCTATTATCAATTTATCATGCATTCTATAATTCAAATTATTCATTGAATTGAAAAAATTCTTAATGCTAATTTTATTTAAAGGGACAAAAAGTTTAGGTAATGGATGAAATTCTTTTATTTCAATTCCGTGTTGTTCCAAATAATAGAGTAAACTTTTATCTATTCCATTAGCCTGAGCATCGAGTAATATTTTTATTTTAATATCAGGGTACATTTCCTTCTTTAATAACAAAAGATCCAATCCTAATAATCCCAGCTTATCATCCTCATAAATATAATATGATATCAAAAGTTCTTTCTTAGCCTTTTCAACTATTTTTATTCTGGATAAACCGGCTATTTGTTCCGAATTTAAAAACATTATATAACCTTGTTGGGAATACAAACTGTATTGCAGGGAAATAACCAAAATCAATATTTGAAACAACTTTATAAACATTTATAATTTTTTCTTTAAAAGATTAATTTCGTCACGATATTGTGCTGCTGTAATAAAATCTAATTCTTTTGCCGCTTTTTTCATTTTGCCCTCTGTTTCTTTTATCAGTTCTTTAATTTGATTTTTATCCATATATCCTATTACCGGGTCTGCTGCTATTGTTGGTTTTTCCGGCTCAATATATATTTTGGATTCTCCTTGTCTTATATCTAAAATTGATTTTTTCGAAAGTATTTCCTCCCGTGTTTTACTCAATGTTTTAGGAATAATGCCGTGTTTTTTATTAAATTCCATCTGTATAGCCCTTCTCCTATTTGTTTCATCAATAGTCTTTTGCATGCTATCTGTTATTTTATCAGCATAAAATATAACCATGCTATTTACATTTCTTGCAGCACGCCCCGCTGTCTGAGTAAGTGATTTTTCATTTCTCAAAAAACCTTCTTTATCAGCATCCAAAATAGCTACAAGAGAGACTTCAGGAATATCAAGCCCTTCCCTAAGAAGATTTACACCTACCAGAACATCAAATTCACCAAGTCTTAAATCCCGGATTATTTCAACTCTTTCCAGTGTTTTAACATCGGAATGGATATACTTAGTTTTTACATCAAGACTCTGAAGATATTTTGTTAATTCTTCTGCCATTCGTTTTGTTAATGTAGTAACCAAGGTCCTTTCATCGCTTTTGATCCTTTTGTTTATCTCATGCAATAAATCATCGATTTGATTAATACTGGGTCTGACAACAATTTCAGGGTCAATCAATCCGGTAGGTCTTACTATCTGTTCAACTATAATACCACCTGTTTTTTCCAATTCAAAATCTCCGGGAGTAGCACTGACATAGATTATTTGATTGGTAAGACTTTCAAACTCTTCAAAATTCAAAGGCCTGTTATCAATAGCGGAAGGTAATCTAAAACCGTAATTAACCAAATTCAATTTCCTAGATCTGTCTCCACCCCACATTCCTCTAATCTGCGGAATTGTAACATGGCTTTCATCAATTATCATCAAATAATCATCAGGAAAATAATCCAATAATGTAAACGGTCTGGTTCCCGGTTTTCTGTTGTCAAAAAATCGCGAATAGTTTTCTATCCCACTACAGTACCCCAATTCTTTTATCATTTCCAGATCAAATTCCGTTCTCTCTTTTATACGTTTGGCTTCCTGATATCTTCCCTCGCTTTCAAAATACTGTACCTGAGCGTACATCTCATCTTGAATATCCATTATTATTTCTTTCATCCTGTCTCTGTTTGCTATATAAAGATTGGCCGGATAAATTAAAGCGGAATCCAATTCTTCAATTCGTTTCCCTGATTCTGTTTCTATTATCTCAATACTTTCTATTTCATCTCCCCACAAAGATATCCTGTAACTATATTCAACATAAGGTAAATTAATATCTATGGTATCGCCTTTTACTCTAAATGTACCTCTGGAAAATTCAACACCGGTTCTAGAATACAGAGCATCAACCAATTTATGTAAAAATCCGTTTCTACTGATTTTTTGATTTTTATAAATATTGATTATTCCCGACTTGTAATCTTCAGGATTGCCCATACCATATATACATGATACTGATGCCACTACAATGATATCCCGCCTACCCGACAACAGAGAAGATGTAGTTCTTAATCTCAATTTATCCACTTCTTCATTAATAGCAAGGTCTTTTTCGATATATGTATCCGTAACACTGATATATGCCTCCGGTTGATAATAATCATAATACGAAACAAAATATTCAACAGCATTATCAGGAAAGAATTCTCTGAATTCACCATACAGTTGAGCTGTTAGTGTCTTGTTATGTGTAATGATTATTGTTGGCCTGTTCAAGTTTGAAATCACATTGGCTATGGTAAATGTTTTCCCCGATCCCGTTACTCCAAGCAAAACTTGATATTTTTCATTTCTGTTTATACCGTTAGTCAATTCTTCGATTGCCCGGGGTTGATCTCCTGAAGGTTGATATTTTGATGTTAATTTAAAAGCCATAAATACAAATGTACATTAAATTTTTCAAGATACTACTCAGCTAATATGCTTTTAAGATAAAAATTACTGATTTTATCATCAAAAGTAAAAAAAAATGATTTTTTAATGAATTTCCGCCGTAAATATTATTTAATATGTATAGTAAACTAACTTAAAATGTTATTGATATTAACACCATTATATATTGATTTATTTTTATTTATAACATACTGTATACTAATAATAATCAATAAATTATAAATAATATTAATGCAATTTTTTTACATAATTTTTTTTAAAAAAATTTGTGATTTTCAAAAAATAAATCTTTACCTTTACAAAATACTTTTGGATATCCCCAAAATTAGACAGTGAACATGAACGAAAATAACAATAAAATAACCTCAACTCTCATAAACCTAGTATCTAATTTCGAAGGTTTAATTCAAAAGGGCCAAGTCGGTTCTTTCAATAAAGAAGA
Source organism: Saprospiraceae bacterium (assembly GCA_026985735.1). Classification (GTDB taxonomy): domain Bacteria; phylum Bacteroidota; class Bacteroidia; order Chitinophagales; family Saprospiraceae; genus JADJGA01. Next base: position 6,750 of record JALSPW010000228.1, read on the forward strand.
GTATACTCAGTTGATCAATTTTTATATTGCTAATAACAATATTGACAAGGCTATGGATATTGTGGATATTGCTATTGAACAATATAAATATATTGCCAATTTTTATTTGCTTAAAGGAAATTTGCTTCTGCAACTTCGTCAACCGGAGGATGCATTAAAATATATTGAACATTGCGAAAATTTATCTCCTTATGATTTTGAAGTTAAACTTTTAAAAGCCAAATCTTTGAGCATGATGGGAGACATTGAAGGATCATGGGCTGAATTAAATGAATTAAAAACATTTTCGAATTTAAACTATAATGTAGAGGTCAATATCATCAAATCATATATTTATGAATATACCGGAGAATTCGAAAAAATGTTCGATATTTTAAAAGAAACTTTGATTCTGGATCCTCAAAATCTTGAAGCTCTTCATAAAATGAATATCGCTACATTATTTACAAGAAAATATGAAGAAAGTGCATCTTTTCATTTAAAATTGATTGAAGATTCTCCTTATAATTATATGGCTTGGTTCAATCTGGGGCAAATTTATTCAATAACTGCCAGATACGAACATGCAATTGACTGCTTGGAATATTCATTTTTGATCAATCCCAATTTTGAAGAAGGATATCTTGAATATACCGATCTTTGTTTACAAGTTGGAAAATATAATCATGCTGCTATTGTTTATGAGGAATATATTACCAGATTCGAAGCTGATTCGGAGATCTTTTCCAATTTAATCAATGCGTATATTCATCTCAAAGATTATAAAAAAGCAAAAAAATATGCTTATAAATCAATAAAATTAGATTCTTATAATGATGAAGCTTTTTTTATGCTTGGTGAAATATATAAACATTTGAAAAAATGGGATAAAGCATTAAATGCATATCAAAAAGCTATCGAAATTGAAAAAGAAAGAGAAGAATATTATAATGCAATCGCCGAAATGTATATCAAATTAAACGATTTGAATTTAGCCGAAAAATATTATGATATATTGATAGATTTGAATAGTCCCGAAGAAAAATATTATTTAAATTACATCTTATTTTTGATAAAAAACAAAAATTATAATAAAGCAAATAGAATTTTGGAAATTGCCGAAGATCTCGTTTATTGTACATATTTTGCTTATCTTAAAGCTGTAATACGCTTTAAAACAAACAAAAGAAAAGAAGCATTATTTCTTTTGGATAATGCATTATCGGAAAACTTTGACAATTATAAAAAATTATTTGAATTAGCTCCGGAACTTAAGTATGATAAAGAAGTAAATTCAATGATTAATTATTATAGAAATTAACAAAATACTCAGTTTTTTAACCAAAACTCCGAAGCCTTTTCCTAATAGGGAAAGGCTTTCATTATTTCATCAATCAATATATTCAACCTTTCTCATAAATCTTATTCCAATTGTGATTTCAACGGTTGTATTTTTAATCCTTCGTCGAGGTATAGTAGTTGTATTGCCCGGATGATAAGGATCTATAATGCTACCCAACTGGGGTTGATCATATTGATTGGACAAATCAGGATTAATTGTTATTTCAAATAAACCTTCAACTAATTCCGAAAACGCATATTCCAATCCTCCTCCGACAGTTGCACCATAAGTCCATTTTTTTACAAAAAGTTCATCCGGATAATAAATACTGGACATCCTTTTATTCAAATCCGCATACTTCGCCAAATTCGTACCTATCGTATATTCACCTCTTAAACCAAATGAATAAAAAGTCTTTAAATTATCTTTGAAATCTTGCTTTCTTTTTGCACCAAGTCCTAAACTGATATTATGAAACAAAAAGTTTCT
>JALSPW010000229.1 GCA_026985735.1 Saprospiraceae bacterium
CATATCAGGTGTTACCATTCCAACACATTGATCATCTACTGATATTTGTACATGATCATTACATGCCAATGTTGAAGTTGGATTTTGATATTCATGTACTGTTATATCAAACTGACAACTATCTATAATTTCTCCATTTTCCAACAAATGCAATTTTACTGTTTTTGTTTCTCCATCGCAAATAGGATCGCCAATATATGGTCCTTCTGCCAAAACAATACCATCAGTCACAGCTGCTGCTCCAAATACCAGATTACTCAAAGTAACATCTGCTCCACAACTAAAGAAATCAAGAGTTCTTACATACAATGACAAATTATCTCCAGCATTCATGTGTAAAGTAAAAGTACCATTTTGATCATCTGCACCAAATGGATCATAAATATCATTTAGACCCCAAACTCCATTGGCCATATATCCGAAATCATCCCAGTAAGCACCATCAGTATCTTCCGTATGATAATTCCAATCAAAGGACAGATCTCCATCTTCCGTAGCTATAAAATTGACCATTGTATAATTCCAATAAGCTTGATCTCCATTACCTGAACAAGCAGAATTGTCATCATAACATTCCATAAAAATACTTGCTGGTAAATTTGAAAGATCAAACATACTTGGGCCATAAGTACTTGCAGGTCCATTTATAGTGAATTCCTGAGAGAAATCAGGAGGGAATGCTTGTGTATTAGGATCATACTCCGGAAATCCTGAAGGATCAAAAGGAGCTTGAAATCCTAATAGAGGAGGAGGCGTTCCTTGCAATATTGTATCATAATTAGTATTGCAATCACCTTCAGTCCTGGCATCATATTGTGCTGCCCAACAGCAATCACCCGGATCTAGATATACAACCATATCTCCGGGGCAATCAAGATGACAAGGATTCGCAGCTGCTCCACCGCCGCCACCGCCGCCGGCATTTGCAGTAACGATAACATTGTCAACAACAACTCCCCATGACCATGATCCACCAGTATCATCGTGTGCAAATCTAACTTGGAAATCTGCATTATTATAAGCTGAAATATCAATATCTTCCAAACCGTGATTATCATCAGTTTGAGTGAAGACAGCTACCCAATTTGCTCCATCATATACTTCAACCCTAAATTCGGATGATAATGAGTTAAAATCATATTGAAAATGAAGATTAATTCCACCTGCAGATAAATCCATAACAGGGGTATAAATATAACCTATTCCATCAAATGCAGAAGTGGCATCATCATCACAAATCACTGCAACACATCCCGGATCAAAATCGCTAGAGGAACCATTTATGGAAAATCCAACATAATCTCCTGCACTGGGATTACAAACAAATTTAAAAAGTTCTTGGTCACCACATGCAATAGCAACTCCGTCATTTCCCGTACCGTCACTAGGATCTTGTTCGTCAGTAGCGACACTCCAACCGGCCGGTAATGCACAACCGCTAAAATCCTCATTGAGAACTTCAACTTGTGCATAAGTAGTAAAAGCAAAAGCCATTACCATAAAAATTAATAATATTTTTTTCATAAGATTGAGTTTTGGTTTAATAAATTTTTATTCGTCTTTTTACTAATCTGTTAACAAATCAACGTATTCCGCTTTCACCGTATCAAGATAGTTAACCATTTCCGGTGTTCCATATCCGTCAATTCTTGTTTTAGCTATTGTATATGTTTTTTCAATAGCCTCTCCAACATTCAAACCTTCGCCAAGCTTTTTAATAATTGATTGGCCGAATCTGTGACGCAAAGAATTCATTTCCTCGTTAACCATAGTTGGGGTTAATGCATGTCCTTGTGCTCTTAAGGACGCAGTACGGGGAGGTAATTTTGAAATATGTGCATCAATAACCTCCTTTGCTTGCTCAGAAGAAATATACTGAGCATTAATTGCTGAAGCACTCAATAAAAAGAGACCAACCAACATAAATAGCGGTAAAACTATTTTGGTTCCAAGTCTCGAAAAGTTCAAATTCATTTTTTTCATGAGATTGAGTTTTGGTTTAATAAATTAAATTTTTTCGGTTTACCGGGAATCCGGCTAAATGTGAATCACGCCTTTGCGCAATTGAGTTTCATCTAAATTTATATAAATAATATTATACATTCTACCTATTGATAAAACATAATAAATATCACTTTCCCTTTTTAAATTTCGAATTTGATTCGTCTTTCGAAATTCTGTGAAAACAATCATATTTTCACATTAATTTTGTTTTATAATACACATATCATAAAACCTCGAATATATTTTATCCAAATATAATCAATACACAAAGATAATAAAATCATAAATTCATTAAAAAAACTTATCGGGTAATTTTTTATTTATAAATTATTATAATATTTAATTACCTATTTATCAATTGTTATTAAACTATAATATTTAATATAAATTTTTGTTCCAATTAATAAAAAAAAATATGAATACTATTCACTTATAAGTTTTTATGTAGCTTTTTCACTATTCATTATAATATTTATCATGTATTTGCAGGTTATAATCAATATTTTAAGTATAAAAAAATGTCTTATAAAAAATACAATACTCAAATAGAATCATTTTAGCCAAGTGTGACCTGTCCAAAAAGTAATTGAATTTAAAATTATCAGTTTTTACAACAATTTCAGACCACAGACCAGTTGGGAATTGAAGTTGTACAAAAACGTTACCATGATGGTGAAATAGAAAAGAATTAATTTTGCCTATTCAATGAAAAAAATCTTTACATAGCCTTGACTATGGAAATATTTTTTCAGGACTTAAAAGCATACGATAGCATGACTTCAAAGCCGACTTTTTAACTCATAATTCCCCATTCATAATTCATAATTCACCATTCATAATTCATAATTCACCATTTATTATTTTAGCTTTTAAACATGAAACTTGAAACTTTTAACTTTGAACTTTTTTCTGTCATTCTCAATTATCAATTTTCAATTTTCAATTATTGGTCTTATGTTTATACTGTTATTAAAGTTATTGTTGTTAGAAGTCAGTCGTTCTGAATTTATAGTCAGACATTAAATATTTACAAAAAAAAAGCCATTTCATTTAAGAAATGACTTTTAAAAAAATGGATCTGTAAGCCGGATTCTGTAATCTTCAAATTAAAGATTCTTTATCATTTATCTTTGTAAATTCATAATGAAAATACATTTCTGCCAACCCCTTCCGGAAATAATAACAATTATTATTTCAAGCGAACAACTTTCAATCCGGAATATACTTGACATTTCAACCCGCAAGGTTTATCCTTTCCGTATGTTACCACCCGGAAACGTGCGCTCTTACCACACGTTTTCACCCTTATTCCACAAACTGTGAAACGGTATAGTTTCTGTGACACTTTCTGTCTTCTGCATTTGCAGAAGCCCGGTTATTACCCGGTACGGCGTTCTACGTTGTCCGGACTTTCCTCATCCCGCTAAATACCGGAATGCGATAAAGCGATCCGTTTATTATAACACCAAAAGGCTGTTAAAGGTTCATTTTTAATTTAATAATTTAGTTTAATAAAAGCAAGTCAAATACAATCAAGAACAAAGAATATATTTTTTATAAAAGAAAAATTGAAACTACTCTGGAGAAATTGTTTTGAAATAAAAATTTCAAATAAAAAAAATAATGTATATTTGTATAAAATTACTATATGAGTAAATATAAAGAAATTGTTGTAAATTTATTAAAAATTGCGGGAATTACCATAAATGGCGATAGACCATGGGATATCATTATTAACGATGACAGATTTTATAAACGTATCGTTCATGATGGTGAATTGGGTCTGGGAGAGTCATATATGGATGGTTGGTGGGATTCACAAAATCCCGATCAATTATTAGCCAAATTACTAAGAGCGGATTTACAGGATAAAGTTAAAGAAAATATTCCAACTTTATTGTGGGTTTTATTTTCAAAAATTTTTAATTCCCAATCTTTTGGAAGAGCAAAAATAGTAGGCAAAAAGCATTATGATATCGGGAATACACTTTTTCAATTGATGTTGGATAAAAGGATGAATTATAGTTGTGCTTATTGGAAAGATGCGAAAAATCTTAACGAAGCTCAAGAAAATAAATTGGAACTGATATGTAAAAAACTTCAACTTGAGAAAGGGATGGAAATTTTGGATTTAGGTTGTGGTTGGGGGGCTTTTGGCAAATATGCTTATGAAAAATACGGTGTAAAAACAACAGGGATTACCATTTCAAAACAGCAAAAAATATTAGGTGAAAAATTATGTAAAGATATTCCTGTATCATTTCACTTGATTGACTACAGAAAAATTAAAGGCAAATATGATCGAATTGTAAGTGTAGGTATGATGGAGCATGTCGGTTATAAAAATTATAATACTTATTTTAATACAATCAGTAAAAACTTAGCTGATGATGGTATTGCTCTCATACAAACAATAGGTTCCAACAGATCGGTTACGACTACAAGTGCATGGTTTGACAAATATATTTTTCCAAATGGAATGCTACCTTCAATAAAACAAATAGGTGAAGCAACCGAACGAGAATTCATCATAGAAGACTGGCATAATTTTGGTCATTACTATGATTACACATTAATGGAATGGCATAAAAATTTTAAGAATAATTGGAATATTATAAAACAGGACTATGATGAGAAATTTTTCAGAATGTGGACATATTATCTGCTATCGAGTGCCGCTTCATTCCGTTCCAGATACAATCAACTTTGGCAAATAGTTATTACTAAAAAAGGGATTCAGGGAGGTTATAATCTATATAGGTAATTTTTTGAATGCAGAGCTTAAATCTGTACCTAACAATATATGTTTACCTTTTTCCACAGGTAAATTAACCAAATAACCGTCTTCCATAAGTAAAATAACAGTCGAACCCAATTCGAACCTTCCTATTTCTTCACCTTTGGAGATTTCAACATTCACTTCTTCAACCTTATATTTTCTTGATTTTGGTCTATTTCCAAAATCCAGAACTATTTTCCCTACGATAAGTGCTCCTACCAAAATTATTCCCACCTTACCATAATTGCTGTCTCCGTAAAGTACAACACGTCTATTATCACAATAAAGAGTATCTTTCTTCTCAACTGTTTTTGGTTTAACTGAATATAAATCTCCGGGGATATATACAATCTTGTTAATTGTAATATCAAATGGAGCATGAACCCTATGATAGTCTGCCGGAGAAAGGTAAAAAATAGCAAAACTTTTAAAATTATATGGAGGAGTTTCATAAAAAAAGTCATTCATCTTGCATATCATCCCTTTAACTTCAAGATGTTTTTCATTTTCTATATATCCATAATCAGTAACAATACTTTCGGCAGGAGAAACAAAATTTCCAGCAAATATTCTTTTACCGGGTTTAAATTTCCTTATAAAAAATTCAGTAAAAGAAGGAACTGTATTTATATCTATTTCAAATTCTTCAATATTGATATCATATTTCCAGATATAAAACTTCAAAAAAGGCCTCAACAACCATTTCGGTATATCCCTACCTGAAATAAACCCAATTATAGCTGAAAAACTTTTTGGCCCAAGGATATACTTTATAATCCAAAATCTTAATATTCTCTCAAAAATCCCCATTTAATTTTCAAATCTGTTTTTCATAAAACCATATTTCAAAGTTTTCATAAACAATACTGCCGCCAGAAGCAAATTTTGAAGATAAAACTTTTGCGGCAAAAATAAAATTCCGGCAAAAAGAAATAAAATTGAAACACTTATAATTTTGAACATCAATACTTTTTTTTCACCCTTTAAAAATAAAACAAGCCAAAACAATGGATTTGCCCATAATAAATTAAAATTCCATTTTGTAACTATATAATGAGTAAACACCATAACATAAAACAAAAACAAAGAAACAATGGCCGTTATCAGAAACCAAAGATAATCATACCATTTGAAATAATTGGTTTTACTTATATAAGAATATGCAAAAAGGCCTAATTCAATAATGAATAATATCAAAATATAAAACAAGGCCGAATTATAAAAGGAAAATTTCAATTCTATATCCGGAAAATCATACACTTGTTTGGAGCCTTTAAAAAAAGGTTTTTCCATATTTCCGTTCTTTATTTTTGCTTTAGCAAGGTTCTCAACCATATAAGCAGGCACAAAAAAGATATCCTCAAGTTTTAATTTTTTATCATTTTTAGAACCCGATATCAATTTAATCAAGAAATCAACCTCGGGAAATACCGGAAATTTATCGTCACATATCATTCTATAAGTAATATCTGTATATTTATCTTGATATACCAATTCTCCGTTAATACTATTTTTTATTGCATCCAAGGACTGAGTTGTACAATTAGCAACATAAAATTCATATTTATAGTATTTATTGGATTCTTTAGCATTATTTTGCAGATAATGAAACAATTTATTTCTTTCATTCAAATCAAGATTTAACTCATAAAGGGAGACATCTCTTTTTGCTCTGTAATACGTCTTTAAATCCTGTGCTAATGTTTGTCGTGTATCAAGATAAAACCTTAATTTGCCTGTCACCAATCTCAACATAAAATTTCCACCATATGCTGCTCCACCGTAATTATAAATTATGTCGATATTATTTTGATCATCTTTTATCCAAAGAGCAACATGCCCCCAAATGGATGCAAAATCCTTATAGTAAGGACCTACTACCATTAAGGAAACTTTTGATTTGGGTGATAAATCAATAGCATTTGATTGATTGATATACAATAATAAAAATAATGCGATTATAAAAAACCGTTTCATCTTTTTAAAATTTTCTGTTCGTAAAATTTACAAAAAATTTATACTACATTCAAAAACTAACATGATTTTTTTTAATCAAATCTATGTGTGAATTTTATGATTAATAAAATTCATATTCGTTTCATTTAAATGCAAAATTTTCACAAAAATAGCAAAATGATTGGAATAAGGAATTAATTGGATGTATATTTAGTGTCTATCAACAAAATCATTAAAATTCTTAATTTTAAAAAAAATAAGCACTTTATTGACAATCACTAAATATCGAAAAAAATTGCTATTGATTATCCGAACCACCACTTTCATTATCACTGCCACCTTGTTTTAAATCATCGTTTTTAATGAAAGATTTTCTCTCTTTAAAATCAAGTTTACCAAAACTATAGCTAAATGATATCCCTATTGATCTAAACGGAACAGAAATTATATTTCTTTGATAAAAACCGGATCCTTCCAATTCAGTTACGAATTCTTTATTGGCTTTAAACGGTTCAACCAATCTAAGACCAATTTTTCCTTTCTTATTAAATATTTCTTTTTGTATACCAAGGCTAAAAATAGAGAACGAAGGATTTTTCCCTTGAAGAGTATATCTCGGCGATCTGAAAAATCCCCAAATTTCAGCTTTCCAATCCTTAAATATAGTAATATTTGAACTCAAAAATCCATTATATATGTATCCTTCATTTTTCAGGTTTTCATTATTTACACTTCCTGAAATATAATATTTATTAACATCAAAATTCCCTCTCAATTCAAGGATTTTCATCAGTTTTACCGAAGCGAACAAGTTGATTCCATAATAATCCGTTTTCCCGATATTGTAATATGTCGTATTTGAAACTCCTGCAGAATCTACAAATAAATAGCTTTCGATAACATCATCCGTATTTCGATAATATACGGATAAATTCAACATGGAACCTTTCATAAATTTAGAATATCCGATTTCATATTGTTGAGTATGTTCAGGAGAGACATAAGGGTTACCATAAGAGATATTATAAGGATCCTTATTATCTATGAACGGATTTATATATGTAAGTGAAGGCCTGTGAATTCTTAAATTGTAACTAAATTTCAAACTGGAAAAATCCTTAAATCTTTTTGAGACGGTTATACTTGGAAACCAGTTGTCATAATCATTGCTAAACTTATTTTCAAATTTATCAAAATCTCCGTCTATTTTCGTATGTTCATATCTTAATCCTGCTATCATTCCCCAACTATGTGGCAATTTAAATGTTCCTGATAAATAACCTGCATATACATCTTGATTATAATAGAAAATATCCGTATTTTTATTATCAACAGAGTCTATATTTGACGGTTTCAGGATATAAATACGTGAAAAATCACTGGTTAAATTACGTAAAATTGTCTTTGCACCAAGTTCAAATTTGACATCTTGATTCAAAGGATGTGTATAATCAATCTGCAATGTTATTTCTCTATTTAAACCATTATTGTCATTATTTTCAATAGTCGGATTATAATCATAATATTTTTCATTTTTTTTCTTTTGTATATTTCCCTCTACTTGAGTAGCTATCACCAATTGTTGATCTTTGTTCCTTTTAAACTTCTTTGTATAATCCGTAGTCCAATTATACGTGCTTCTACTTCGTACACTGCTGGTATATCTTGTATAATTTTGAAAACCCGTATCAACATCCAAAAATCCATTTGTATTATAACCGTGACCTCTAAGTCTAAGATTTGAATTTATACTATTGTAAGCATTAAAATCATAAAACCCTCCGATAACACCTCCGACACCCAAACGGCT
>JALSPW010000230.1 GCA_026985735.1 Saprospiraceae bacterium
GGCAAAAACAAGATAGCCCGGTTGTAAACCAATTTCAATATTCAGACCTTTTACCGGATTATATCCTAATATTACCGGCATATTCAAATAATCCGGAAAAAGTGTATAAGATTCTGTAAGTGTAGTAGCCGATGAACTACTTCCTTTATCCGAATAAATTAATTCTGCTTTTACATAGATATTAGTTTTAACCTATAACTTCCCGAATAATACTAATGAACTATCAGTACTTATACGCCCCGTAAAAAAAATTAATGATATAGATTTGTTATTTCGATAAAAAACTGTATTTTTGACGTTCATATTTGGGCATTTAAGTTGACCTGTTTTGTGATTCAACACATTAAAGATAAACTTTTTACACTCAAATATGAACTTTTAATATAAATTTTTCTACTTAAATGGCATAACACAATCAATATGACACTAGTTATCAAAAAAAAGGAAAGTATATGAAAGTTAATTTTTTTTATGCCCTTATATTTCTTTTACTATTCTCATCTTCTTTATTTGGTCAAAATAAAAAAATAGTTGATAATGGCTATGAGAAAGGTATTCTCGTTGATGGATTTAAAGAAGGGCTTTGGAGTTATTATGACAATGATACATTGAAGATTCAAATTAACTATTCCACAGGAAAGCTAATGTATCTTCAAAAAGACACATCAGGATATGCAATATTAACTGATAAAGGTTGGGAAATATCCAAACTTGATATATATCCTCATTATCTTGGCAGCACGAATGAATTATTACAAATTATCTCTAATAATATTCGTTATCCGGCAAAAGCAAGAATAAATTCTACTAGGGGAACTGTTCTGATCGGTTTTGAAGTTAACCTGAAGGGGAAGATTGAAAATTTAAAAATCATAAAAGATATTGGAAGAGGTTGTGGTTCTGAAGTAATAAAAGCTTTTGCTATGGTACCTGACTACTGGTTGGTTGCACAAAAAAATCATAAAAGATATAAATCCAGATATATTTTACCTGTAAAATTTAAAATAGGAAAAATAAAAAAAGGTAAAATATTTTATAAAAAAGATTCAAAAAGAGAAATAAAAAAGATTCAAAAAGCCAAATCCAAATATTCTCCGGCAAATTACTTGCCTGAAATAACTGTAACTGCGGTTGCAATGACAAGACGATAAAAATATAGCTGAAGTATTTTTATTTATATGCAACATAGCCTGACGTTAGCCGGCTATGATTGGCATATGGTTTGTTAGCTCCAGCTCATTCATTTTAAATCATGAAGGAGCCGGATATTTTTCTCCTTCTTATTTTGATGATAAATTATTTGTGTGCTCTTACAATCATTTAACAGTACTTAACTCTAAAACAGGAGAGACGTTGTGGAAACGAATACATTCAGCAGGATCTAATGGGTAGGTACTACTTGATGAGTCCGGAGCATATCTATGTGTCAACAATACTATAGCAAGTTATGTCTCTGATAATGCAGCTGAAAAATGGTATTATCAATTGCCGGATACACTTTTTTGTGCAAATTATAGTGGTGGCACAGCATGTCTGACCGATAGCGTTTTATGTGTTACACTGGTAAATAAAAGTTTTACTAATTCCCTTATTTTTAAAATTTATAAGCTATATAGGCCTGAAAATTTTTATTGAATTCATTTATTCTTTTTCCTATTCCCTCTTCGTTACGTGTCTCAATATCCGATAAAGAGATAAGACTATGTTCATATCTGACTCCAAGACCGAGTTTATCAATAAAATATTCTATACCTGTCACGTAGTCTAATGAAAATTTGTTATAGAAAAAATCTATAAATGAGCTACTTTGACCTTTTGAAACTGATCTGGCAAAAACAAGATAGCCCGGTTGTAAACCAATTTCAATATTCAGACCTTTTACCGGATTATATCCTAATATTACCGGCATATTCAAATAATCCAGATAAAGTGTATAAGATTCTGCAAGGGTGGTAGCCGGTGAACTACTTCCTTTATCCGAATAAATTAATTCTGCTTTTACATAGATATTATTTTTAACAGGTAAATCGGCAAATATCCCAAAATGGTATCCTGTTTTAAACTCCGGAGACACATAAGTGACTTCGGAAAACAAATGTTGCTGCAATATAGTGTTTGAATAATTAACTCCGGCTTTAATACCAAAATGTACTTGTGAGAATGTTAGTTGAGCCGGTAAAATAACACACAGAATAAACATTGATTTTTTCAATATGATATTTAAAGTTTAAAAGATAAAATGTAAACATGAAGAAATTAAAAACGCATTAGTATGCGAAATAATTTTTAAAATTTATTTAATCTGATAAAAACATTTGCAATTCATTAACATAATCACAACTTTTTTATAAAATATTGAGTATATTTTTACGTTATATTGTGTCTTTTTTGATTTATTATCATGAAAAAGATAGCGATAAACCATATAAAATGACTATCGGTATAAAAAAATAAGAGATACTAAGTAGTTACAAAAAAAAATAATTTTATATTCCTCATATTGATAGTTATTTTATATCTGCTTTTTTGTTTTAAAACCCATTAAAACGATTCGGTATGAATATAGAAATTAATAATGTTAATAAATTTTACGGATACCAAAAGGTATTGGACGATGTTTCCTTTGAGGTTAAACCGGGTGAAATTCTTGGCTTTCTAGGCCCAAACGGAGCGGGAAAAACCACAACGATGAAAATCATAACAGGTTATATCGGAATGGATTCGGGAGATGTTATTATTGATGGGAAATCGGTTAAATCCGGTGAAACCAAATCTTCAATAGGATATTTGCCGGAAAACAATCCTCTATATCTTGATATGCCGGTGGTAGATTATCTGAAATTTAGTGCCAAACTACAAGGTGTCGATAAGGAAAAAATCGAAAGCAAGGTTAGAGAGATGATCAAGCTTACAGGATTGAACAAAGAAAAACATAAACTCATTGGAGAATTATCTAAAGGTTTTCGCCAAAGAGTAGGATTGGCTCAAGCTCTTATCCATGATCCTGAAATATTGATTCTCGATGAACCGACAACAGGTTTGGACCCCAATCAAATCATCGAAATAAGGGAGTTGATAAAAGAATTGGGCAAGGAAAAAACCGTTATTTTGAGTACTCATATCTTACCGGAGGTCGAAGCGACTTGTGACAGGATATTGATTATAAATAAAGGTAAGATTGTGGCAAACGGTACATCGAAAGATTTAAGGCAACAAGCGGAAGGGAATAATCTTTTAAAATTAAAATTGGAAATTTATGATAGTAATGCTGTAGTCGGAAAATTGAAAGAATTGCCGAGTGTGGAAGATGTTGTTATTGTAAATGATAAGGAAGGAAGATTTGATATTAAAAGCTATAAAGGACTCAAATCAAATCGTGAAATTTTCGATCTCTGTGTCAAAAACAATTGGCCCATTGAAGAAATGATTCCAATTGAAACCAAACTGGAAGATGTTTTTAGAGATTTGACGATGAATTAATTGAAAAATATAGTTGTAAAAAATTGAAAAATATAATATTATGGATTCAATATTAACAATATCAAAAAAGGAACTGGCTGGATTTTTTGAATCATTGTCCGGTTATATTGTGTTGATAGCTTTTCTAGGTTTCACAGGTTTTTTTACTTGGTTATACGGTTCTGATATTTTTATTAGGAAACAAGCGGATCTTGTAGTGTTTTTCAGTATAGCCAAATGGACATTATTCTTTTTTATTCCGGCTATTACGATGAAATTGATTTCAGAAGAAAAAAATACGGGAACATTGGAATTATTATTGACCAAACCGCTGAACGAATCTCAATTGGTAATAGGAAAATTTTTCGCAGCATTTTTTCTCGTAGCAATAGCTCTTGCCTTGACATTGATATATTATATCAGTATATCGTATTTAGGTAAGGTGGATCATGGTGCTATTATCAGCGGATATCTCGGATTGTTACTTTTTAGTGCTGCATATATCGGAATAGGGTTATTTGCCAGTAGTATTTCAAAAAATCAAATTGTTGCTTTTTTACTCGCTTTATTGATAGGAATATTCTTTCAGATTATTTTTGATATCTTAGGAGCTTCCATTAGCGGGGTATGGGGCAAAATTTTTGACTTTTTGAGTATTTCGGGACATTTTGATTCGATATCAAGAGGTGTTTGGGATACAAGGGATATTATATATTTTCTGTCCGTTTGTATTTTGGGTATACAATTGGCAAAAGAAAATCTTGTAAATAGAAAATAAAATGTATAGAGAGTTTGAGTCGGAGAAGTTACATTTGAAATAGATATATAAAAAATATTTTAAATTATGAAAAGATATTATAATTCATTGATATTGATAGGTGTTTTGATACTGGTGAATCTTTTGTCATATAAATTCTTCTATCGTCTGGATATGACTTCGGATCATCAGTTTACATTGAGTAATGCGACTAAAAATATTTTAAAATCACTGGACGATCCTGTGACAGTTATTGCATATTTCTCAAAAAATTTGCCGCCTAATGTTCAAAAAACAAGGGAAGACTTCAGGGATTTGCTTGAAGAATATGCCGGAATATCCGGTGGTATGGTGGAATATAAATTTGTTGATCCTTCAAGTGATAAGGAAAAAGAACAAGAAGCTCTAAAAAACGGAATACGTCCCGTAATGATAAATGTAAGGGAAAAGGACGAGATTAAACAACAGAAATCCTTTCTCGGTGCTACCGTTAGTTTGGATGACAGAAAAGAGATAATTCCGTTCATCAAGCCCGGGTCTCCACTGGAGTATGATCTGTCAACAGCAATAAAAAAAGTTTCGATTGAAAATAAACCTTCTGTTGCTGTTTTGTCGGGACATGGTGAACCCGGATTAGATGAACTCAGTCAGGTAGAGCAATCTTTGTCGATTCTTTACAACACTGAACAGGTGAATCTGAAAACAGCTGATAAAATACCTGACAAGTTTAAAGTTGCAATGCTTATTGCTCCTAAAGATAGTTTTGAAAATAGTGATTTTGAAAAATTGGACAATTATCTATCCAATGGTGGTAGTCTGGTACTTGCTATAAATAGTGTTGATGGAGATTTTCAGCATTCAAAAGGTGTGATTGTAAATACCGGTATAGAAAACTGGTTGAAGACCAAAGGATTGAATATCGAACATAAATTTGTTGTAGATGCGGATTGCGGAACTGTTTCCGTTCAGCAAAAACAAGGATATTTTACTATGGTAAATCAGGTGAAATTTCCTTTTTTGCCGATTATCAGAAATTTTGCAGATCATACCATTACCAAAGGAATAGAAGAGGTGATTTTGAAATTTGCCAGTCCAATGGAATTTGCAGGAGACAGTACTATCCGGTTTGTTGAATTGGCTACCACCTCCAAAAGGTCGGGAGTGGTAGATGGTAATACATATTTTGATGTGATAAATAAAAAGTGGACTTCTGCCGACTTCAATAGACCGAATATCACTGTTGGTGGCATTTTGGAAGGCAAACTGGCCGGGGATATGGATTCGAAAATGGTTGTGTATAGTGATGGTGATTTTGCCGTGACAGGAAATGGAAGAAACAAACAAAGTAAAAATAATATAAGTTTATTGGTTAATGCAGTAGATTGGTTGGCGGATGATACCGGATTGATTGAATTGCGAACCAAAGGTGTAGTTTCAAGGCCTATTGATCAAAAATATCTGAATGAAGATGCAAGTGGTAAAAGAAGTTTCATTAAATATCTTAATTTCGGTTTGCCGGTTTTATTGGTTATCTTAATAGGTGTCTTTATGATTCAAAGAAGAAAAGCTATTAGAATAAAGAGAATGCAGGAAGAGTATTAAACAGTGTTTGTCTGAAAGTGCTTGATTTTTAAATATAAAAATTTTTATGTATGAAAAATAAATATTTGCTTATACTTTTTGTGGTTTTACTAATTGTTTATGCAGGAATTACCCTTTTTGGAGACAAAAAGGAAAGTAGTTTTAATGATAAAATTGCGGATTTTGACGTGGAGGATGTTGATTTAATAAAAATTTCCCCCAAGGAAAAATCAACAAAAGAGTTTTCATTGCAAAAAAATGACAACAATTGGATTGCTGTCGATAATGATAAAAGTTATGTAGCGGATAATAGTATGGTCGAAAATGCTCTCAATAGCTTAAAAAACATGAAAATTAAAAATATCATAACGAAAAATCCGGATAAATTTGAAAAATATGAGCTTGAAGATGGAAAATGTAAGGAAATACAAGTTTTTTCAAATAAAAAAAAGTTGGTGGATTTATTGATTGGTAAATTCAAATTTGATCAACAAACCAGAACGGCAAGTTCCTATGTCAGACTTGCAGGTGAAAATAAAGTCTACTCAACAGATGGATTTAGCAGTATAAATATTTCGGATAATATTTCTACTTACAGAAATAAGAATTTGGTTAGCTTTAATCCTGATAATTTAACTGAAATCAAGTATTTTCATGACAATACCACGGATGAATTGACCAAACAAGGTAAAGACTGGACTCATGGTAATATCGTTGTTGATTCTACCAAAATAGCGGGATTTTTAACATCCTTATCCAATATTAAAGGTAGCAAATTTGTGAATTTGAACAATAATTGGCATAGACCTGAAAGTTATGATAGTCTTGTATTATACATGCAAGACAAAGATATCAGTATTGTCGCTTACCCGGATTCGACTATCTCATCGGGATTTATAATTCATGGTTCAGAAAATGAGGGAGCATTTTTTGATAGCGACAGTACGGGATTGTTCAAGCGAATTTTTAGTAAATTTGAGGATATAATCCGGTAATCCTTATATTTGTCTTAAACAGTTTTTCTTATATTGTGTTTGGTATTGTATGAAAGCAAATCTACTATTAAAAGAATTATTGTTTAAGATACTAAAATTGCGTTTTCGATTTTTATCACTAATCTCACCAAAATATGCAGCAAAGTATGCTATAGATATATTTTCAAAACCGCATTTTCAAAAAATAAGAGAAAGGGAGCGTAAATTTCTTAATGATGCCAATATAATAAGAATAAAAAATCAACCTGAAGATATTATTTTATATGAGACCGGAAATAAAGCCGGTAAACCGGTATTAATGGTACATGGCTGGGATTCAAATCCTGGTAGTTTATCCGGAATCGCATATAAATTGATAGAACTCGGTTATCATATTTTTGCATTAAATGTCCCTGCGCATGGTATATCCAAAGCCAAATCCACCAATATGTTGGAGACTGCGATTATTATCAATAAGATTTTGGACAATTTTAAAGATATGGGAACTTTTTCATTTGTCACTCATTCTTTTGGTTCCGGTGCAGTGAGTTTTGCGTTAAGTGAATCCGAAATCAAAACCGATAAATTGGCATTTATCACATCTCCGGATAAAATTTTAGAAATTTTTGAAGAATTTAAAAACACAATAGGATTAGGAGATAAAGCATTTGAATATATGCTAAAATTCAGTGAAAACCGGTTTAATAGAGAATTTGAAGATATGGAAATATCTAAAGTATTGCAAAAAGCAAAGTTCAACAAATTACTACTTGTACATGATAAAAATGATAAAATATTGCCATTTCACAATTCTGAAAATATACACAATAAAAATCCACAGAGGAGCAAATTGTATCCGACAGAAGGCAAAGGTCATTACAGGATATTGTGGGATGAAAATGTTATAAATGTAGTTGTAGATTTTTTTAAGATATAAGAAAATCTCGGAGGGACGGCAAATTATAGCCTTGTACTAATAAAGGACAAAGTTCAAAGTTCAAAGACAAAAGTTCAAAGTTCAAAGTGCAAAGTTCAAAGGAAAAAGTTTGAAAGATAAAAGACAAAAGGAAAAAGATAAAAGGATTTAATTATGAATTATGAATTATGAGTTGAAAAGCCGGCTTTGAAGTTACGCTATAGCATGCTTTCAAGTCCTAACTTACACGATAAAATGATGGCAGTCTTTAAATAGTGTCGCAAATTTATTTGAGACAAAGTAGTGGTTTGGTGTTGCCCCAAGGTATCAGTTACTAATTTCTTTTATGATTTTTTTAACTTCTTCCGTGCTTAAACCGGTAATATCTGCAAGGAAATCGATGGTAGCACCTTTTTGGTATCCCTTGACTATGACATCAATAGTTTTTCTTTCAATACCTTTCTCAATGCCTTTCTCAATACCTTTCTCGATGCCTTTCTCGATGCCTTTCTCGATGCCTTTCTCGATGCCTTTTTTTTCTATTAATTCATAAGTACTCATAAAATCTTTTTTTACTTTTGGAGGTATTTTTTCTATTATTTCCAGTAATTCCACTTCTTCTATCTCTACCAACTGTAAGTAATAAACAATTAATACTTTGCTAAAGTTCCCCATTCCTTCCGGAAATAGGGCACTGAAAATATTTTCAGCCTTTCTTATCAATTCAGCCGGGTTGTAACTGTATTTTTGAATCGTAAGTGCTGAAGATAAAAATGAATTACCTATATTCAGTAATTCTTCATCAGAGAATTTTTTCAAATCCAAAAATTTAATGTCAAATTGAGGGATATATT
>JALSPW010000231.1 GCA_026985735.1 Saprospiraceae bacterium
ATTTTGTAAATAACTGTATTTCAGAAATATATTCAACCAACACCTTAAAAAGCTGTAAAAATAATTATTATGATTAAAAAACCGTACAAATTTATATTTATTTTTCTTTTTTTAATTTTTTTAACATCTGGTTACTCACAGGGTTATGGTGGTTGGATTGATAAAATTTCACCTGAATTGTTGAAAAAATTTGACAATACAAACAAAGTTGATTTTATTGTTTACCTAAAAAATCAATTTAAAGTTGAAAACAAAGAAAACAGTTTTAATAAAAAAGAACAAGCCAAAATAGCTTATAAACAATTAAAAGAAAAAAATTTTAAATCTCAAAATGATATTATAAATTTTATCAAAAGATTAAATTATAAATATAAGAGATATTTAATTGTAAATGCGATTTCGGTAACCGGAGATTTTGATTTAGTAAAGCTCCTTGCCAATCGCAGAGACGTTAATTACATTGCTTATGACTCCCCGGTAAAACAAGAATTACCATTGGATAATTTTTCAAAAGAAGTAAATGAAATTAAAATCACCTGGGGTATTAAAATGATAGAAGCGGATAAAGTTTGGAATCTTGGATTTGATGGAAATGGTGTTGTGGTAGGAGGTCAAGATACCGGATATGACTGGACTCATCCCGCTATTAAAACAAAATACAGAGGATTTATAAACGATTCTTTTGCAGACCACAATTACAATTGGCATGATGCTATACACGAAATCAGTTTACTTCACAATGACAGTATCATCGACCCGTCCAATAATCCTTGTGGATTGGATGTTCAAATTCCTTGCGATGATTATTCGCATGGTACCCATACTATGGGAACGATGGTTGGAAAAAGAGAAGCCGACAGTCTTGCTATTGGAGTAGCTCCCGGAGCGAAATGGATAGGATGCAGAAATATGGAAAGAGGTTGGGGAAAACCATCAACTTATATTGAGTGCTTTGAATGGTTTTTAGCACCAACTGATCTCGAAGGACAAAATCCGGACCCTACCAAATCTCCCGATGTGATAAATAACAGCTGGGGTTGTCCTGTACAGGAAGGATGCGATTCCTCCAATTGGAAATATATGGAACTCGCTCTTGATAATCTAAGAAACTCAGGGGTTTTTGTCGTAGTTTCCGCCGGAAATGACGGAATAAACAATTGTGGTTCTATTCGCAATCCTGCATCGATGTTTAAAAATTCTTTTGCTGTAGGAGCTACCAGACTTATTAATGATACCACAGGAATTAGTTTTAGGGATACAATAGCCGGTTTTAGCAGTAGAGGTCCGGTTACCATAGATGGTAGCTATCGTCTAAAACCTGATATTACAGCCCCTGGACAGGGTGTATTATCATCTGTTCCAGGAAATAAATACCGTTTTAGCAGTGGTACCAGTATGGCAGGCCCACATGTTGTAGGAGTTGTAGCTTTGATATTATCCGCTAATCCGGATTTGAAAGGAAAAGTTGATAAAATAGCTGAAATAATCAAAACAACAGCTGATCCGAGATATGATATCGATACATGCCGCAATATTAACGAACCTGTTTTACCAAATTCGGTTTACGGATATGGTAGAATTAATGCCCTGGCAGCAGTGGAAAAAGCTATGGAAATAAAAACTTCTATCAAAGAAAAAATCAACACAAAATCAAATATCCTTTTCTTTCCGAATCCGGTACAAAAAATTCTAAATCTGAAATTTGACAATAATATTACTATTAATTCTTTTTATATTTATGATCAACTTGGCAGATTAAGAAAAAGAATTACAGCTATAAACAATAATAAAATTGATTTAAGCGATTTGAATAGTGGAATTTATTATTTAAGACTGAATATAAATAACGAACCGATAATAAAAAAAATAATTAAATTATAATTAATATATCTACTTTTATACGTTTAAAATTTTTAAATTATTAATAATGAAAAATAGACTTTACTTATTTCTAATGATCGGCATCATATCATTGTTTATGAATTCTTGTGTGGAAAAAACTACGGTATCCACTTCAAAAACCAAGATTGACAATAAAATGATTTCCACTCTTGATAAAGATTTTTACAAAGCAAAATTCTCTCCTGCTTCAGATAAAATAATCGTGACCTCTCCTGATGATAAAGGATTGTTCATATATGATTTTAAAGAAGATGCTACCGGTAGATTAAATTCTAAATCCGGTGCAGGTATAAAACCGCTTTTTACTCCCGACGGTAAATTAGTGGTTTTTCAATCGAATGAATTTAAAAACAGAAGGAGAATTACTTCCATTTATTATCAAAATCTAAATACTTTGGTATTAAAACCTGTTGTAGAAAACAAAAGAAATCTAAAATTATTGGATACCGATGCGAAAAATGTTTATTATTTGGAAGGAGATAATGTGTATGCTTATAATTTTGATTCCGGCGAAATAATGGAAAATCCCCCTAATGTTATTTTAGCTTATACAGACAACAATCTCAATCTTGTTGTCTATAAAAACGGAGTGAAAAAAATATTAAATCCTCAAGGCAAAGGAAATTATATTTGGGTTTCTATTTCCCCCGGCAAAAATCAAATCCTTTACAATAAAGCGGGTAAAGGCACATTTATAGCTGATTTAAGCGGTAAAACAGTTATGGATTTAGGAAGATTACACGCTGCTGTGTGGAGTAAAGACGGTAAATATATTGTTGGAATGAACGATTTCGATGACGGACAAAAATATACCAAATCAGATATTTTGATGATCAATACCAAAACCAAAAGCAAAAGCAATCTGACAGAAAATTCCGATGTTATCGCTTTATATCCCGATATTGATAAAAATAATAATAAAGTGATTTATCAAAATGAAGAAGGAAGAATTTACTTAATGGAACTCAAGAAAAATCATAAAAAATAATTTTATATCCTGATATTTATTTGAATTCCTAATTTTAAAAAATTATAACCATGAGGTATAAATACATATTTCTAATATTTTTTGTTTTTATAGCAAATTTGTCTTTTGGTCAATTGGAAGGAATAAAAATCTGTATTGATCCGGGACATGGAGGACATGATCCGGCAAATGACAGAAAAATTATTTTACCTCACGGACTGGTATTTTGGGAATCCGAAGGAAATTTGATGACTGCTTTTCATGAAAAAGATCTTTTGCAATCACTTGGAGCTAATGTAAAAATGACCAGAACAGGGAATGACGATTCGGATGATATTGCTCTTTCATCAAGGGTCGCAATAGCAAATGCTTTCGGTGCAGATTATTTTCAATCCAATCACACCAATGCAGGTTCATCCGGCATAAATTATTCTTTGGTTTTATTCCGAGGTACGGATAATTCCCCGGCTTGGCCGGATGCGAAAACTATGGGAGCTATTATCGGTCCAAATCTTCAGGACTTGCTAAGAACAACACGGCATTACAACAGAGGTGATCAATCTTTTTTAGGATTTAGCCTGGGGGTTTTAAGAAATACCAATATGCCTGCCACTCTATCTGAAGGTTCTTTTCACGATATTCCGGCGGAAGCACTGAGATTGAAAAACACCGAATATTCCAAAAATTATGCCTGGGCATTGGTAAAATCTTTTTGCAAATATTTCAATGTTGATGGTTTTCCTACCGGAAGAGTGGGAGGAATCGCAACAAACAGACAATCCGGAGATGTGATAAACAATATTCAGGTTACTTGCCAACCCGGAAATAAGACTTATATCGGCGATGATTTCTATAACGGATTTTATGGTTTTGATTTGGAACCCGGTACTTATACTTTAACTTTCTCTCGAAACGGTTATTTTGATGTTGAAAAAACCGTTACTATTGTTGCAAATGAATATATAGATGTTGATGTTTCTCTACCGCTCAATCTTAATGGAGCACCTTATGTGGATTTTGATATATTGGGATTGCCTGCAGGTGCTTTTGACACTGTAACTTTTGATGCAAGCAATTCTTATGACGACGGCCAAATAGTTAAATATGAGTGGTTCTTAAATGACACTACACTTATAGATACGGGGAAAATAATCAAATATGCTTTTAGCGCCGATGGGGCCTACAATATAACTTTAAAATTGACAGATGATGAAAATAAAACCTCATCACTTACCAAATCCTTAACTATAGCTACTGAACCGCCTAAAATACCGGTATTAATGTCTGTTGAGCCCATTAATAACAACAAAGGAGTAAAGATAAAATGGAAAAAAAATACACAATCAAGTTTAGCAGGTTACAGAATTTATTATAATATAAATCCCTTTATTGAAAATTTAAATATTCTTGCTGATACAAATGTTTTAAAACCGGATATTACCGAACTCGAGGTCGATAGCCTTGGAGAAGACAATATGTATGTATTTTGGATAAAAGCTGTCAATAAAGCCGGATACGAAAGTGAAAGCAGCGACATGTACGGAATAATGCATTATCCTTTTGATACAAATAAAAAACTGCTTATTGTCGATGGATTTGACAGGAGAGCTTCATATCCGGAACGTTCGCATACTTTTGCTTCATCTTGTTATTTAACCGGACTTTGGGATGCCAATGCGCATATTGATGTTTCTACAGCTTCCAACGAAAGTATAATAATAAATAATATCAAACTAAATAATTATGATATTGTAATATGGTTTTTGGGTGATGAATCCACCATTGATGAAACATTTAGTGCTGCAGAACAAAACAAAGTAAAAGATTACTTAAATCAGGGCGGAAAACTTTTTGTTACGGGAAGCGAGATAGCTTGGGATTTGGACCATAAAGGTTCAACAACGGATAAAAATTTTTATCATAATTATCTCAAAGCTTCTTTTGTGGAAGATGGTACTTCCGGCAGAGCTCCCGCCACGGGTATAAACGGACAGGAATTTGAAGGTGTAATTTTGCATTACGGAGAAAAATATACGGAAGATTATCCGGATGTGATCGCACCGGAAGGTGAGGCAAAATCCATTTTAAAATACAATCAAGGCTCGGTTGCAGGTATTGCATATAAAGGAATTTTCGGGTCGGGAAGTACTGCCGGCGCAGTCGTGAATATAGGATTTCCTCTGGAAACGGTAAGTGACCGTTATGAAATTAAAATATTTACGGAAACACTTTTGAAATATTTTGACATTACTACTCAGGTAAAAGATGTACCGGGAAAAACCGCAAAAAACCAATTTAAAGTATTTCCGACAGTATTCCATAACAATATTAATATATTATCCAATATAGATAACAGATCCGGAGCAAAAATTTATATTTATAATATTAATGGTAAACTTGTTTATTCCACTAAAATAAGTATAGCAAAAGGAGCAAAAAAAGAAATAGACCTAAACGCTATTTCCAATGGTATTTATATATTAAAAATAAAAAATAAAAACAAAGAATGGGATTATAGGATATTAAAGCATTAATAATGTTTGTTGGTAAAATTATCGAAAATTCAGAATATTATAAAATAAGAAATAGGGTTAATATCTATTTTGGTATTTATTGCATGATTATTGCTCCCTTATTTCTTATTTTAATTTTATGTAACTGTGAATTTGTAAATAAATTTGTGATTTCATTAGTAAATTTCATTATGTTAATCATAATTGTAACTTTAAAATACCATGTACAAAAAAAAATAAAAAATGCAGAACTCATGGGAAAGCATATTATTAAAATAGATAAAGACACTATACATATTTGTTCTGCAAAAAATGATAAAGAAATTGAAGAAAAGATAAATATTCAAGATGCAAATTTAATAACCGTTAAAAAAGATTATAAAATGCCGGGAGAAAAATTTATTGATTTCTTCAAAATCATCTTTGGTAAATATCCTAAGAATTTTATTAAAATTCAGACACCGGATACAACAAGAAATATTTATTTCTATTTTGATACTTATTATATGTTAAATGAATTGAAAAATATAATAAAAAATTGGGAAATAAAGGGTTACAACATTAAATATACGAACTAATTCCCATTATTTTCTTTGCGATTTACTTTGTATTTTCTGATTTTTATTTTGAAATAAGCAAATATAAGAGTCATCAGAGGGCTTATCAGATTAAAAAAAGCATACGGCAAATAATGATATGTATCCACGGTTAAAACCCTGGAATTGTATGCTCCTCCCGTATTCCATGGAAACAATACCGATGTAACCGTTCCGCTGTCTTCAAGTGTCCTGCTGAGATTTTCGGGTTTGAGATTCTTTTCGTCAAATGCTGTTTTGTACATTTTTCCGGGTACTACAATTGCAAGATATTGGTCTGATACTGTTCCGTTGAAAAATATACATGTCGTAACCGTACTGGCAAAAACTCCAAAATCCCCTTTTGCAATCCTTAAAAGAGATGAACTGATTGTATTAAGTGCTCCGATAGCCTCCATTATTCCACCGAAAACCATTGCGGATAAAATCAACCATATTGTTCCCAGCATTCCCGACATTCCACCTGAAGTAAAAAGGTCGTTTAATCTTTCGTTAGAAGTATCAATGTGGGTTTCGGTAGTAATGGAATTCATCACAACTTTATAAGCTGCGTGAAAATCTATTTTCTCAATTCCGGCAAATTTTTCAATAATATGCGGTTGAAATAGTATAGCAAATAATCCTCCCAGTAATGTTCCGAGCATTAATGCGATAAGCGGCTCCGTCTTTTTTATTATTAAAAAAATTACAATCCCCGGCACAATCAAAAGCCAGGGAGTTACATTAAAAGATTCTTTTATCGAAGAAAGCATCGAATCTATATTGATATTATCTCCTGAATTTTTTTGATAAAATCCTAGTATAACGAACAGTATCAATGTTATCGAAATAGAAGGTATGGTAGTCTTTAACATATATCTGATATGCGTAAATAAGTCTGTTCCGGCAACAGCAGAAGCTAAATTAGTAGTATCTGATAACGGAGAAATCTTGTCTCCAAAATAAGCTCCAGAAATAACTGCTCCGGCTATCATTCCCTCATTGATACCAAGCGCTTTGCCAATGCCAATCAATGCTATACCAACTGTAGCGGAAGTACTCCATGAACTACCCGTTGCCAGAGAAATTAATGAGGCTATAACCACAGATGCCGCAAGAAATATAGTTGGATTTAATATTTGTAAACCATAATAAATCATAGTTGGAACTATACCGCTCAACAACCATGTACCTGATAAACCCCCTACAAATAACAATATCAATATGGCACTGCTGGTTGATTTTATATTTTTGGCAACAGTGTCCATCATATATTCAAAACTGATTTTATTCTTAAAACCTATTAAAGCGGCAATTGACGCTCCGAGCAATAATGCAAATTGATTGGAACCTGATAATGCATCATCTCCAAAAACTTTTTGAACATTATACGCTAATAATGCTACTAAAAATACCACGGGAATCAATGCTTCTGCTAAAGTCAGGTTTTTCTTCATATATTAATTTGAATTTGTATCTATACGACCGTTTATTATTTCCAGGCTATCAACAAGACTGTTTATATCTATTGAATCGATTTTTATTTGATAATTTTTTGTTTCCGTATCTCTCTGTGGTTTTTCCGGAAATTCAACATCTTTTATCAATATATCTTTTGTCAAATCTGTAATAATGGAATCAACATAAATTTCAGCATCTTTAAGAGCTTTTTGACGACAATCATTGATTTTGGTATTAATTTTTCTTTGCAATTTAGTGTTTACTTCTTTATTGATAGCATCCATATCAACCAAATCGGATTCACATGACGACAGCGTAAAAACAAATAAAACAAATAATATCTTCAATTTTATATAATGCATAATTTCACAAAAATATTTTTATAACCACTAAAGTCAAATCATTTTAATACAAAGATACTGAATTTATTCTCAAAAGCATTCTATCGGAATAGTAAGCTTATTTTTCATCACTCTTTAGCTTTCTCCTGTATATCTTAGAAAAATATTTATATAATTCCGGATGTCTCTTCTTGAATTTAACAGGCGACATAAAAAAATATTCACTTGCTACCGCCAAAAACTCCGAATCGTTTGTCAAAGCATAAGGATTTATATCGGATTTATGTTTTCGTATTTGGTTTTCAGCTTTTTTTAATTCACGCAACCACGGTAATACAAAAGCTTTATCAATAAGCATTTCCGGTATTCCGTCAATATCTCCGTCTTTTTTATCAATCAAATGCACAAATTCATGTAAAGCAACATTATGTACTGTTCTTGTACCCTTGAAAGCATTCAATATATCCGGTTTTGAAAGAATCATCATTCTATTCATTGCCCCATTACCTACCATACCGAGAATTTTTTCTTTATTTCCAATATTAAATTCCTCATCAAAAGAATTGGGATAAACGAGTATTTCACTGATATTATCATATTCAAAATCAGGAAAAGCAAAAACAGGCAATATGGCACTAACTGCTATCAGGATTTTTATTTTATCATCAATCCCGGTATTAATACCCGTTATGGTTTTTGTCTCAAGAAAATACTGAATTCTCTTTTCAAAATAATCCTTCTCATCTTCACTAAGAGATCTATAGAATTTCACATTTTCATTT
>JALSPW010000232.1 GCA_026985735.1 Saprospiraceae bacterium
TATAATATCTACAGCCAATTCAAAACGACGGTCTTTGGAGCCTTTGATTATTGTAAAGTCTTTTCCATATTTTTTTAATTCTTTTTTATATAGTTCAAATAAGATATCCCTGTCATTAGGATTTTCTCTAAAAGGGTTGTACTCCCAAGGAATATCAGGATAACACAAAAGATAATGGTCGTATTGACGTTCTCTTATAGTCTTCATGATCCACCTGCTTATTTTACCGAATTTCACTTTGGACCAAATTTTAATGGTTATAAGATCCGTATCTAATATTATTGTATTTTTATTAGAAATTTTTATAGCCTTGTTTTCTTCTTCAATTTGTCCTTTTGCTATTTTCAATAAATCCCGGTATGAGTATATTCCTTTGGTTGCTGTTAGATATGTTACTGCAAATTCTTCTACCAGTGGTATATTAAAATTATTGGATAATTGTTTGGCTAATGTAGTTTTTCCTGTAGATTCAGGACCGGTTATCACTATTTTTTTCAATGATTATAATTTATTTAACAATTGTTTATAAACATAATTTAAGTATTTACTCTTAATTTATTAATACCCGTGTTTTTTTATAGATATTATATGTTGAAAAACCTATAAGAGACCCTAAAATCGCTCCAATGAAAACATCCGACGGATAATGTACTCCAACATAAATTTGAGCAAAAGAAATTAAAAATGCCCATATAATAAAAAAGAATGCAATTTTTTTATTGACGATTGAGAAAATCAAAAAGAAAAAAACGCCTAATGCAAAATGATTTGTGGCATGAGAAGAAGGAAAACTATATCCCGATCCGCATTTTACTCTGGCTATGAGATGCAAATTTGATATTCTGTCATTACAAGGCCTTACTCTTGCAATAGCAGGTTTAATAATTCCCGCACTAACAAAATCAGATATTCCAACAGTTAAAAAAGCAAATAATAAAATTAATAATCCCTTTTTCTTAAAATTGAAAATAAGAAATGATATAATGAACAGATATAATGGTAACCATATATATTTATTACGGATAAAAATAAAAAAATAATCGAAAAATGAATTATCCATTTTATTATTTATCCAATAAAACAATATCTGATCTATTTGATTTATAAAACTCATAAGAATACAAATGTACATTAAATTTTAATGATTTTATGAACAGATACTGTAATAATATAAATTCCGGTTAAAAACATCGATTTTAAAATACTTTTTATTCGACACAATACCCTTATGATAAATACATAAAATGTAATATCGATTAAACATCATTACTTTACTTTTTTATGAAAAAAAGTATTTAAGAAAAAAATAATGTGAAATTTATGAATAATTCGGGTTAATCCAGCACTCTAAAGATTAAATTATGATTCAAGCTTTTTCTTTTTTTTATTTCTCAAAGTCATGGCAACTAACCAAATAATCACGACAATTGGAATTAAAAGAAGAATAGCTACCATAAAATATAATAAACCGTTTGCCTGACTCCAATCTACTAAGTTAATCATAATTGTTGTTTTAGTTTTGTTAAATAAATAATTTTGATATAAATTTTTCTATTAAAATTTTAATACCAATTAAAATTTTGACACTAAATTATAAAAAAAAACTTAATATTCAAAAAAATAATAAAAAAAAATGACTTTATTTAAAATTCGTGTTATATTTTTCTGAAAATTATCTATATTATGTTTAATGAATTTTTCATATTCAAAAAATAATATGAAGTTTTTTGATAATTTATAACCGTTATAAATTAAATCGATCCCGACAATTAAAGAAAAATTATCAATCTATACATTATCAATTTTAATAATCCATATAAAAAAGAATAGCATTAATTAATATATATATAAATATAAAATATGAGCATAAATATGATTCTTGATAAATTTTGTAATATTAATCATTTTGTAATAAAAAAGACATATTTGTCCTTTAATTTAAATTTCACAATTTAGTTGGTTAAATTTAATTCTGACCATATTTGGATAATATAAATTCATTTTATAAATTCGCAATGTTGAAATTTAAAATTAATTTATTGAGCTAAACTAAATTAAATGTTATGATTGCATTAACAAAACGATTTTTTGTGGCTTTACTTTCTTTATTAATGTTTGTGTCCGTCATTGACGCGCAACAAACTTTGAAAGAGGTAAAAAAAGCCAGAGGTCTTAATGATAGCGATGTACTAGCCGCTGTTAAGACATTTATGCCTCGAGGAGGGCGTGATGAATACTTTGGATTTGCCGGAACCGGCAATTCGGGAACTATGATTGTTTATGGTATTCCTTCCATGCGTATATATAAATATGTAGGAGTATTTTCTCCTGAGCCATGGCAGGGATATGGATATGATGATGAAAGTATGCTAATGTTGAAAAAAGCATCGCTGGATGATAAAATCGCTACTTATGGTGATATGAGATATCCGGCATTTGGTGAAACAAATGGTAAATACAATGGTAAATACCTGTTTTATTCGGATGGTGCCAATTCGCGAATTGCATTGTTGGGACTTGATGACTTTGAAACAAAACAAGTACTTTCTCATCCATTATTTCACAATTGTTATGCAGGTACTGCTGTTGATCAAAATACTGATTATGTTGTTCAGTCAAGTCAATATCCTGCTCCATGGGATTTGAAATCCATAGATATGAAAGATTTTAAATCCGGTGTTACATTTTGGAAATTTGAAGATGTCAAAACGGAAAAAGAAGGGCATCATATCGGAAGAATGATTCTCGAGGAATCTTTTACAGTAGAACTACCTACCTTTGTTTTGGACTATTTTGATACAGGTAGAAAAAATTCTGACGGATTTGTTTACGGTATCGCAAAGAATAGTGGAAAGACATATATTTATGTTATAAAT
Source organism: Saprospiraceae bacterium (assembly GCA_026985735.1). Taxonomy (GTDB): domain Bacteria; phylum Bacteroidota; class Bacteroidia; order Chitinophagales; family Saprospiraceae; genus JADJGA01. The sequence continues at coordinate 2,877 of JALSPW010000232.1, forward strand.
TATAAAGGTCTTGCCGGAAAAGCTGATGGCAGCGTTAATAAAATGGCAATTGTTTCTACAAAAACTGCTGTTGCAAATAATGCAGTTGCGTTGATGGAAGTACCTGCTGCAGTAAAAGTAAAAGTTACTCCAGACGGAAATTATGCTATCGTTGCTGCAGATGAAGCCGTTGTGTTGGATCTTTCAAAGGTAAATGATGCTCTGGCAAAGAAAACTTTTAAGGGAGATGTTTCCGGGATTCCGGTTGTTGATGTAGCTGGGGTTAAGAAATCATCCTTTAAAGTTGGAAATGGTGTAAAAGATGTTGCATTTGAATATAGAAAAAATATTGCATATTTCTCAGCTTTTAATGATAAAAAAGTCTATAAATTTGATTATTCTTCAGGAAAGAAGAAAGGAGAAATCACATTAACTTTTAAACCGGGTGATTTGATGGTACCTCAGGGTTTATCTGCAGAGCCTCATTCAAATTATCTGATAGCTGTTGATAAAGAAGGAATATATAAGACAAGACATAATGTTGGACCTGTAAGGCCTAGTTTTCAGCACTTGATTGATATTTCCGGAGATAAAATGACCGATCTCTATACCATGTCATTGCCTCAAGCAAATGTATATGGTAATGTCGGAATTAAAAGAGTTACTATTAAACCTGTTATCAGATATCCTTTGGGAACAAATACAAGAACAGGGGAAACTTCTTTATATAGAACCGTTGCCGGTCAGGAAAAAATAGAAAGAGATCCGAAAACCCATCGTGTTCATGTATTCGGTACTCTTATACGATCACATATCACTCCTGAAATTGTAGAGGTGAACGAGGGCGATATCGTTACATTCCACTTAACCAATTTGGAAAGGGCGGAAGACGAAACACATGGTTTTACAGTTGATACTTATGGTAAACACGGAAGTTTTGAACCGGGAAAAACGGCTTCATTGACATTTGTTGCTGATAGACCGGGAGTATTTCCATATTATTGTACAGAGTTCTGTTCGGCTCTGCACTTGGAAATGGAAGGAATATTATTGATCAAACCTAAGGGATATAAAGGACCTACGGGTGGTGGAGATATTAAACTTACAAAAGAAGAGTTGCTTGCTTATAAGAAAAATTATGATGATAAAATAAAGGTTATTAATTCAACTCAAGAAATTATTAATGGCGTAGTACAATGGTTGAAAGATAATCATTATGAAAAATATCCTTATGTTAAAGGATTGGCAGAGGATGCATTGGATCAATTAGGACCTGATAAAGGAGGAGTTGCTAAGAAGAAATATGAGCAATATGCCAAGGAAGGTAAATGGAAAGATGCTTTCTTATGGGCTGAACAATATTGGCAATATCAGGTTAAGACGGCAGATGTTGGATTGAGAGCTAAGAAATTATTGTCAGAGAAACTTGGTGTTAATCAATAATATTATTTGTAAAAAATTTAAAATATATAAAAATGAGAAATATTAAATTGAATATGTTACTCGCCTTTTTCGGTATGGCTCTGATTTTTGCGAGCTGTGGCGGTGAAGGGAAAAAAGGAGCAGCAAAATCAGGAGAATTCGGTGCACCGAGAGGTTCCGAATCCTTTAGCGATGTTGTCAAGCGCAGGGACTTAAACGCTGATGATATACTTGCTGCTGCCAAAACTTATACTCCTGATAATCTTAGTGATGAATATGTTGCACTTAATTCAGGAGGTCAAGCTGGAAATATGCCTACGTATATGGTGCCTTCAATGAGGTTGATTAGATATACAGTCACTGCAGCAAGACAACCTTACAACGGTTATGGTTATAGTAAAGAATCGATGAAAAGAATGAGGACAGGTTTTATAGATGGAGCTGAAATTCTGTGGGGTGATACTCACCATCCCGGTTATTCGGAGACCGATGGTGTTTACAACGGTAAATGGGCAGCTATTAATGACAAAGCAAATCCTCGTATATATGTTGTTAGTCTTAAAGATTGGGAGCTTAAACAAATAGTAATGAATCCAATCTTTAGAAATGATCACGGGGGTGCTTTTTTTACTCCTAATTCGGAGTATATAATGGAAGCAAGCCAATATCCTGCTCCTTATGACCGTAAATACCATCCTCTTAATGAGAAAAATTTTCAGAATATATGGCGTGGTGGTTTGACTTATTGGAAATTTGATAATGATAAAGGAAAGATTGATATGGGTAAATCATTTACTTTTGAATTCCCTCCATATACTCAGGATCTTAGTGATGCAGGCAAAGCCGTTTCTTACGGTTGGGGATTTACCAATTCTTTTTGTTCGGAAATGTATTATGGTGGTATCGAAAGTGGCAGACCTCCTTTTGAAGCCGGTTGTTCTTCAAGAGATGTAGATTATTTGCATGTCACAAATTGGAAAAAAGCCGAAGAATTGTTTAAGGCAGGTAAAATTGGACGCAAAGTAATCAGAGGAATGCATGTTATTACAATGGATGAAGCTAAAAAATACGGTCTGTTGTATTTGGTTCCCGAACCAAAATCACCTCATGGTGTTGATGTAAATCCAACAGGTGAATATATTATTGTTGCCGGTAAGCTTGATAGTCACGCTTGGGTATATTCTTTCAAGAAGATTATGGATGCTATTAAAAACAAAAAGTTTTCGGGAAAAGACAAATTTGGAATTCCCGTAATCAAACTCGAAGATGCTCTTCACACCAGTGTAGAAGTTGGTCTTGGTCCATTACATAATCAATATGATAAAACTCCCGGTGTCGTTTATACTTCAATCTATGTTGATTCCAGAATTACCAAATGGGATTATATAAAGGGTAAAGTTCTTGGTTATGTTCCTTCTCATTATAATGTTGGACACTTGGTAGCTGCTCATGGTGATACTAAAAAACCTCACGGTAAATATCTTATTTCACTTGATAAATTATCAATTGATAGATTTAATCCGGTTGGACCTCTGCATCCGCAAAATCACCAATTGATAGATATTTCAGGAGATAAAATGAAAATAATTTATGATATGCCTTTACCTTTGGGTGAACCTCACTATACAAGTCTTATCAGTTTTGACTTTTTCAAAGATATTGACGTTTATCCTGTTGGTACGGATATCAACAAATATACAGGTGCAAATGACGCTTCGGAATATTTGTCACCTTTCGTTACTAAAGCAGGAGAAGAACACATTGAGAAAAATGGAAATACCGTCCATGTCTACGGTACTATAAATAATGGTAAAGTAACTCCTGGTGATATTGAAGTGGAACAAGGACAAAATGTAGAAATACATTTGACCGATTTGGGCCAAACTAAATTAGATCATTATGTCTATGAGATTACAGCTTATGATAAAATGTATAGATGGCGTCCGGGTGAAACTGCAACAATTGAATTTAATGCTGACAAAGCCGGTGCATTCCCTATATTGATAGATAAAATTCATAGTCCCGACGGTAGACAACTCGTTGGATACTTAAAAGTTAAATTCAATAAAAAGGCCGATAATGACAGAGTACTTGCATATTCCAAGAGGATTCAATGGGATAACCTAATGCAAGCTTTCAAACCTTCTGCTATTGAGTTGAAGAACTTGCTACCGGGTGAACTTGAATTCTTGAACTATGGTTGCAATGCTTGTCACAAATTTGGTGAAGACTTCAATGGTCCTGACTTGTTGATGGTTGACAAACGTAGAAATGATAAATGGTTGCAAGAATGGATTCTTAATCCTGACTCTCATTTTAAAGATGATGACATTCAATCAATGTACAGGAAATTTAAGTTGAAAATGCCTAATCAAAATGTCGATAAAGATGGTGTTAAGAAAATTATTGAATACCTAAAAGCAAAATCCAAAAAAGTAATGGAGGGTAATTAATACAAAATGATTTTCATAACTTAGTAATTTTAACAGGGGTAAATTATTTGCCCCTGTTTTTTTATAACTGTTTAAATTGGTTTTACCTCAAATTTAATGGGAAATATTATAAATGCTTTTTTAGTAAATGTATTTATGTTTTTATAGATTTTACTTAAAATAAATTCATTAAATAATAATAAGATATTAAAAAAGTATATTAACTTTGCGCTTCATATTTTGAATAATTAAATATGGAACCTATTTTTTAAATTAAAATATTAATAAAATGAAGAAATTTTTGTTATCCTTTACAATGGTATTATTTCTAGGTATGTTGATGACAAGTTGCGGTGGTGATAAAAAAGCTACTACAACTGAAACAAAAACAACTGAAGTTAAAAAAGAAGAAACTAAACCTGCAGCAAAAGAAGAAGCTAAAACTGCTGAAACTAAAGACTTTACTAAATTTACTGCAAATTTGGAAAACGGTAAAAAAGTTTATAGCAAAGCATGTATTGCATGTCATTTCACCGGTGTGAGTGGAGCACCTGCCTTGAAACCCGATAAATACAAATTGGAAGATTGGCAAAAAAGAGCTGATATGGGTATCAATGCACTTATGCATAGTGCAATTAATGGAAAACCGGGTACTGCTATGACAGCAAAAGGTACTTGCGCCGATTGTACCGAGCAGGATCTTTTCGATGCTATTCATTATATGTATGGAGAAGCTAAAGCAAATATTGCCAATAAGTAAATAAAGTTACTTTAACAATAAAAAAAAGGTATTCAAGATTGAATACCTTTTTTTTATTGTTATTTGATTGAATTTATAAATTAGAAAAAAAAATAAATATTATTTATATTATTCATTAAAATTATTATATTTGTATTATAATTAAAAACTTGATAATTAAGTAACTAAGTTAATTGAATTAATTTTTACAATATTAAATTTAAACAAGATGAAAAAATATCAATTATTTGGAATTATAGGTGTGATTTTGATAGTTCTTACCTTTTTCAGTCCAATTTGGTGGGTTGCATTACAAAGCAGGCAATATCCTAAAAATATGTATCCGAAAGGAATAAGAATAATATTTAAATATGACGGTGTTTATAATGGATGTGAAGGTGTAAGAGAAAGAGAAGAATTGGCAATGGATGTAGGTGCCGATTGCCTTATTGAAATGAATAAAATTAATCATTTTATTGGTATGTATCCTATTGTACAAGGAGTAAATGATGTGGATGAATTAGGTGAACATGTCCCTTATCCTGTTTATGCTGCCGAATCTATTCCGGAAAATGAAATTCCCGGTGCACTAAAACTTTTGGATAATATACTAAGAAGTGCAAAATACTTTTTTATCCTTTTTGTTGTTTTATTACTCTTTTTTATTTTTTATAAGAAAAAACTTAACGGTTGGGCTGCATATATTCCTGCATTGGTACCGTTTTATTTTCTATTTGTATATATTTATTACCTTTATTGGTATGGACACCATCTTGGATTGCATGGTGGAGGTGCTTTTGAAGGGATTAAAGAATTTATGCCTACTGTCTTTGGTGAAGGTAAAGTAGCGCAATTTACAACTGTTTCTTATCCTCATTATGGTTTTGGTATTGCATTTTTAGCATTTATTGTTATTGTTTTAGCCGTGTTGTTTAAGAAAAAAGAGTTGAAAAATTCGTAATTATTGATTTTATGAAAATTATTAGATTTTCATAAAATGAGTTTTTCATTATAAATAATTTTACCCGGCTCATATCATCGTAGATTATTAGCTGAATCCTATCAAATGTCGGCTTTTAGCTAAACTTATGAATATACGGTTTGTTTAAATTTAAGATATAGTTGTAGCTTAAAAATAATGTTAGATGAAATATCAAATTTTAATTGCGCGAAAATTATTTATCCTGATATATCTATTGTGTGGGAATTTGTTGAATGCTCAAACGGATTATGCTCCTGATGCAGGCTTGATATATCCGTTAAAGGAACCTTTAAACACCAAGGATACATTGGATCTTCAATCTTTGATAGATAAGGCATTACCCGGAGATACTATCAAATTAAAATCTGCCGTTTATAGGGGAAGAGTTGTGATCAGGACAGGGAGTATTGTGATCGATGGTCTGGGACATTCTATTATAGATGGAGGGAAAAAAGGTTCGGTGATTAAAATCAGAGCAAATGGTGTCTATATCAGAAATGTTATAATACAAAATTCTGGTGGTTTGCATGATTACGTTGATAGCGGGGTTTCTATTGCAGACAGTTCCGAATATAATATTGTTGAAAATTGTAGAATTAGAGAGTGCCTTTTTGGTGTTGATATTATGCAATCTTTTAATAATACAATCATACATAATGAGATTTCATCATTGATGAAAAGGACAACAGCACTTAAAGGCGATGCAATACGGTTGTGGTATTCAAAAAAAAATAAAGTTCAATACAATTATTGGCACAATGTCAGGGATATGGTTGTATGGTATTCTTTGGAAAATTTATTTCAGTCTAATAAAGGAGTAGGGAACCGATATTCTATTCATCTTATGTACTCACATAACAATAGAATACAAAATAATTATTTTACCGGTAATTCCGTAGGAGTATTTCTTATGTATAGTGAGAAAACTATTATGACCGGAAATGTAATTGCAAATTCTAAAGGACCAAGCGGTATGTGTCTTGGTATGAAAGAAACTTCATCAAACCAGATACTCAATAATACTTTTATTTACTCGGCGGAAGGTATTCATTTTGATGTTTCTCCCTTTGTACCTACAAAAAAAAATACAATTCAGGATAATGAAATAGCTTTTTGCAATATTGGAATGAAATTTCATAACAAACAAGAAGGTAACTTAATTCGATACAATTATTTTCACAATAATTTAATTTCTGTTTTTTCAGAAGTTGGAACAGCCAATTTGAATACCTGGGAGTCTAATTACTGGGATGATTATGCAGGTTTTGACAGGGATGATGATAATATTGGTGACAACCCTTATGTTTTATTTTCTTATACTGAACATATATGGAATTTTGATGATAATGCCAGGTTTTTTTATGGAGCTCCTATTCTATCTGTAATTGATTTTTTGGAAAAGCTTGCTCCTTTTTCAAAACCAAAATTAGTATTGATTGACAAAAAGCCGATATATAATTGGAAGAAACAATTAAAGAAAAGAATGAAGGAAGGATATGAAAAGAAAGTTGATTTCTGATTATTTTTATATATTTTAATCAGGGGGTATTAAGCTTTTTAAAATTAATCTAAAATTTATATATTATATTAGGTTATAATTGGATAAATCAATTTCTTTTAATATATTTGATAATTATAAATGATTAATTGAGTTAACTATTGTTTGTCTATAAAGCGATTGATTATTAAAAAATGTAAAGAACGCAAAATGGTTGTTTTTAATTATTAATGATTTTATAGACAGATACTTACTATATAAGGAACAAAAAATAATTGCTATGTCAAAAAAAACAACGAATTTAGATAGAAGGCAGTTTTTTAAAACGAGTGCTTTTGCCTTAGGGTCTTTAGCAATAGTAGGGGCAGGCGCCGGTTATCTGAAATCAAATAAAAAAAATGAAATTCCAACTACGAATTTTCTCAGACCCCCCGGTGCAATAGATGAAGATATTTTTATTGCAGAGTGTATTAAGTGCGGTTTGTGTGTGCAAATATGTCCTATACAGGCTATAAAATTAGCAGATATAGATTCAGGATTGGATTATGGTACCCCTTATATTGAAGTGAGAGAGCAAGCATGTGATTTTTCTTGTGACTCACTTCAATGTGTTGAAACTTGTCCTACAGCGGTTTTGAATTTCTTGCAATTTAAAAGAGTTGGAGAAGAAGCTATAGAAAAATACGATAAAGAGATGCAAGGAAAACAAATGAGTAAAGATTATAATCCTTTTAAGGTTCAGATTATTGCTATGAAGGAGCATGTAGAAATGGGGATGGCAAAATTGAATCAGGATACTTGTCTTGCATATCAAAGCAAAGGTTATGAAGGAAAAGTACGTGAAGTTGGGTTTAAAGGGGTAAATAGATCTCCATATACAAACGAGAGGAAAGCTACGCCGGTGGTGGATAAAGAATATAAAGAAGATATTTGTGATATTTGTATAAAAGAATGTCCTATTGGAGAGAAAGCAATTATAATGGAAGAGATTCAGGATGCTCACGGCAAAAAGGTGAAACGTCCAAAAGTATTGGATGGATGTACCGGATGCGGTGTGTGTGTTATGGTATGTCCTACTGAAAAACCAAGTATCATTGTTGAACCCGTTAAAGCTTAAAATATGTTTGATATATTTAAAAATTCTAAAAAATTTCCACCGCTTCCTCCTAAACCTAAGGAAGAATTACCACATGCCAGACTTGGAATAAGTTATAAAGAATGGCACAATGGTCATGTCGATAAACACAAATGGAGAAATAAAAGATGGGCTGTCTTGATCTTAATAAATGGACTCTTTGTTTTATCATTTGCATTGGATTTATCTTTACTGGAAGGTTCATTGAGTGGGTCAAGATTACTGGGCTTTTATCTGATGGACCCTTATAATGCATTGCAAACATTATCTATTTCCCTGGTTCAAGGTCATTTTCTCAATTTGACAATGAATTTTTGGATTGGATTGGTAACTATTATTTTGTTTTATTCATTAGTGGGAGGTAGGACTTTTTGTTCTTGGTTGTGTCCTTATCATTTTGTCTCGGAAAATTTGGAAAAGCTTCATAATTACTTGGTAAAGAAAAGAAAAATAAAGGAGCATACTTATAATCAATCGTTAAGGTATGTTTTTTGGGCAGGTTTTTTGATTTTAGCAATAGTAACTCAACAGCTCGTATTTGAGGACTTTAATCTCGTAGGGATTACATCCAGAGCTTTGATATATGGACCCGGTTTGATTTTAGTCTGGATAATAATTATAATGATTTTTGAGATAGTTTATAGCAAAAGATTTTGGTGCAGATATGTATGTCCTGTAGGGGCGACATACGGTATGATTGGTTCGATTTCTCCTGTGACTATAAAATTCGATTTGGATAAATGTGGGTATTGTGCTGACTGTCAAGATGTGTGTTTAGTTCCACATGAATTATGGTTTGTGAAGAGGGGAAAAGCAACCCAAGAAATCCATTATACGGGTAATGATTGTACAAAATGTGGATTGTGTGTGGATATATGCGCTGGAGAAGCTTTGACATATGCAATTAAAGGATTGGAAAAATTGAGCTAAAGTCTTTATTGGAATTATTAAAAATATATAAATGGGAGAAACACAAGTGAAAAAAAGAGCTTTGATATCCGCTGTTAATTTAGTCAAGTCTTTTAATAAAGTTAAAGTATTAAAAGACTTAACTATTGATTTTACGGAAGGAGATAGAATTGCATTAATAGGTCAAAATGGAGCTGGAAAAACAACATTGATAAGATGTATTCTCGGACAATATGTTTTTGAAGGGGAATTATCCGTAATGGATAAAAATCCTAGAATTTATCATGAACAATTAATGCAGCATATAGGTTTTATACCACAAATTCCACCACCATTAAAAATGACAGTTGGTGAAATGCTGGATTTTTTCTCAAAATTGTCAAATACAAATAAAGAAGAGTTTATTAAAATTGGCGTTGACTTAGGTCTTGATATCGATGCGAATTTATCAAAACCTTTTTTAAAGTTGTCGGGAGGAATGAAACAAAAACTTTTGGTTGCTTTGGCACTGGGTAGAAAACCGGAAATTTTACTTATGGACGAACCGTCTGCAAATCTTGATCCTGAAGCTCGGAAGATATTTTTTCAATATTTGTCAAATTATAACAAAGATTCTTTGATGATAATAAGCAGCCATAGGGTGAAAGAATTGGAAAACCTTGCAAATAGGGTAGTGGAAATGGATCTTGGTAAAGTAATAGTCGATAAAAAAATCTAAAAAGATGAAACGAATACTTTTTTTTCTATCGGTTTTATTTATAATTTCTTGTCAGCATGAAGTTGATTATAGCCCTCGTAAAATCAACTTTGACAGGGATGTTTGTATTAATTGTCTTATGGGAATAGCTGAACCTAATTATGCTGTGCAAGCTATTAATAAAACAGGAAAAGTAATTTGGTTTGATGATTTAGGCTGTTATGTGGAATATATTGAAACTCCTGCCTGGAAGAAATTTTCCATGGGAGAGAAGCCTAAGGTTTGGATTGCTGATGCTGATACAGGTGAATGGCTTGATATTGAAAAAGCGTGGTATAGATTTGGTGACAGAACACCAATGGGTTTTGGTTATGGCGCCGTTAAACAAAAAAAAGATGGTTATTTTGACTATTTAACCGCCATAAAAAGGATAAAAGAAGGGAAGACTAACAGGGAAGGTTTTATTAAGAAACATAAAATGATGGAACACGGAAATGAAAAAGGGAGTACAATGAAATGTGCTCCCGGTAAATGTGGAATGAATACTGAAAAGAAATCCGGATATAATAATATTAAATAGTAAATGAAATAAATTTGAAAAGGATAGTTGCTTTTTTATCGATATACATTTTAGGATTTTTGTCTGTTCAAGCTCAAAAAGATGATTTGAAGAAAAGTTTTTCAGTTGACACTGTTTCAAGCCAGATTTTGTGGTATTGTGGCAGGCATTACGGATGTGTTAGATTGGATACCGGTTCTGTTGAATCTGTAAATAATAATATCATTGGAGGAAGTTTTATAGTCGATATGAATACGGTATCCGATGATGATATTACCGATAATAACTTGTTAAGATTGACACTGGATAATGTTATAAAATCATTATCTTTTTTTAATGTAGAAACATTTTCCGATTCGAAATTTAAAATAGAAGAAGTTGAAAAAATTGATTCGGATTATTATTATATAACGGGAATATTGGAGATTCAAGATGTTGAGCGAAATATTTCTTTTAAAAGTAAAATAGTGTTTAAAGAAAATAGAATTATTGTTGATTCTGATATCATTAATATAGATAGAACAAACTGGGGCGTTAATTATCTTTCGGAAAAATATGATCCGGAAGGGAAAGAAAATATGTATGTTCCGGATACAATCAGCTTTAAAGTTCATCTTTTTGCCGATGAGATAAGAAATAATAAGTAAAAAAAATAAAAAAATAAAATATGGGTAAAGGATTTTTATATATGACAGAATTGGATTTGATGCAAAATTTTCGCTCAAAATGGTTTTGGGCTTATAGTTTGCTATTCGGTGGGTTTGTGGCCATTATGTTTCTATCTGGTGTTACCGAATCTCAAATCATTGGATTTGTGGGGTTGAGTAGATTAATGGTTACTTTTATGCAGGTGAGCATGGCTATTCTACCGATTTATGTACTAATAACGACTGTTAGGTCCGTGGTGGGAGACAGGGAATCAAATGTGATGGAATATATGCTTTCGCTACCAATTTCTTTTTCCAGTTATTTTTGGAGCAAATTTGTCAGTAAGTTTATTGTTATATATATTCCCGTGTTATTTGCGTTAATAGTTGCCGTAATATGGGGTAGTTTTAAAGACCTCGATATTCCGTGGGATTTGTTTTTCTATTATAGTATTTTACTGGCAGCTTTGATCTTTAACTTTTTAGGAATAGGAATGTTTATATCTGTTGTGGCAAAATCCCAAGAGATTGCTATAAGTACTGCTTTTATTTTATGGTTGATATTAGTTGCTTTTTTAGACTTACTATTAATGGGTTTAATGTTGAAGATGAGATTGAATCCGGATATAGTTATCTGGGGAGGCATGATAAATCCTTTACAGGTTTTTAGAACCGGGTCATTGGTGCTTTTTGATCCGAAACTTACCGTAATGGGACCTGCATCGTATTATGTTTTGGATGTTATTGGAAGGAATGCTTTCCTTGTGTTATCAATTTTATATCCGTTCTTTTTAGGTGGCCTTTTTGCATTTTTTGGTAATAGGTATTTTAAAAGAAATGATATTATTTAGTGTTTGTCTATGTGATCATTATAACTTTGATTCAGAAATTTATATGAAAATGCTATTTATGTCTAAAATAAATAATCCATGTAACAAATAAAAATGAAACTAAAATACTTATCATATTTATTATTTTTTTCTTCTATTGCATTAATAGTATCCTGCGGTAAGAACAAATCTGTAGTTGAAAATTTATTTACCGAAAAATGCGATACTTCCAATCTGGTTAAATTAGCTAATTTTTTGAGCGATGAAGATGTAAAGAAAATAGCATTGAGTGATAACGGTTATAAGACATTAAAAGGAATAAAAGAGGTTCCTTTATCACATGATGATTTCAGGTTTGACACCTTGGATAATTACTATTGGCATAAGGTAATAAGTCGTAATTCTGATTTCAGAGCTGTTAGTTTTAGAAGCTCAGATTGCAGTGAAGGGGATTTTAGCAATAGTGATTTTAGAGTCTCAGATATCCGGTGGACAAGCTTTTTCTTTTCAAAAATGGATAGTTGTGATTTTTCACAGTCAAAAATGTTTCACGTTTACGGGACAGGAGCTACATTTAACAATTGCAAATTTCTTGGAGCCAATATGTTTGGAATGGAAGCGCATAATGCAATGCTCAAAAACTGTGATTTTTCCAATGCATTGATGAAAGATACCGATTTCACGGATTCCGAATTTACAGGGAGCAAAGCTGTCAATGTAAGATTTATACGTGCAGTTATGCAAAATGCCAGATTGGATAGCATGGATTTGTGTTTTTCCGATTTTACAGGTTCCGGATTGCGCGGAGTAAAATTTAATTATTCCAGACTGCACAAAGTGAATTTTCAGGGTTCGCATCTTCAAGGGGCGGATTTTACCGGTGCAGACCTGAAAGGAAGTAATTTTTTTGGTGCGGAATTGGAAAATACAGTTTTTAAGAATGCTATCCACATACCCAATAATATAAAGCATTTAATCAAAAACGGAATTGCAAACGGTATTTTGCAAGATATGGGTAAAAAATGATTTTATATGAATTTTTGATTTGGATATTACTTTTTTGCATTCCATTCATTAATTCATACAAATCTCAATGCTTTGTTGTGGAAATAATTGTTAATTATGTGGGTTAAATGTTAAAATTTTTTATAATTCATAAAAAATGTGTATTTTTGTGCGAAACTTGATTATTAACATTTAAATTTATTAATATGAGTAAAAGAGATGATTTAATTGCAAAATATGCAGATGAATTCAAAAAAATGAATATCGATTTTGATATGGATTTTTTGACTAAAGTCACAGTTGGTCTCGGACCTTCGATTTACAATAAAGATTCTTCAACAGTGTCATGCTCAGATGATGCGGAATTGCAAAGAGTAGTTGATAACTATCTGGTGAAAAAACTTGGATGCAAAGAATCTGCGGATAAGCTGATGGCAGCAGTTAAAGATGTATGTGCTCAATTGGGCTCATCAAACAGAAACAAATACAGAGCAATGTTTTATTATTTGCTAGCTAAAAAATTCGGTAAAGAATCTGTTTACAAGTAGTGTGAATTTATTCTAAAATCGAACTGATTTTATTTAAAAAAAAGCTTGTCCTTAATTGATTGACAAGCTTTTTTATTTAATATCCGTTTAATTTCCTCCACCCAATATTAATGGAAGACCATCTTTTCCACTCCCTATAATTATTGTTTTGGTATTAGGTGATTCTGCTAATTTAATAGTAGCTTCAATCCCCTTATCTTTTAGTATTTTATCAGTCAAACTTTTATTTAGGATGTTGTTTGCTTTTGATTTTGCTTCAGCTTCAATAATTCTTCTCTCGGCTTCTTTCCTTTCTTTTACAAGCCTGAACTCATATTCTAATGATTCTTGTTCCTGTTTCAATTTATTTTCAATAGCATTTTGAAGAGTCTGAGGTAATGCTACTTCACGTATCAATATAGCATCAAGGGTTATATATTTTTTGTTTAATGCCTTTTTTGTCTGTTCAAATATTTCATCCTGAATAGATTCACGTTTAGTTGAATATAGCTCTTCTGGAAGATATTTGCCAATTACTTCTCTGGTTGATGACCTTATTTCAGGTTTGATAATATATTCCTGGAAATTTTTCCCGATTTTTTCATGCAATTCTCCAATCTTTTCAGCTTGAGGATAATATCTATAAGATAATTCAATTTTAATATTTAAGCCGTTTTTAGACAAAACTTCCATTTTTTCAAAGGATTCTTTAATTCGAGTATCATATATATACATATTGTTCCAAGGCAAAATCATGTGAAATCCTTCACCGTAAATATGGGTTTTATCCAGTCCTCCACCGAATCTTTTAAATAAAACTCCTTTTTCTCCTGGCTTCAAGGTTAAAAAAGTAGTATTTGAAAGGACTAAAAATAAAATTAAGGCTACTACTCCAATAACTATAAATTTAGTTAATGTTTTTGGGTTAAAAACTTCTTTGTTACGTTCCTGATGTATTTTCATGGTTTATTTGATTTGATTAAAAATTATTTTTTCAGCCAAAGTAATCTTGTCCTTATAGCTATTTCACAAGATATATATATTTTATTTATTAAAAATATTTTTTAGATTAATATTTATTATAATGCGACTAATCTATAGTTTTTTTGTTAATTCCCTGAAATAATGTTATGTTTTATTATTTTTTGAGAAAAATTGACAATATTATCTATGTTTTGATTTTTCATACATTTAAAATGTTTTTTCGGACAGTTATCAAATCCTATTTTTGAACAAGGTCTGCAAGATAAATTATTCACTTCACTATTAAAATACATGATTTTTTTGTTACCATAATATGGATCCATACCAAATCCGGGAACAGTATTTCCCCATAATACAATCATTTCCTTTTTTAATGCAGCACCAATATGCATCATTCCCGTATCCGAACTTATCAAAAATAAACTGTTATCTATTATTTGAGCTGATTCGTATATGCTTATTTTTCCGGTTAAATCAATGATATTATCAGGATTATCTTTTGTGATTGCATTTGCTGTAGCTGTGACATCATAACCGCCGATTAATACAAAATTGTAATTCAAATTTGAAATGATTTTTTTTATGATTTCTATTGGTATTTTTTTTGTAAAATGTTTTGCTCCAAGTGAAATACAGACATAAGATTCGGGTATATCAAAAGTTTTAAATAGATTTGGATTGTCTTGATAAAAAAAATCCAAACCTTCATTGTCATTTTTTACTTTAAATTTTTCTAATGTATTAATGTATCTCTCCGTTATATGCAAAATCTCAGATTTAACTTTAAAATTGACCATTAACCATTTCTTTATATTTTCTTTTTTGAATGAAAAAGATTTAGTCTTTAACAAAAACTTAAGTATTTTACTCCTCAAACTATTGTGTAAATCTATAATATAGTCATATTTTTCTTTTTTTAAATCATTTATTATTTCTCTAACATCTGATTTGATAGTATATACCTTATCTATATATGGATTTGATTTTAGTAAAGAAGCATATTGCTCTTTAGTAATAAAATGGACCTCGGCATTAATTTGATTTTTTGCTATCCTGGCTACGGGAGAAGTCAGGATTATATCACCGATTGAGCTAAATCTAATTATAAGTAATTTCAATTTGTAAATAATTATTTAGGACAAATATACAAAAAAATTTGTAAATCAAAAGTAAGCTTTATGAGAGGAGATATGTTTTAATAATTGTTGAAATGTCAAAAAAAAAGCTTGTTGAAGAACAAGCTTTTTTTTTATTCTAAAAGAATTTAAACTTCTTCTGTTTTTTCTTTCAATAATTCTTTTTCTATAACATCAATCAATGTTGATTTAGGAAGTGCTCCAACTTGCATCATTGGTTTACCGTCCACGGGAATAAATAAAATACTCGGAATACTTCTGATACCAAAAACAGCTGCTAATTCCCGTTCTGATTCTGTATCGAGTTTGTAAATTTTTAATTTCCCTTCATATTGATTTGAAAGTTCCTCCAAAATAGGAGCTACCATTTTGCATGGTCCGCACCAGTCTGCATAAAAGTCAATGATTGCCGGAACGGAATCTTTGTATTTCCACTCTTTTTCTGTGGTATAATCAAAGATTTCATCTAAAAACATCTGATTTGTTAATTTGATAGTTGCCATAATTATGATTTATTTAAAAATGAATTTTATTTTAAAAAATATACTTTGATTATCTAAACACGATTTATGATAATTTGTTTTAAATTTTATGAAAAATTAAAATTATAGTGTTTATCCATATAGTTCAAGAATTTAAAAAACAAGATTTTTGATGAGATTTTTACTTTTCTGAGATGAAGAGATGCCTTAGTATCAGCTAGTTGAGGAAAATAAAAAGATTCCAAAAAGATTATTTTTTAATTTTAATGATTTTATAGACATACACTATTTAAACATAATATTGTTAAATATTTATTAAAAGCGATATATAATTAAAACAATTTTGACTAAAATCGGTTTTAAAATTAAATAGTAGTTATTGAATTACATACTTTAGAAATTAAGGAGTAAAAATAAATTTTATATATGAATAAATTCTTGAAAACAGCGATAATCATTTTATTTTCTTTTATATCAATATCTTTGTTTGCGCAGAAAAAGATCCATTGGGTAACCTGGGATCAAATGATGAAAAAACAAAAAATTGAAAAACGTAAAGTTATTGTTGACTTATATACCGATTGGTGTGGCTGGTGCAAAAGGATGGATAAAACCACGTTTACAAACCCTGTTATAGTGGATTATGTAAATAAGCATTATTATGCAGTGAAATTTAATGCTGAGCAAAAAGAAGATTTGGAATTTGAAGGTACTATTTTTAAATATGTTAAATCAGGTAGGAGAGGGTATCATGAATTTGCAGCTGCTTTGACACAGAATAACTTATCGTATCCCACTTATGTTTTTCTCACAAAAGATTTAAATGTATTGCAGGTATTGCCCGGTTACCGGAATGCAAAAGATTTTGAATATATAATTAATTTTTTCGGTGAAGATTATTATAAAAATACACCTTGGACAAAATTTGAAAAAGAGTTTCAATCCAAACTCTAATATTAAACCGGTATTAAGATCATTTTATCAAAAAATCCACTAGTTTTTTCATCGCCTTTGCTCTATGACTTATTTGGTTTTTTATATCCGTACCTAACTCTGCAAATGTTTTATCAAAACCTTCCGGTACAAAAATCGGATCATATCCAAATCCGGTTTCACCTCTTGGTGTATTGATTATTTTGCCTTCTACTATTCCTTCAAAAATATGCAATTCTCCATTCATGATAAGAGCTATAACAGTTTTAAATCCGGCTTTTCTGTTTGATTTATTTTTGAGATTGGTCAAAACTTTTTTTATGTTTTTTTTATCGTTTTTTTCTTCTCCGGCATATCTCCCCGAATAAATTCCAGGCTCACCGTTAAGAGCATCAATTATCAAGCCGGTATCTTCAGCAAAACAATCCAATTTGTAATTTTCATATATATAATTAGCTTTTTGAATTGCGTTTTCCTCAATTGTTTTACCTGTTTCTGGGATTTCATCCATTATACCCGCATCTTTTTTGCTAATAATATTATACGAGGTTTGAGAATTTAGCAATTTATTTGCCTCAATTATTTTATTGTAATTTGATGTTGCAAATATTAATGTTTTTTTATTTTTCACCGAATTCATCTTTAAGTTTATTCCACAAAATTCTTTTATTGACATTATTATTTTTCAATTCCGGCAATCTATATGTTAATAGCAGATTGAAATTATTAAATTTATTCCATATATTTAATTCTAAAATAGCTTGGGTATCAATTCTATTTGGTTGTAGCCCAAAACCCAGTATATAATTGGATTTATCTTTATCGAATATTAACGATGTATTTAATATGTCATGATTGGAAAATGTTCTAACTCTGCAATCACTGTCCCATGAAATACCTAAAGCTGATATGATTTTTTTTAAAAATTCATTATTCTCAGCGGAATAATCACTTTCAGGAATCAATACTGTTAAATAAGCATGGGGAAATTGATTTGACTTAACAAGTTTTCCTTTAGACAGGCTTGCTGTTTTATAAACGGGGAAATCAAAAAAATCGCTATTTTTTTTCATGAAATTATATTTCAATATTTATACAAAATCAAAATTAAAAATTTATTTTAGAATTATTTAAATAAAAACACAATTTTTATTTTAAAATTTCTTATATTGCAAACAATTATAAAATATTGGCTATATCGATGAATCGATGTTTTTAATAAAAGTAAAATATTTTTATAAAGTTGAAAAGCAAATAGCAATTTAATTTTGTGAAAATCAGAGTTTGATTTAATGAATTTCCTTTAAAGGATTAATGACTCTGGATTTTAGGTGTATAAATATTTATAAAAAAACAATCGCTATAGTAAATAAAAAAAAATTGAATTTACTTTCTAATAATAAGGTCAAAATGATTTCACTTGAGTAATTATTTTATCTTAAAAACAATTTGGACATAATAAATCAAGGATATGAATACAAACATTAAGATAACGAAAATTGAAAAATCAAGAGTATCTGATTTTGATTTTAATAATATGCCACCTTTTGGATCTGCTTTTACAGACCATATGTTTGTGGCTGATTATATAGATGGGAAATGGCAAAATTTTGAAATAAAACCTTTAGAAAATCTTTCACTCCATCCTGCTAATCTTACTTTGCATTATGGGCAAACAATTTTTGAAGGTATGAAGGCATTTTTAACAAATGACGATAAGCCGATTTTATTCAGGCCTGAAATGCATGCCAAAAGAATTAATCGTTCTGCCCACAGAATGAGTATGCCTGATATACCTGAAGATGTTTTTATAGATGCTGTAAAAGCTTTAGTGGGTTTGGAAGTAAACTGGATACCCAAGGCTGTTGGAAGTGCATTATATATCCGTCCGTTAATGTTTGCTATGGATGCGGTAGTTGGTGTGAAGCCTTCTAAAACATATAAATTCATTATTTTGACCTTACCTTCAGGTCCTTATTATAACAGGCCTCTGAGTCTTAAAGCGGAAACAAAATTTGTCAGAGCTGTAAAAGGTGGAATAGGGGAGGCTAAGACAGCCGGAAATTATGGGGCATCTTTATACCCTTTCCAACTGGCAAAAAAAGAAGGTTATGATCAGATAATGTGGTTGGATGGAATTCATAGGAAATATGTTCAGGAGATCGGCACGATGAATATCTTTTTTGTAATTGGAGATACTGTGGTGACACCAAAATTAGACGGAGCTGTACTGGCAGGTATCACAAGGGATAGTATTATTACCTTATTGAAATCAAAAGGTTATAAAGTTGAAGATAAATTACTTTCTATAGATGAACTTATCGAAGCTTACGACAAAGGTGAATTGAAAGAAGTCTTTGGTTCGGGTACTGCTGCGATTGTTGCTAAAATCAATAAATTGGCTATTAAAGAAAAAATCATGAACTTTGATGTAGATAAATATGAAATTGCCAATTTTGTTCAAAATTATATTAATAAAGTTAGAAAAGGGGATATTAAAGATGAATTTGGTTGGATTGTGAAGATATGAAAATTGTTAAAATAGATGCTTTTTTTATGGTTTATAGGTTGTAATTAAATAATTATCATTATTTTTGACGATAAATCATAAAAAGTATGAAAAAGTTTTTCCATGTTATATTGATAATGTTTTTATGTTCTAAATTGTTTTCGCAAATTGGATTTGGAACTGTCGGAGGCATTGATTTGTATCAAAGATATGTTAATCCTGAAGATGAAATAGCATATCCTGCTTCGGGTAATGCGATGTTGAATCTGATTTACGGACCAAAAGTTTGGTTAGGAAATAAATATATTTCCTTATCGGTTGAAGCGCAGATAAATCTTGGTTTAACTTCTTTTGCCGTAAAAGATTTTAAAGGAATGGGAGCTGTAGCTTTTCCTTTGATTGCCAAAATAAATTACAAAGGACTAAGTGGCTTTTTACCGGGTTTTGCAAAGGGGGTTTCAATCGGAGGAGGACTTCAATATTCAAAGACGGAATTGATTTTCAGTAAAATATATAGAGATAAAGGAGTTAAAAGAAGTTTTTTTAAAACTTATGTAATGGAAATTGACTATGGTATAGGTTCTTTTGGAAGTGCAGGGTATTTTTATTTGAGATATGGTATGAATAAAAATTCCGAAGCATCAACCTTGAACATTGGAATATTATATAATATCAACAGAACTTATGTTAAAAAGCATAAAGATTATATTAAACCTAAAAAGAAAAAATAAGCCCGCACTATCTTAATAACACGGGCATTACTCAATTTAATAACCAAAACTCAACTATTATATATCAAACATCGTGCCAAATATTATATTTGTAATACATTTATAGTTTGTTTCTTGGTTATTTACATACATTAAATTATTGAAATATATTGTTTTTATAATATATTTTATCCCAATTGAAAGAGAAAAATATTACATGCTTTTGAATACTCTCGCCAGAGAATATCCGGGAGCTTTTATATCCAGATCCAAAAAATATCCAAATGGTGTTTGATAGACTTCAAAACCCGTTGATTTTAGTTTTTCTTCAAAAATATTTAATATATTTTGAGTGAATTCGGGGGAAGCCTTACTTTCAGATAAGTGGCCGAAAGAATGTAAGACTATAGTTTTAAATTCATTTTTTCTACTTAACCATTTTATGAAATTGATAAATTTTTTGGTAGGAGCTTTTTCTTTATCTTTTTCTTCCACCTGAATAAAAGCCACTTGTACATTATTGTATTCCATAGCTTCCGTGATTTCAGGAACAAAATCCAAAGTTTTTATTGTAGGCTTGTATGCAAATTTATTTGCATAAATCATCAACACTTTCATAAGTAAATATCTTTTATCATATATTTTCAATAGTATCTAAAAATTTCTCCATAGGTTGAGCTCCGACAAATTCATGTGTTTCATTAATAATGATTTTAGGCACACCTCTCACTCCATATTTTTGCGATAATTCCGGAAAAGTAGTAGCTTCAATCATTTCACTCTTTACATTTGGATTATTATTTGCAATTTTATGAGCATATATAACTGCTGTAGGACAATGAGGACATGTAGGTGTGACAAAAACTTGAATGTGGATATTTTTATCTATTTTAGATATTCTGTCAATTTGTTCTTCCGTTATATTACCGTGAACACCAGCAGCATCTTTTACGGCTGCCATCAATGAATGAATTTCATATCCGGCAGGAATACCGTTAAATCTTATTCCTTTGTCTTTATAATCTTTTTCCAATATTACGATTGCAGGAACTCTTTTTATATCATATTTCTCAACCATATCTTTATCATTGTTGAAATCATAAACTTCAAGGTTGATATTTTCGTTCAAATCGGCAAATTCAGTCATATATTGTTGGGTGTCTCTGCATGATCTGCAATTTTCTTCACTTACAAATAAAAGAATATTTACTTTTTCCGGTATTTCTCCCAAAAGATCAATAAGTTGCTTTCTTATATTGTCATCAAAAATCGGCATAATTCAAATTTTTTGTTAAATAATTAATGTTTGTACAAAATACATTGAATAAACAAATAAAAAATAAAATTGTGCATTTAAAATTAATTTTTTATTAAAATAATCTCACTATTCAATTGAAATACTTTTGAGATAAAATATTTTATATTGTATTTATTGAAATAAAGCGAGTTCCTTATAAATCCTTATTAAGAAATTGAATTCTTTCAAATTTTGCTATTTCTTCACCTCCCATTTTATGAATTTTCCCTTTAAATTCGGATAGAGAATTGTAACCGCGTCTCCTCATCCATTTTTCCAAATCAAATAAAATAGTTTCGATATAACTTATTCCGTGTCTGAATAAAACGGAACATAATTGTACCGCATCAGCTCCTACCAATAGTTGTTTTATAACAGCATTATAATCGTGTATGCCAGTGCCGGCAGCAAGGTCGCATTCCAATTGATGCGCTAACAAGGCAATCCACCTCAAGGATCGAGTGGATTCACTTGGGCCACTTAATATATTAGTGTTGATAATTTCTTCTGTTTCGATATTTATATCAGGTCTATAAAATCGATTGAATAAAACAAGACTATCTGCTCCCGCTTGATCCAGTTTATGAGCCATACCGATGATATTTGTAAAATAACTACCCAATTTTACACTAACCGGAATATTTACATGTTTTTTTACATTTTTTAATATATCAAGATATCTCTCGTTTATTTCAGTGCAAGTAGAATATTTATCAAATGGAATAATAGCGATATTCAACTCAATTGCATCTGCTCCCGCTTCTTCAAATACACCTGCAAAATTTGTCCATTCCTGATCGGAGATGCAATTAATACTCGCTATTACAGGGATATCCAGTTTGGATTTGACATTTTTTATCAAATCCAAGACTTTTTTCAATCCGAATTCTTTTGAATGTTTATTAATTAAATCTACAGCTTCAGGATACCAAAAATATTTTGCATCCTGATCTTTAAGCTTATCATGATCTGTTAGTAATTGCTCTTCAAAAATTGATTTGGTAACAATTGCTCCTGCTCCCATTTCAGCACAGTATTTGATACTGTCAAAATCTTTTGTTAGTTTTGAACTGCTAACAATCAGAGGGTTTTTTAAGTTCAATCCGAGATATTTTGTATTAAGATCCATATTGCTATTATTTAGTTTTGAATAATAATGTTATGTTTAAATTTTATGATATTTTCAGGATTTTTTATTATGATTTTCATATATGCAATTGCTTTGTTTAAATTGTGCTCGGCGCCTTCTGACAATCCCTGTTGAAAATCCCATTTATATCCTTTGATATGCAAAAGAAATGTCTCCGGAGCTTTTTTGAATAATTTTTTTGATAAGTAATATATATATCCGGGAGATGCTTCGTGGGAAGTGAAACTCAGGTTTGAATTTTCATTAATTTTCGTTAAAACAAAATCATCAATATCTTCTTTGGAAGCATCAACAAAAATGACTACATCTTTCGTGGAAATATCATAAGCATCTTCTATATTCAGTTGATAGTTGCTATCAAATTCGACATAGTCAATATTGTTTTTTTTTGACCAATGCTCCAATGCATTCACCAACTCATTTCCCAGTCCGTCATCCATTCTTCCCGGATTGCCATATCCGTATATTAATACTTTCATCGGTTATAAAATTTATTTTTATGACAATTATAATATATGCATATATTTATGTTCTTTTCACCTGAATTATATTTTCGTTTTTATCTCTTAAAACTATCTCCAAAGGCATTTGTCCAAGTGCATGAGTAGCACAGCTTAAGCATGGATCATAAGCTCTGATAGCCACTTCGACAGCATTCATCATAGGTTCTGTGATTTCTCTTTTACCCTGCATCATTTGTTTTGCCGCTTCATTTACAGCGAAATTCATTGGGTCATTGTTGTTGGTTGTGGACACTATCAAATTTGCCATTGCTATTTGATCATTGTCGTTAATTCTATAATGATGGAATAAAGTGCCTCTTGGAGCTTCAATTACTCCGATTCCTTCACTTTGTTTTTCGCCTTTTACAATTAGTTCCCCTGTTAACAAATCTTTATCGTTTAACAAATCTTTCATTACTTCAGCAGCATGAAGTGTCTCTATCAACCTCGCCCAATGATAATGCATACTCATATTATTCGGTTTGCCTTTTGTATAGGCCCGGAATTCTTCAAATTCTTTTTGTGCTAACGGGGTAGGGATAAAGTCGCAAGTATTTAGTCTCGCCAATGGTCCAACTCGATACCAACCTTTTTCTTTTCCTAAATGTTTTAGATACGGAAATTTCATATAACTCCAGTTTTTAACCCCTTCAGCGATGTAATTTAGATAATCTTGATAGCTAACATCATCTAATATCCTGTTTCCCTCATTGTCAACGGCTCGCATAACGCCGTGATATAGATCCATAGCTCCGTCTTTTCTTACAATGCTAAGATGACTTGAAGGAAATGAAGCGAAATTGTCAATAAAATCCTTATTGTTTCTATGGTAATTTTTTAAAAAATTTAATGCTTCACCAGACCATTCAATCATTTGATCAATATTGTTTTCTCCTTTTAGGAAAGAATCCCTTTCTTCTATAGTAAGATGTTTATTAATACCACCCGAAATAGCCCCTGTGCCATGAATTTTTTTTCCGGCGGTAACTTTTATTATCTCTTGTCCGAATTTACGCATCATCACGCCCATTACTGCAAGATGTTTGTTTTGTTTTGCAACACCGATTATATTTCTAATGTCCGGAGCTGCATCCAAGCCAAATAATAAATCGGGTGAAGCTAAATGAAAAAAATGCAAAACATGTGACTGAAATATTTGTCCGTAATGCATCAATCTACGCATTTTTTCTGCAGTTGGTGTTAGTTTGTCGCCTGTTCCGGCGCCTACTATTACATCTATTGCTTTGGCTGCTGCAAGATGGTGGCTTACCGGACAAATGCCACATAGTCTTTGAACAAGAACAGGCGCTTCCCAATATGGTCTACCTTGAATAAATCTCTCAAATCCCCTGAATTCTACAATGTGTAATCGGCTTTGTTTGATATTGTTATCATCGTCAAGGTAAATTGTTACTTTACCGTGTCCCTCAACTCTTGTTACCGGATCTATTGTTATTTTTTGTGACATAATTATATTATTTTTTATTAATTTTACAATAATATTTCCCGTAAGGGAGAAATATATTTTCTTGTTTTCCTAATCATATTTAAATGATTCATATTCCAATTCCAATTTTTTACCGGTTGCCAAATGCAATAATGCATCCCAAATCAAATCCGCTCTTGGAGGACATCCGGGAATGAAGTAGTCAATTTTTACTATTTCATGACAAGGATACACTTTATCCAGAATAATCGGAAGTTCTTCATCATTTGGCAGTATTTTTTCTTCGTTTACAGTGGAAGGGCCATTCAAGTATGCTTCTTTGATACATTCTTCCAATGGAATAGTATTTCTCATCGCAGGAAGTCCTCCCATCATTGCACATTCTCCAAGAGATACAAGTATTTTGCAATTGTCTCTGAAATATTTCAAAATATGAATGTTTTCACTATTACAGCATCCTCCTTCGATTATTCCGACATCAACAGGTTTCGTAAATGTTTTAATATCGTCAATAGGAGATTTATTGAATTCGACCAATTCTATCAATTCTAAAAACTTCTCATCAATGTCAAGTATGGACATGTGACATCCGAAACATCCGGCCAAAGAAGTAGTTGCTATTACAGGTTTATTCATTTTAACATATTTTTATTTAATTAATTATTATTTATTTTACACAAACCTTACTAATGGATTCCTTATCGTATTTTCTTTCACCGATAGGTTTGATAAATCCTGTCTCTTTTTTTAAGATACAGCCTACTGGACAATTTTCCATTGCTTTCATGGCTTTCTCTTCAGTCATAGTCTTAGCTAATTCCTCATCTAAAATGATTCTTGCTTTATGACCTCTTCCTTCTATTGCAAAATAGTTTTTGCCATCGTCTGTTTTGATTGTTCTGACACATCTTTTACACAGTACACACCGGTTTCTTTCAAGAATTAATTTGGGACTTGAAGCATCAATTTCTCTTTGTTCATAAATATAAGGAAATCTCGGTATCATTATTCTGTATTGATATGCGAGTGCCTGCAAAATACAATTCCCGCTCTTTTCACATGCTGGACAATAATGGTTTCCTGAAACGAATAATGTTTCTATAATTATTTTTCTCAATTCCGTTATTTCAGGGGAATTGTTTTCTATTTCAAAACCATCATGGATTTTTGTAGTGCAAGCTGTCAGAAATCGTCCGTTGACTTTGACATTGCAGATTCTGCATGAACCTGAAGGTATTATGCCTTTTAAATGGCAAAGAGTTGGAATATAGATACCGTTTTCCTCTGCCGCCTCTACAATTGTTTGACCTTCCTTGGCGATAATTCCCTTTCCATCGATTTTTATTTTAATTGATTTATCCATTATTAAGAATTTTTAAAGTTTTATTTTATACAGAAGGAAATCTTCCTACTGATTTAGCACCGTTTATTATAGCTTTGTCCAATTCGAATTGAGTATCGAATTCAATTCCTTTTTGGATAATATTAATATATTCATTTCTGAAATTATCTAAACTGGATAAAATGGGATTTGCAGCTGATTGACCAAGCCCACATCTATTGGCTTTTTTCATTTGTTTTGCCCAGTGTTCCATTTCTTTTAAATCTTTCTCAGTACCATACCCATCAAGGATTTTTTGCAGTTTATTTCTTAATAATACTGTTAGGTATCTGCAAGGAGCACATGAACCGCATGATTCCTCAATAAAGAAATCAGTGAAATTTTTTACTATATTCAAAATATTTCTTGAAGTGTTAAACACGATGATAGCTCCACCTGTACTAAAATCTTCATACGCTATTTTATGTGCAAATTGATTTTCAGGGATTATTTTTCCGGATGGACCTCCCACTACAACCGCTTTTGTATTGAGCGCACCGGCCATTTCAATCATCTCCCTGACAGTAATTCCCCATTCCACTTCAAAGACTCCGGGAAACATTACATCTCCCGATATACTTATCAATTTGGTTCCAGACGATTCTTTTGTCCCCATCGATTTGTACCAGTCGGCACCTTTATTCAATATCTTTGGAATAGCATTTAATGATTCTACATTATTTATTACTGTCGGTTGATTTAGATAGCCTTTTTCTATTGGAAACGGTGGTCTGTTCCGGGGTTCTCCTCTTTTACCCTCACATGATTCCAGTAATGCGGATTCTTCACCGCAAACATAAGCACCGGCACCCAATTGTATTCTAATATCAAAATCAAAACCTTTTTTGCCTAATATGTTTTTTCCGATAAGTTTTTTCCTTTTGGCTATATTCAAACAATTATTGAGATAGGGTAGAAGATATTCATACTCTTTTCTCAAATATATAATTCCTTCCGATGCACCAATGGCATATGCTGCTATACTCATCCCCTCAAATATATCAAAAGGTAGCTCAGTCAGTAAAACCCTGTCTTTGAAAGTGCCGGGTTCGCCTTCATCGGCATTGCAAATGACGAACTTTTGTTCTCCGTCAGATGCTCTGCAATATTTCCATTTTAGTCCGATGGGAAAACCTGCTCCTCCTCTTCCTCTGATATTTGAATTTTTAACCAGTTCGATTACTTTATCAGGTGTCATTTCAAGTGCCTTTTGTAAACCCGTGCCTGAATTGTATCCCGAAAAAATTACTTTTCCCCTACGATTCAGATTATTTACAACCATGCTTGAGATTAATTTATCCTGATTATGCCCATCGCCAAAACTATTAATCAACTCCGAAACAGATTTCCCTTTTCTGAATTCCCTGATAATTTCC
>JALSPW010000233.1 GCA_026985735.1 Saprospiraceae bacterium
AACTTTCAAGGAAACGGACAATAATGTTTCTTTTTGGAGATCAAGGACTCCGGAAGAAAGGTTGGAAGCTGCTTATATATTGTCATTGAGAGCTTACGGGTATGATCCTGACAATCCTCCTAAAATGGATAAAACCATATTCAAAAGACGAATTAGGGAATAGTACCATTTATATTAAAAGTATAGCTATCCTACATAATTCATAATTAAAATCACTTTTATTCTTTTCCTTTGTCCTTTGTCCTTTGAACTTTGTCCTTTGAACTTTATACTTTGTCCTTTACTTTATATGCACATCTCTTTGAGGGAAGGGGATGGTTATGCCGTTTTCGTAAAATAGTTTGTTTATATTGAAATTAATGTCACTTTTTATTTGTTCTATTCTGAATTTTTCTTGTGTCCAGAAAAGAAGTTTAAAATTTAGAGAAGAATCTCCAAATTCAGTTAGCCATACTTTAGGTTTTTTCTTTTTACTGACTTTTTCGTGCAATAAAGCTGCTTCCACCAAAAGTTTGGATACAAGATTAGTATCACTTCCATAAGCCACTCCTACAGAAACACTAAATCTGGAGAATTCTTTATTTTGTTTCCAGAAAATGATTTTATTGCTAATAAGCAATGAGTTTGGAATCATAATAATAACATCATCCCTATCAATACCAAGGGAGAATCTCATTCCCATATCGGTAATTTTCACGATTTTTCCATCTTCCAATTCAATAATATCTCCAATAATTATTTTTCTTTCAAAAAGCAATATCATCCCTGAGAATAGGTCATATAAATATTGTTTTATGCCAATCCCAAGTCCAATCAACAATGCAGAAGAGCCTGCAATAAGCATGGTAACATCAACTCCAATGATATGAAGAATATAAGTTAAACCTAACAGATAGATGAAGTACTTAATTATAATATAAAACATAGCCCAATCTGCATCAGATAAACTTTTTCTTTTTGCGGTAAGAGAAAAAGCTTTCCGGATAAAAATCAGGATGATTTTAGTAACTAATAGTACAAGCAGTATTTTGATTATGCTTAGTACTGTTATTTCGACAGAATTATAATGAAATATAGTATAATTTAAGACTTCTTCGGGACTTGTCATTTTTTGATTAATTTATCAAAAATTTCTTCCATTTCATATTCATCACCGGGTTTAAACCCACTATGATCAAAAACGATGTTGCCTTGTTGATCAAGGATAAATGTTTGAGGGACAAAAGTGAAGTTCATGATTTTTTGTAGTTCTTGTTTTGAATCGCTCAATATTGTAAATGGCCATTGTTTTTGAGCAACAAGAGGTTTTACTTTTGTCAATTGTCTTGCGTTATCAATAGTAATAGCTACTATTTCAAGATTATATTTTTCAACCCATTCATCATAAACTTCATTATAAATATCCAATTCTCTTTGACATGGAGTACACCATGTTGCCCAGAAACTGACGATTGTTATTTTTCCATCATTGATAAATTTATCGGTTTTAACCGTTTTTCCATTCAGGTTTTTTAATGTTGCAGAAGGGAATTTTTTATCGTTATTTGTAAATGAAAGCATCAAAATAGCAATAAAAATAAAAGAAAGTTGTTTAAGATTCATTTTTTGATAGTTTTTTAAGTTACATTTTAATAATGACTTGAAAATAGTGTGCGAAGTTATAAAAAATAGAGAAATTAACTAAATTTTAACTTTATTTTTCTTAAGAGTGAAAAAAAATATCCAATAAAATACTCAATAATAAATAAAAGCGTTATTGATTTGTTTATAATGATTTAAATTGTGGCTCTTTTAACCCGTTTACTATTCCGGATAAATTATTAAATATTTTATCTATATCAAGCCATTTTTAAGAGAACCAAAATATTAAGAATGAAGTTTTATAATTTTGTATTGGGATTTCTTTTTTTAGTTGGTATATTTATGTCATTCAGTTCTTTTGCCAGAAAGGTGAATCCTGATGATACATATTCCAATAGGTATATCCTTGTTAATCAGGATACCATAAAGCCAAGATATGATGATTTTATCAATGATTCAATCAAAAATCCTTTTGATCTTCATGATCCGGCGATAATTGAGAAGACCGTGGAATATGACCCTGAATCCGGAATGTATATTATATCTGAAAAGATAGGTGATAATTATTTTAGAGCACCTACTTACATGACATTTGGAGAATATCTGAAATGGAAAGAGAGGGAACAACGAATAGAATATTTTAGACAGCTTAGCGGAGCGAAATCCGGCGATAGAAGCAAACGGGGTATTGTAGACCCGGCATCTTATGTAGATGTAAAAAAAGATTTGGTGGAAAGGATTTTCGGAGGAAATGAAATTACAATCAAGCCTCAAGGGAGTATTCATTTGACTTTAGGTTTGTCACGGCAGATTATGAATAATCCTGCTTTTGAATTCAGAGCACAAAGAGTCTGGAATCCCATTTTCGATGAAGGAATACAGGTCAATGTTGAAGGAGGTATTGGAGATAAAATGAAATTGAATTTTAATTATAATACCAAAGCGAGTTTTGATTTTGATAATAAAATAAAGTTGAAATACGATAGTGAACAATTTAATGAAGATGCTATTTTAAAGAAAATAGAAGCTGGTAATGTTAGTCTTCCTTTGAGGGGAAACTTAATCCAAGGGGGACAAAATCTTTTTGGGATAAAAACGGAATTACAATTTGGTCACTTGAAATTGACTGCTATTGCATCACAACAAAGATCGGAGCAGAAAAATGTACAAATTGATAAAGGAGCTGTAAAGCAGGAATTTGAGGTTACTCCTGATCAATATGATGAAAACAGACACTTTTTTATATCTCACTACAACAGGGATTCTTATGAAGAAGCTATAAAAAATCTTCCTAATGTAAAAACCCCATTTCGTATAACGAGAATTGAAGTTTGGGTTATACCGGAAAGGAATCAAACTCATGATTTGAGAGATATATGTGCAATTTCGGATCTTGGAGAGGGTAAAATAGATAATTATTCAAATAAAAATCCGGTTATTCCACCGGCACCGACTCCGTTTTATTATGATTATACGGGTTCTTCAAGGATATTGCCTGATAATAAAGTCAGTCCTTTTTATGATGAGAGACTAAAATCCGATAGTCTAACAAGATTAAAAACCAATGTTTCTTTCAATCTTGAAAGCCAATACAATATGAAACCGGGCAAGGATTTTGAAGTTTTCAAGGGAAGAAAATTGAATCCTTCCGAATATACATATAATGCAGAGCTTGGTTTTCTTTCATTGAATCGTCCATTGCAACCAGAAGATGTTCTTGGAGTTTCTTATGAATATACATATTCTTACAATGATAATAATGGAGAGCGGGGGAATACTGTATTCAGGGTAGGTGAGTTCAGTGAATTTTCGGATACTACCGGTAAAGTGATGTATGTAAAGATGCTAAAAAGCAAAGCGCAAAAACCGGGATTGCCCGAATGGGATCTGATGATGAAAAATGTCTATTATATCGGGACTTCCGATATAGACAGGGAGAGTTTTAAACTGGATATATATTATGAGGATAAAGACGGTTCTTTAAAAAGATTTATACCTGAGGAAGGATTTAGGAAGAGGCCTTTATTGGAAGTATTTAATCTTGATAATATAAATGTTATTGGAGATATTCAACCTGACGGTATCTTTGATTATATACCTGGGATTACGGTAGTTCCAAGGATGGGAAGTGTGATATTTCCGGTTTTGGAACCATTTGGCAAGTCATTGGATTCATTATTGAAGAATCCGTTATTGGCTGACAAATATAAATTTGAAGAGTTATACACTGAGTCTATTGTCAATGCTAGAAAGCATTTGGAAAAGAATAAATTTTTATTAAAAGGAGAATACAAATCATCCGAATCATCCGAAATTTCTCTTGGAACCTGGAATTTGCAAGGAAACCCTATTGTTACTTCGGGAGGAAGAAAACTGATTGAAGGAGTTGATTATGATTTGGATAAAGGAGCGGGTAAAATAAGAATTATCAATCCTGCTATTTTACAATCCGGACGTCCTGTCAATGTAAGATTTGAAGACAATTCGCTGTTCAATTTGACACAAAAGAATTTAATCGGTCTGAGAGCTGATTATGAAATCAGAAAAAATTTCAATATTGGTGCTACATATATGCATTTATTTGAACGGCCATATACGGAAAAAGTAAGTTATGGTGATGATCCTATCAATAACAGGATTTTTGGTTTGGATATGGATTATAGTACACAAGCCGATTGGTTGACTAGAGCCATTGATAAATTACCTGCTATTAGCACTAAAGCTCCATCTACCGTAAGTTTTAAAGCCGAAGTAGCGGCATTGAAACCGGGGCATTCGAGTGCTATAAATAATAAAGAAGAAAAAGGAGGGATTATTATTCTCGATGATTTTGAAGGAGCTTCAGTGAAATTGTATCTTAATACTGAAAATGATTGGATGATTTCCAGTACACCCCGTGAACCTAATGTAGTATTGGAACCATTTCCTGAAAGTAAAGATACGTCTTTGGCTTATGGAGCAAACAGGGCGTTATTAAGTTGGTATATTGCAGAAAGTGGTACGAGAAGTGAAGAGGACAATAAAGATCCATATACCAGACCTGTATATCAGAAGGAATTGTTTGAAAAAGATCTTCCGGTGGGCACACTTCCGGATTTACGTACCTTTGATATAAATTACTATCCGTCGGAAAGAGGGCCGTATAATTTTGATTTACCTGATGGCAGATCTGTTAACGGGCAAAAAATTTCTGCCGGTGTGGAATGGGATAACGATAATAATAAAATAAAATTAAAAGATCCCGAATCAAGGTGGGGAGGAATGATGCGATATTTAAGATTTAGTGATTTTGAAGCATTGAATGTTGAATATGTGGAGTTTTGGATGTTAAATCCGTTTATGCAAACGAATAGCAGGGCTAATCAAGATCCTGATGAAAGAGGCAAAATGGTTATTAATTTAGGTAATGTATCGGAGGATGTATTGAAAGACGGACTTCAATTTTATGAAAATGCTTTACCGTTGGAAGGAGAATATGTACCTCAGACGGTTACTGTATGGGGGAAGGTGCCAAATGATTCTCCGCTTGATGATGCATTTCCCAATGATCCGGCTAAAATTGATAAGATGGATGTTGGTTTGGACGGATTGAATGATTCTGAAGAATCAGAGCATTATATTAGTTACGTGAATGCTATTAGGAATACATATCCTTCTGCCAAGTTTGATGATGTAGCAAATGATAATTGGGTGTATTTCAATTCTGATGAAGTATCGAATAGACCTCTTAATGACAGATATTATAAATACAATAATCCTGATGGTAATTTTCCTGAAAGAGATAAAAAAGAAAGACGCGGAAAACTGCGTCCTGACAAAGAAGAATTAAACCTGAATAAATCACTGGATATCACCGAGTCTTATTATAAATATGAATTACCTATAGTTCCTATGGATGACGGTTCTGGACAATTGGTATTGGATACTTTGGATCCTGGTGTACAAAGGTATGTTACGGATGTGAAACAGGTAGTGCCTAACAACGGGGGGCGAAAAGAACTGTGGTACAGAATCAGAATACCTATTGCTCAGGGTATTCCTGTCGGAGGAATTGAAGGGTTACGTTCTATTCAGTTTATGAGGATGTATTTCACTAATTTCAAAACACCAAAGACATTCAGAATGGCTGAATTCGGATTGGTAAGAAATCAATGGAGAAAAGATCAATATTGTGCAAATGATATAGGCGAACCGAATATTTTAAATCTTGATGTTGTAGGATTAGAGGAAAATGAAAAGAAAAAACCATTGGGTTATATTTCTCCTCCCGGAATTAAAAGGGAAAGGTTATTGGCTAATTATGACAATATTCGTCAGGATGAAAAATCTCTTTCACTTAAATTTGAAGGTTTAAAGGATTCGTGTTATGCAAGTGTATATAAACTTACTAATCTTGATGCTAGATTATTTAAAAAACTTCAATTGTTTGTTCATGCAGAAAGTGATATGGATTTAAACGACCGGGATTTGTATTTGTTTATAAGATTGGGAAAAGATTTTACGGACAATTATTATGAATATGAGATTCCTTTGAAAATGTCTGATATCACAGCAGGTAGAACAGTTGAAAATATATGGCCGGATGAAAACTTTTTGGATATAGTTTTAAAGGATTTTACGGATTTAAAACTTGAGAGGAATAAAAATAATATTCCGTTGAGTCAAATTTTTTATAAAAATGATGATCATAATACAAGGAATGCAGGAACTTTAAAAATAAAGGGTAATCCGAGTTTAGGATATATCAAAGGTATTGAAATCGGGCTTACAACATACCAAAAGACACCGTTGAAGGGAGAGGTTTGGATCAATGAATTGAGGGTAGTCGGTCTTGAAGAAAAAGGCGGCGTTGCCGCAACTGCCAATCTTGATGTCAAAATGGCTGATCTCGGTTCTTTTAACGCTGCTTTTAACTATATGAGTGTAGGTTTTGGAGCATTGGACGAAAAATTGGCACAAAGAAGTATGGATGAAGTAGTTGATTACGATTTGTCAACATCTTTGCAAATAGGAAGATTTTTTCCCAAGACATGGGGTGTCAATTTGCCTGTATATATGCAGTACGGACAAACGATAAAAAAACCTAAATATGATTCGTATGATCTTGATTTGACTGTAGATGAAAATCTTGCTGCTGCCAAAACAGCTGAGGAAAAAGCATTTATCAAGGATAGATCCCTTGATGTGACTACGGTAAAATCTTTGAATGTTTCAAATATTGGTGTTAATAAAGGCGATAAAAAATATCCTTGGGCGCCTTCCAATATTAAAATGGGATATTTTTATACTAATAGAAATCAAAAAAATCCTATTATTAGGAACGAAGATGAAACGGATCAGAAATTAACTTTGGATTACGGATATTCACGGGGCAATAAATATATCAAGCCATTTAAAAAAGCAAAATGGGCAAAAGCTAAAATTATTAAAAATATCCATTTCAATTTATTGCCTAATTCATTTTCGTTTAATACTCAGTTGAGGAAATATGATAATACAAGGACTTACAGGGAACCGATGGATATTGATTATACGTTTGAAGAAAGAAGATTCAATTGGGATAGACACTACAATTTGCAATGGAACTTTACTAGGAATTTGAAGATGAATTTTACTGCAAAAACACTTGCCGTAGTAGATGAATTGAAAAAATGGGGAATTAGCGATATTTATAAAAATGAATACGGGGTTGAAGTAACGGATGTGACCCCGAGAGATTATATGATAGAGAGTCTTAAAAAATTTGGTCGACCTCAAAATTATAATCATAATATTGATTTGTCATACAATTTACCATTAAGAAATATTCCATTTTTGAAGTGGATAAAAGTGAATGCTAAATACAGGGCGAATTACGATTGGTTTGGAACACCGCCGTTTCAGGAGAAAGAATATGGCAATATGATACAGAATCAACAAACCCGATCTGTAAATGCAAGGTTGGATTTTGAAAAATTATATAAATCCGTAAAATACCTTAAGAAGATTGATAGCGGTTTTGGAAAGAAGAAAAAGAAAAGGACTAAATCAAAAAGGAGAACAAAGAGCAAATCAAAAACTTCAAAGAAAAAGAAAAAGAATAAAGAGAGAGAGCCAAGTACATTTGAGAAAATAGTTTTAAGACCTTTACTGGCGTTCAGAGATATTAAATTTACATACAAAGAAGACTTGGGAACTACAGTACCGGGCTATACTAAAAGAACAGAATATCTCGGTACAACCGATAATTTTTCAGCACCGGGATTGGATTTCGTTGCCGGATTACAACCGGTGAATTTTGAAGAATGGCTTAATACGGCTGCTGCAAACAATTGGATTGTAACAAATAAATTTTTTAACAGTCAGTTTTTCTTAAATAAAAAGCAAAATTTTAGTGCGAAAATCAAATTGGAACCAATTAATAATTTGAAAATTGATGTTGAATTTAAAAAGTCTTATACTAAGGATAATTCAAGGGAATTTAAAAATATAGGAGATCCTTCAAGTCCTGAATTTAAGTCATTGTCAATAATGGATAGAGGAATGTTTGAAGTTTCATACTTTGCCATGAATACGTTATTTACATCCAATTATGAAACTTTGTTTAATAAGTTTTCGGAATATAGAAAAATCATTTCTACAAGGCAGTATTCATCAAGAAATAATGGAGCGCCTGTCGTGCCACATCCAGATCATCCGGAATATGCTTACGGATATGGACCTCAAAGTCAAGATGTGTTGATACCTTCGTTTTTGGCTGCATATACAGGAGTTAATCCGGATCAGGTAAGTTTGAATATATATAAAGATATAGGGGAAATAGATTATTTACCACGACCTAACTGGAGGGCGGAATTTAATCTAAATAGGTTTTCATTCTTAAAAGATATTTTTTCATCTTTTAAAATCACTAACGGATATAAATCAACATTGAAAGTTGCGTCTTTTCAGACTGATTTGAATTTTATTAACTCTCCTACTGCCGTTGATGATAATGAAAAGAATTATTATTCCGAATATATTATACCTTCGATGGTATTGGATGAGAGGTTTGAACCTGTAATAGGAATTGATGTTAAGACAAAATCCGATTTGAGTTTCAGGGTTGAATATAAAAAATCAAGGATGTTATTATTAAGTCAAAAATCATTGCAGCAAACCAGATCCGAAGAATTTGTATTTAACTTTGGTTACATAGTGAAAAATGTTTATATCCCGTTTTTAACAAAAAAGCCAAAGAAAAAGAAAAGAGGTAAGAAAACAAAAACTAATGGTATTTCCGGTAAAACAGGAGGGAGGAAATCCAAGAGAGCAAAGAATAATCTCAGAGATTTAAGAATTTCGGTTGATTTTTCAATAAGGGATAATGAGGAAAAGGAATATTTATTTGATTCCGGTAGGAAAGGAAAGCCTACGCATGGTAATTATAGAGTTTCATTAACTCCTACGCTGGAATATAATATAACCGATAACTTTTCATTACAGGCGGATTTTAGTTATGATAAAACGGTCCCGTATGTAAATAATTCATATCCTACTACTAATTATCGCGGAACAGTTACTGCTAAATATTCATTGAAGTAAAAAATATTGTAAGGCCATAATACCAAACTGTTATCAAGATGGTGAAATAAAAAAATAATTAGATTTAATATTGAAATATAGTAAAAAAACAGGCTGAATTTTATAATTCAGCCTGTTTTTTATATGACTATTTCTTAGTTTCTCCTTCTCTTAGTAATCTTCGCAGTATTTTGCCAACATTGGATTTAGGAAGATCGTCTTTAAATTCGACGTGTTTGGGAACTTTGTATCCTGTGAGATTCTTCTTGCAATGGTCAATTACCTCTTGTTCGGTTAAAGACTTATCCTTTTTAACAACAAAAGCTTTAACAGCTTCTCCTGATTTTTCATGAGGAACTCCAATGGCAGCTACTTCCAATACTTTTGGGTGTGAGGCTATTACATCTTCTATTTCATTTGGATAGACATTAAAACCGGAAACCAAAATCATATCTTTTTTTCTGTCTACAATTTTGAAGAAGCCGTCTTTAAACATTTTTCCTATATCACCTGTAGATAACCATCCGTCTTTAATAACTTTTGAAGTTTCTTCGGGACGATTGTAATATCCTTTCATCACTTGAGGCCCTTTTATTTGTATTTCTCCGACTTCTTCGGGAGCGATAGTATTTCCTTCTTCATCTACTATTCTCATAAATGTGGAGGGTACAGGTAGACCGATTGTTCCGATTCTGGCATTGCCATCAATAGGATTTACAGAAGCTACCGGAGAGCTTTCTGTTAAACCATAGCCTTCTGCGATAGTAACACCTGTCATATCACGCCATTTGATGGCCACTGTATCTTGAAGAGCCATTCCACCCGCTACCACTACTTTAAAAGAAGAGAAATCCACTTTTTGAAAATCTTCATTATGCAGCAGTGCATTGAATAAAGTATTTACTCCTGAGAATACAGAAATTTTATGAATTTTAAATTCTTTTACAACCGATTTTAAATCTCTGGCATTGGTTACCAATACATTTTTTACGCCGAGGCTCAGCATAGCCATTAGATTTACGGTAAGGGCAAAAATATGATAAAGTGGTAATGCTGTTAGTATTATTTCTTCATTTTCTTTTAGAACCGGTTTCATTATGTATTTTATCTGCAGCATATTTGCAATGATATTTTTATTTGTCAGTTCGGCTCCTTTTGAAACACCTGTAGTACCTCCTGTGTATTGTAAAAATATGGTATCGTCCGGTGTTTGAGAAAATGGATTTATATTATATTTTTTACCTTCTTTTATTGCCGTTGAAAATTTGATAGCATTTGGCAAATTATACTTAGGAACCATTTTTTTTATATTCTTGACTACGAAATTCACTAATCCGCCCTTTAATCCTCCTAACATCTCCCCAAGACTTGTTGTAATGACAACATCAATATCAGTATCTGCGATGATTGTTTCCAAATTATGCGCAAACATATCAGCTATGATAATTGCTTTGGCTCCGGAATCGGTAAATTGGTGTTTCATTTCTCGTGGAGTATAAAGAGGATTGGTATTCACAACTACCAATCCGGCTCTAATAACTGCAAAAATAGAGATTGGTGATTGCAAAATATTAGGCATCATAATAGCTACTTTGTCTCCGGGTTTTAAACCACGGTAATGCAGGTATGCAGCCAGATTTTTTGAGTAAGTATCTATTTGTTTAAAAGTCAGCCATTTACCCATATTATAAAAACCGGGGGTTTTACTATATTTTTCCAGCATTTGTTCGATAAATATTTTAGCTGTTGGATATTCATCGGTATTTATATTGGCGGGAATTCCGGGAGAATACTGTCCCAGCCAGGGTCGTTGTTCATATATTTCATTGTAATTATTCATAGTTAGATATTTTAAAAAGTGAATTTGATTTTAATAATTTTATACATAAATATGGAATATTTCAAATCCAAAATATTGAGTAAAAAGGTTTTTATCTATACAGCTTTAATATATCACATTGCAAGGTACGATTTTTGTAGAATTTATCAAACAAAACATTTGAAAAATATTTTAAAAATTGTATTTGAATTAAAATG
The DNA here is from genome assembly GCA_026985735.1 of Saprospiraceae bacterium. Classification (GTDB taxonomy): domain Bacteria; phylum Bacteroidota; class Bacteroidia; order Chitinophagales; family Saprospiraceae; genus JADJGA01. The sequence goes on from JALSPW010000233.1 coordinate 11,161, forward strand.
GAAGAAGTATTCAGGTTGTGAATTTTGATACAAAAATATAAAATTTTCATTTTAAAAAACACTCTATATGAAGAGTTGCGGTAATTTTATATTAAAATCAGCTTACAAATAAAAAAAATATATTATTTTTGTTAATTAAAATTTATTTATGAGAAGAGTTGTAATAACAGGAATAGGAGCTTTAACTCCGATAGGCAAGGGAATAAGAGAATTCAAAGAAGCTTTATATAGTGGAAAATCGGGTTCGGATACTATTACATATTTTGATATAGAAGACTTTAAGGTTAAGTTTGCCTGTGAGTTGAAAAATTTTAATCCGGATGATTATTTAGATAGAAAGGTTTGGAGAAAATTGGATCCTTTTGCTCAATATGCTATGGTTTCTACAGAGGAAGCAATGCAAGATGCAGGAATGAATCTTGAAGAAATTGATCTTGAGAGAGCCGGTGTTATTTGGGGAAGTGGAATAGGTGGGTTTAATACTATAGAGGATGAAATAACCAAAGATGTTAAAAGAGGAGCAGGTCCTAAATTTAGTCCTTTTTTAATACCTAAGTTGATTCCTGATATAGTTCCCGGACATATTTCCATTAAATATGGATTTATGGGAATAAATTATGCTACAGTTGCAGCATGTGCATCTGCATCTATGGCTATTACCAATTCCTTTGATTATATTAGATTTGGTAAAGCTGATGTAATGATTACAGGTGGTTCTGAAGCTGCAGTGACAAGAACAAGTATAGGTGGATTTAGTTCTATGAAAGCATTATCACAAAGAAATGATGATCCTCTTACAGGTTCAAGACCTTTTGATGCGGAAAGAGATGGGTTTGTACTGGGAGAAGGAGCGGGAACATTAATATTGGAGGAGTTGGAGCATGCAAAAAAGAGAGGAGCTAAAATTTATGCTGAAGTAGTTGGAGCAGCAATGTCAGCAGATGCATATCATATAACGGCTCCACATGCAGAAGGGAAAGGAGCTGCTATGGTTATGAAAAATGCTTTAATGGATGCAAATATAGGTACAGCTGATGTGGATTATATCAATGTACATGGAACATCGACGCCTTTGGGAGATATTGCCGAGACTTTGGCGATAAAAAAAGTATATGGTGAAGATGCATATAAATTAAATATCAGTTCGACAAAATCCATGACCGGCCATTTATTGGGAGCAGCTGGAGCTGTTGAACTTATTGCTTCTGTTTTTGCTATAAATGATAGTTTGATACCTCCTACAATAAATCATTTTACGGATGATTCTAAAATCGATTCCAAACTGAATTTAACATTTTGGAAACCACAGGAAAGGAATGTTGAATATGCTATGAGCAATACTTTTGGATTCGGAGGGCATAATTCTTCAATAATAATAAAAAAATATTCAGAATAAAAGTGATTATTTATATTAGAAGAATATATAATATATTTTTTTCAAAAAATAAATATCTGGCTCATAAGTTGCTTGATATATTGGGTTTTATTCCCGGTAAACTTTATTTGTATGAATTGGCTTTTATGCATAAATCCGTGCAGCAGGGCAATAGTAAGTTTAAATTTAGCAATGAAAGGCTTGAATATCTTGGAGATGCCGTTTTAAGTTTGGTTATAGGTGATTATTTATTTAAAAAATATCCATATAAGAATGAAGGATTTTTGACTAAGATGAGGTCAAAGATAGTAAAAAGGAAAACCTTAAACGAAATTTCGCAAAAGATGGGGCTTCATAAAATCCTTGGGGAATATGCTGTAGGTAAGGTGAGTAGTGCTATGGCCGGTAATGCCTTGGAAGCTTTAATAGGCGCCATATACCTTGATATCGGATATAATAAAACACATAATTACATTATCAATTCAATATTGCGTAATTATCTTGATATAAATGAACTTGAAAATATTGATGATAATTATAAAAGTCAGTTATTGGAATGGGCGCAAAAGAAAGGGAAAGTTGTTAGTTACAATCTGAATGAAAAGGAAAAAGTAAATGGCAGGGATTTTTTCAAAATATCTCTTTATGTGGATGAGAAAAAAATTAGTGAATCGGAAGCATACAATAAAAAAGCAGCAGAACAAAAAGCCTCCTTGCTCGCTATGAGACATCTAAAAATAAGCAATGGGTCAAAAGACCGTTTTTGAATGATCAATTATCATTTTTATATAGTTAGTGTTTGTCTATAAAATCATTAAAATTTAAAAATAATTTTTTTGCGATCTTTTTATTTTCTTTAACTTGCTGATAATAAGGTGTCACTTTGCCTCGGAAAAGTAAAAATCTCATCATAAATTTTTGATTTTAAAAATTCAAGCACTTTATAAACAAATATTAAATATTTTTTTGGCATAACTTTTGCTTTTCATATTGTTGATATATGCAATATGTTAATTTGGTAATTTAAAGTTTATGATTAGATTTATATTTGTTGTGATTTTTCTCTCATCTCTGAATATTAATGCAGTAAGTCCTTCTTCTGCAGAAAAGATTAAACTTGATTATATAAACGACTATAAAGATATAGCTATTGCAGAAATGTACAGGACAGGAATTCCTGCTAGTATTATTCTGGCTCAGGGATTATTGGAGTCAAAATCTGGAACCAGTGATCTTGCGATAAAAGCAAATAATCATTTTGGAATAAAATGTAAATCATATTGGCGGGGGAACACATATTTTCATAAGGATGATGATTATGATGAACAGGGAAATCTAATAAAATCATGTTTTAGATATTATGATTCACCGATTGAGTCTTATGTAGATCATTCCAATTTTCTTATGCAATCTTCAAATTATGCAAATTTATTTCTCTTACCAAAAGATGATTTCGCTTCTTGGGCTTGGGGTTTGAAAGCAGCCGGATATGCTACTGATAAAATGTATGCTGTAAAATTAATTAAGATTATTCAAAAATTTGAATTGTATAAATATGATGAAGCCCAAAATCCTTGGAAAACAATACTAAAACAGTAGTTGCTTTTTATTTATTTTCATAAGCAATTTCCATTTCCTGATAGAACTCCTCACCGTATTTACGTATTAAAGCGTTTTTAACAAACTTGAAAACAGGTATTTTATTTTTTTTACCAAGAGTGCATGCCTGACTGCATAAATCCCACTCATAATAATTTAGCGCTTCAAAACCCTGAATTTCACTTTTATTCACTCTGACAGGAAATAATTCACAAGAGATAGGTTTTTTCCAATTTGTTTTTCCTTGCCTGTACAATGTTTCCAGTGCACATAGTCCTATACCTTTTTTATTTTTTACAAGAAAAACACAAGAGCCGTCCGGCATTAAATTGGTACCTATAAAATCTTTTTCCACACCACCTGTTCCCGTTCCACTTTGCAGGGTAGTGTTTTTCGGGATTTCATAAAATTTGGTATATCCTTCTTTTTCGATTTTTTTTCGATGTTCGGGAGGAAGTACCGGGATAACAAGATCGATAATTTTTTCGATTTCATGAATTTCACCTGCGGTGACAGGTGCTCCGAAGTCTCCTTCCCAGCAGCATGCTCCCTTGCATTTATTCATATCGCATTCAAAATATTCATCAAAGAGAGCATCGCTTACTATTATATCTTTAATCATAAACATATCGTACAGTAGTTTTAATTTGATTTTTGTCAATATCGATTAATCTAAATGCAGGTATCCGGTGATCCACTTGAAAATTTTCATTAAACATATATATTTGCAAATAAGTGGAAGGTGTAATAAACATATTGATATTATCACGTATTAAAGTTATCTCATTGTGATAATGTCCGCAAAATACATAAACAGGATTTGGATTATTATTGCAAATGCGGGTAAATTTTTCAGGTTGTTCAAAAGCATATTTATTGTCCATGTGCGGAACACCCGATTTAAAAGGAGGGTGGTGCATAAATATCACCGGATTACTTTTGTTTAAAGATAATATTTTATTTTCAAACCATTTTAATTGTTTTTCGCTACAAAATCCTTTTATAGTATCGAGGAAAATCAAATTGGGTTCTACAAAGTAATAAAGTTCATCATTATGTAAATCGTTTTTCAGATCAAAAGATTCAGAGAGAACATTAGCATTATCATGATTACCCCCGATTATATAATATTTGGTAATATTGTAAAATGCCAATTGATTTTTAATCCAGTGATAAATATTCTCTTCAGCATCAAAGAAGCTTAGATCTCCCGTTATAACCACTAAATCGTGTTGGATATTTGAGATTGCTTTTAGTACTTTTAAGAAATTGAGACGTGTATCGACCCCATTGATTATTTCATCTTTAGGATAAATATGGAGATCTGTAATCTGGATAATTCTCATGGGGCAAAGATAAGAAGAAAAAGAAAAAAAACTAATATTGTTTAAGGGTAACTATTCTAACCGGAGTAGTTATTTTATTCTTTTGTATAATTTATTTGAAGCTCCAATCATAGTTGTCAATTTCCATCAAAGCCTTATTTAGCAAGTCTATCGAGTTTCTAATATCTTTGGTATGGGACATTTCTATAACCTGATGCAGATGTCTGGTAGGAATAGAAATTGCTCCGGCGATTGAACCGCCTTTCCCAGATCTTTGCAGACTAGCCGTGTCTGTACCTCCGGCGGGTAATATTTCCAATTGATAATCTATATTATTGTTTTCAGCAGTTTGCTTAAGAAAATTTACCATACGATAATCGGCAATAGTCATACCGTCTAAAATTTTTATTGCGGTACCTTTCCCAAGTTTTGTTACTACTTCCTGAGGATTTGCACCGGGGAGATCATAGGCAATGGTAGTATCGAGAGCAATGCCGAAATCAGGATTTATTTCGGAGCTTGCGACAGTTGCGCCTCTGAGGCCTACTTCTTCCTGTACGGTAAATACACCATAGATATCATAAGGTGTTTCCCGGTCTTTAAGTTCTTTTAGAGCTTCCAATAATGCAAAAACAGATACTCTGTTATCGAGGGATTTGGAATTTACGCATTGGCCCATTTGTATCAGTTCTCTTTCTCTGGTAATTGGATTTCCGGGAGCGACCAGTTCTTTTACTTTTTCTGAGGAAAGGCCGGTATCGATATAATAGTCTTTGATATCGGGTACTTTGGTTTTTTCTTCTGGTTTCATAATATGCACCGGTTTTGAAGCCATCACTCCGATGATATCTTTTTTGCCATGAATAATGACTCTTTGGGCAGTAAGTGTCTTTGGGTCAAAGCCACCGAGGGGCTGAAATCTGATAAATCCGTCATCATCGATATAAGTCACAATAAAACTAATCTCATCCATGTGAGCTGCAATCATGACTTTTTTATTTTCTTTTCCTTTTTTAAAAGCAATAACATTGCCCATGGTATCGGTATAGACATCATCGACAAAAGGCGAGATATGATTTAAAATAAATGCTCTGATTTTTTGTTCAAATCCCGGTGCTCCCGGTATCTTGCATACCTGAGAAAGTAGTTCAATATTAATCATTTGGTGAAATTTAGACGACAAAGATAAAAAAAAGGGTTGGAAAAAGAAAAAAAGGGTGGAAAAAGGATTTATTAAATTTAATTATGTAAATTTGAATTTCAAATATGTTTTTTTAATTCAGTTGAGTTGAAATTTACATAATATTATCGTTAAATGATAGTTTTATTGTAATTATATTTTATTATGAAGTTTATAAATTATAAATTAAAATTTTTCTTTGTTTATATTTTTTTCTTTCCTTTCCCTCTTTTTAGTCAATGCGATTATTACGATGATTTTTCTTCTCCTGGGGATTGGACACAAGTAGGAACATTAGTTGAAGTAAGTGGGGGAGAATTGCAATATATTGATGGAGCTCCTGATGCAGTGCAGAGAAGAGTTTATAAAGAATTGGATTATTCATATACATCAGATGATTGTTGGGAAATGACATTAGAGTTTTTGCCGGAAAGTGTTGGTACATATGGGGGAGATCCATTTCCTGGACATTTGATATTTTCCCTTTCAGAAACTGATAATGATCCTTTGCATGATTGTACTAATGATGATTGCACTGGTTATCCAGATGGAACACAAGATGCGATATGTATTGAATATTATGGGCACAATCCACCTGATGGTAATATTTATTTTAGAATTCTACTTAAAGATTATACAACAAGAATAGTTTCAAATGATATCACTTATTGTGAATTAGGTCAAGTAATATATGTTGAATTAAAAAAATCATGTTCAAATTTAAGATTGAACATTTATTCTGATGAAGAAAAACAAAATCCCTTAGGAGATGGTCCTGTTTTTATTAATAATATCCCAGATTTAAGTGGTTTAAATTTTATTCAACATGGAAATGCAACCAGTGGATTTAATTTAAGAGAATTAACGGGCACGGTTGATAATGTGTGTATTAAGAGATTTGATTATTGTAATGAAACAATTGGAGAGGAAACATATTTGGGATGTGAAGGTGATGGATATTTTGTTGAAGTAAATGGAAATATTTATGATGAAGATTATCCCAATGGAGTGGAAGTTATTACAAATGAAGCAGGATGTGATTCTACAGTAACTATAGATCTTATCTACCAACCTAATTCCACAGGTGAAGAATTGTATTTGGGTTGTGAGGGAGATGGATATTCCGTGGAAGTAAATGGAACTGTATATGATGAAAACAATCCATCAGGAACAGAAATAATGGAAAATTCAATAGGATGTGATTCTGTTATTACAATAAACTTAATTTATAATCCACCAACTTATGGAAATGAATCATATAATGGTTGTGAGGGAGATGGATATTCAGTTGAAGTAAATGGAACTATATATGATGAAAACAATCCATCAGGAACAGAAATAATAGAAAATTCAATAGGATGTGATTCTGTTATTACAATAAACTTAATTTATAATTCACCAACTTATGGAAACGAATCGTATAATGGTTGTGAGGGGGATGGATATTCAGTGGAAGTAAATGGAACTATATATGATGAAAACAATCCTTCAGGGACAGAAATAATGGAAAATTCATTAGGATGTGATTCTGTTATTACAATAAACTTAATTTATAATTCAGCAATTTATGGAAACGAATCGTATAATGGTTGTGAGGGAGATGGATATTCAGTAGAAGTAAATGGAGTAATTTATGATGAAAATAATCCTTCAGGAACAGAAACCTTGATAAATTTTATAGGGTGTGATTCTATTGTTACAATTGATTTAATGTTTAATCCTCCGTCTTATGGCGAAGAAACATATAATGGCTGCAAAGGAGATGGTTATTATGTTATATTAAATGGAAACACTTATGACGAGGACAATCCTTCGGGAACAGAGATCCTGATAAATTCAATAGGATGTGATTCAATTGTTACAATAGACTTGGTATATAATGATGTATTGGATATTTATACTGCCGGTTCACTTGAAGAATGTGATTATGATTATGATGGACGGGCTGTTTTTGATCTAACTGTTTTAAATTCTGATATAACCGGTGGGAATAGTGGGCAAACTATTAATTGGTATGAAGATATGGATTGTACTATAATGATTTCAAATCCATCTGCTTATGTTTCATATACTTCATCAGTTTATGTTTTTCTTACGGATAACAGTGGTGATAAATGCAATTCAGATACAATACTTGTAGCGCTGATAGTAATAGATATACCCAGTCCCGGAGAAGATAATGTTATTGAAGTTTGTAATAATGAAACGGATATAAATATTGATACACTGCTTGGTGATCATACTGTTGGAGGAATATGGTTAGATAATGATAATAGTGGAATCGATGTTGAGAGTAGCAGTGGAAAAAATGTTTCATTTATAGGTGTGAATAAGGGTGTTTATCATTTTGAATACAAAATCGAATCATCAGGGACATGTCCGGAATCATCTGCAGAAATCACTGTAATTGTTAATCCGGTTACATATTTTGATATAAATGAGCAAATTTGTCCGGATCAAAAGTTTGAAATAGGAAATAATACCTATGATTTAGATAATCCATCCGGTACAGAAATTATGATTAATATATTTGATTGTGATAGTATTATTACAATTAATTTGACTGAGAAAGAAAGTAGTGCTACGATTCTAACAAAAGATGAAAATTGTTTTGGTTTTGGCAAACTTATTATTAAATCAGCAGAAAATGTTACATTACCGTTAATATTGAATATACAAAATATAGGAAGTTATGATGTTATATCATTTCCTTTTGTTATGGATAGTTTGGTAAAAGGCAATTATATTTACAGTATTGTTGATAAAGATGGGTGTTTGATTTATAATAACGAAAAGTTTATTATAGAAGAATTTAATCCTTATTATATTAATATAGATGTTTTGCCAAACAATAATGTATATCAATTAAATATAGAAACAGATATTGATCCGTATATTATTGAATGGAATCCTTCTACGGATTTGTCTTGTGATGATTGTTTAAATCCTATTGCTAATCCGGATAACGATACTGAATATGTTGTAGAAATAACTGATGAAGAAGGATGTATAGTTACTGATACTGTTTTTCTGAAAGGAATAATAACAGAGAATAAAGATGTGAATATTGACATACCAAATATATTTACTCCTAATAATGATCAATCCAATGATATTTTCTATATTAAAAGCAATATTTCCGGAATTACTTATGAAATGTATATTTATGATAGATGGGGAGAAAATATTTTTTATGCAAAAGACTTACATGTTAATGAATCAATTGAAGGATGGGATGGTAATTTCAAGGGTAAAAAAGTGAATCTCGGAGTTTATGTTTATCTGATAATTGTAGATTTTGGTAATGATAAAAAAGAAAATTATGCAGGAGATGTACTTTTATTAAGATAAAGAATTGTTAGTGCTTAGGCAATATTTTGATAGATAATTATCAATTTTTTATCAATTATTTTTGGTTTGAATACTGAAAATAATGCCTTTTTAGCATTTTGCCCCATTTCTAATCTTAATTTCTTATTATTTATTAATGAGATAATATGATTGATATATTGATCTATATCAGAAAATATTAACCCACAATTATTTGATTCTATTAATTCTTTTTGCGGAGCACAATCAGAAGCAATAATAGGTTTTCCTCCATACATATATTGAAATAACTTATTCGCAATACCTGATTCATGCTGAGGATTTTTGTGAAAAGGCGCTAAACATATATCAGATATGCTTAAATATGTAGGTAATTTTGATACATCAATCCAAGGTATATATTCAATATGGTCTTTTATTGATGTTTCATTAATTTCAGAATAAAATCTTTTTCTATCAACTTTATCAACAGGTCCAATTATTAATAAATAAATACGATATCCTTTCTCAATTATCTTTTTTACAACATTTATTGTCTCAAATATTCCTCGTCTTTCTGCTACACCTCCAAAATATAAAAGAGTGAGCCCATCCTTCCTTTTTATTGATTTATCAATAGAAAATGTATCGAATCTTTTAAAATCAATAACATTGGGATACACAATGATGTTATTTTCGGTTAAAAAGCTATATTTTCTTAGCAATGTTCTTTTAAAGTGATTGCTTAAAACAATTATTTTAGAGGCTAAATTTAAATATTCTTTTTCTTTCTTTTTCCATTTACTCGGCTGAACAAGCAAATTTCTAAAAAATCCTTTTGTCCAATTATAGGATTTTATCGCCTCGGGAAAATTTTCATGTAAATCTAAAATTAATGGTATTTGTTTCTTCGATTTCAGAATCCCGGTATATGCCGGTTTAGCCATATATAAATCATGAGTATGTATTACATGTATATTGAATTTCATTATAAATCTATAAATATTATTTTTCCAAATATAGTCGTAAATAGGGAAAGTGTTTAAAAGTCCAAATAAAACATCTTTGTACTCTTTTTTAATTGTTATTCTTTCAATTTTAATGTTATTTACAGAATCATATTTTTTATCATCATATCCAAAGCAAAGAACAAATACATTATATCCATTTTCTAAAAGAATCCTTGCTTCCTTTCTAACCCTAATGTCATTATTAAAATCATTATCAACTACGATCCCGATATTCGGTTTATCTTTCTGCATAAACAATATAAAATCTAGGTGTGAATTTTCTTAATAAAGGTCTTATCCCAATTGAATTAACCGGGCCGGTCCATTTTTCTTTTTTAATAATATTCCATCCCGTTTTTTCTAACAACCAATCAAATTGCCAATCTTCAAATTCATGGTAATGCCTATCTCTTTCGTCCGTGTTGCTACGATATGCTTTTGCAAACCATAAATTTAGAGGAATGCTGGTTATTAGTTTAGGAGCTTCAATACTTTTTAATACATTATATGGATTGAGTAAATGTTCAAAGACCTCAAATGATGTTACTGCATCAACCTTATGCTCATTTATAATATTAGGGTTATTATCCAAATCTTCTCCCTGTGTGTTAAATACGGTATATCCGTTTTTTCGTATTAATTCGCTTAAATTATTCTTCACTCCTATATCCATAATTTTTGCAGGAACTGGCAATACTTCTTTAAGGAATTTCAAAGTCTTTTGATATCTTCTGTTATGCATTTATATTTTGATTTATTAAAGTATAAGTAAAATTAAGAAAGACATAGTTAGTTCAAAACTAATTTACGAACTTCTACTAATTGCCCCTCTTTATTTAATATTTGTATGAGATATAACCCGGTTTTCATGAATTTATCAACATCAACATGCAATATTTTACTATTTATTTTTGATTTATAAATTATCTGTCCTTCTGAAGTAATAATTTTTATTGAATAATTTGAAATATCAGTAAAACCTTTTCCTGAATCTATATAAATTATTTTTTTCGCAGGATTTGGATATACTTTAATCGTTTGAATGGTTTCTTGTTCAAAAGTTCCCGTAAATGTTACATCAATAAACAATGTATCAGTAACTGAAATAGTATCAGTAAAATATGGGTTTTCATAGCACAAATATGGGATATCTTTTTGCTTAATTTCTTTACTGTATAACCTTAAATCATCGATTTTACCCTTAAAAAATCTATTAAAACTTTTTCCAATAGCTCCGGAATATCCTAAATTGTTTAATGAATAAGCACCTCCGGAAAGGCTGCCTTTCTCCAATTTGCAATCAATAAATATTTTTATACTATCAGTACTGTTAAAAGATACGACAATATTATGCCAATAATTTAGCTCTAATATTTTGTTTGAATATTTAGAATATCTGTTTTCAAATCCTTTGCCAGCACCGTCACCATAACCTGTTGAAAGCTGACCTGAAGTAGTAAGGCCTATCCAAAAACCACTATAAGCGTTGTCATAATTATCACTTCTAAATATATATTTTGGCACATCAGGGTTTTCATAAAACAAAACCCAAAAAGATATGGCAAATGGAAAATCAGGTTTTAATGCAGCGATATTTGGTAATTCTATAAAATCTGAACTTCCATTAAAATCAGTAGAGCTTTTATTAATGTAAAATCTATCCGCCGAAAATTTTACTCCATTATTTATACCATGATTTTGATTGCCACTTTGATCTGACAAATTATTATTGAAAGGGTAAAATAGAATTAGGTTATCTTTTATTGCTTGTGAAAAGCTACTCGTTGTAACAAAAAATAAAAAGAATAAAAAGATATGTTTATTGTTCATAATAAATTAAATTAAGAGAATAAAAAATATACTTGCGAAAAATTTGTATGCTAAGATAAAATTATTTTTGTTAAAAAATGTTGTTTTTCTTTATATTTTATGATTATTTTTAATAATTATGATATCATAATATGAATATTTTGCTTCAATTAATGAGTAAATTTATATTTTCTACTTCAAAACAGTGATATCTCCTGCTCTAATAATTGTTGAATTATCAATTAATTCAATTAATATTACATAAACAAATACATCAGGATTTACTTTTTTACCCTTGAAAGTACCATCCCATCCCAATAAAGGATTATTAATATCGCAATGGTGCTTTTCATATATTAGTTCTCCCCATCGATCATATATTTTGTATGATATTTCATTTATTCCCTTTGTTTTGCCTCTTACATAAAATACATCATTGACTCCATCTCCATTTGGAGTAAATACATTTGGAATATATATGTTTATATCCTTTTTTACTTTAATGTATATATCATCTGATGCATTACACCCGTTATTATCTTTCACATAAAGTGTGTATTCAGTAGAATTTACCGGAGAAGCTATTGGAGAATAACAATCTATGCATGACAGCCCTATATCGGGAGTCCAATTGTATGTATAGTAGTTATTATCATTAAATTCAGGAATAATAAGAATTTTATCTCCAAGGGAAATTGTAGTATCGTTGGGCAATTCTAACTTTTCAATAGTAAATACCGTAATATTTAGCGTATCGGTAGTTAAACAGCCTTTAGAATTGGTTGCGGTAACTACAATTTGCATATCATTTTTAGGTTTTATTGTTATGTTATTACAATCACCTGTACATTTTATAACATTTTCCGGTTTCCATTTTAAATTTTCAAATCCGTTAAGTTCAAAAGAAATAGAATCACCGTAACATATCTTTTTATCTTCACCCAAATCAATTATATCACTGGAATCGATGGTTATTTCGATAGTATCGCTTTGGATATTACCGCACAGATCAACTACTTTAACCCAATATTTTCCCGGATTCCAGGCAGTATAGATGGAATCCGTACTACCGTCATTCCATAGATATGATTCAAATCCGGATCCTGCATTAAGATTTATAATTCCATCAATACACATTGTAGTATCGTTTCCCAAATTCAATAATTTTGATTTGGCTGTGTTTAATTCAATAAATCCGAGATTATTATTCCAGTTACATTCATTAGTTCCAGTGTTGGGAAATACTTTTTCGGGGTTAAAAGGAGTAATAGTCGTACCGTCGTCATTAGCAAAGCCAAAAACTTTTTGTGATGACGGAGAAGATATTTTGAAAGAATAATGATAACAACTGTCTTTTGGAATCGTATTGGGGGTAAAGAAAGTTCCGATTATATTGGAAAAAGCAGAAACGGGATTGTTATCGTAAAATGTTACAGGCATGTTGACAGGAAGATCGGAGTTTCCGTTATTGCATATTTCAAAATCAATTACAAATGAATCTATAGCACATTTTGCTTCAGTAATATCGAAAGCAGCATCCGGAACAAATAAACAAGTATCAAGGCAATCTTTTTTGCATATATCATTTTCTTCTATTTCTGTGCTGTTGACATTGAAGGATTTTAATGAAGTCTGGATGCTTGCATTATATTTATCAACATTGATTTTTTCATTAAATTTGGATAGTGAACTAACATTTATAATTAATTCATTTACAGGAATGGAGCATTCACTTTCAATATTTCCATTATTATTTACTTTTAAAAAAAATATGTCACTATTATTATTTTTACCTGTTGTTCCGGAGATGTAAAAATAACCATTATTCCAACTTAGGCTACCCATAACTGAATGAGTATTTATTTTATACGATTTTGACCAAATTAAATCACCATTTTTATTTAATCTACTTAAAAATATATTTCTTAGATTAGGAGAATATTCAAAATCACCTCCTACAATGTACCCGTTCGGGAGGTTTATGGTTTTTCTTATCCCAATCCAATTTGCTTGATTGATTTTATAACTTTTATCCCACAACACTTCTCCCAAATAGTTTGTTTTTATTATTTGAAAAGTATTGTAATCTAGAGATGAATTGATTTCGTTTCCATTACCAACTAAAATAATTCCATTATCGTCAATTATATTTGAAATATATAATCTTGCTGATTTATTGACGTCTTTTATATAATATTTTGTCCATTTTTCATTTCCTCCCAAATCCATTTTCATTAAAGTGCCCCTAAAATCTTCTTGTGAAGATGAATTGATCGCAAAACGTCCGGTTCCATATATTGCGTCATTATGTACTAAAATACTTCTAAAACTCTCAACTGAACCTGAATTATAATGTTTATGCCATAAAATTTTTCCCGAATTATTATCAATTTCTGCAATATATGCATCCTCTCCTATACTACCATTAATTTGTTCGCTTATTAGATAATTCCCATTTTTTAATTGATAAATATCTGAAATTCTTAAGTTGTTGCCAGGTCCAATAATATTTGTCCAAAGTAAGAGATCTGTATTTACATCGTATTTAAAAACAAAAACTTTTGTTAGGTTTTTATTCATCCCGGATCCAATCAGATAACCATTGTTATCCTTGTATAAGAAATAAATTTGATTGTCATTTGGTAAAAAATCAATAATTTTAGTTTTTAAAATTTCACCTTTATTATTTATAAAAATTAATAACGAATTGGAACCTGCATTTCCTCCGATCACAAATTTATTATTGCTTATTTTTATGATATAATTTCCTTTTTCCTGGATTCCCGGCGCTCCAATCTCTTTAACATATACGTCATTGCATTCTGTTTGGGTAGAATCCAAAACAAATATTTGCATACAAAATTCTTTTTTGCAATTTCCGTTTTCTGCTTCAAGGCATACTGAATATTCTCCCCGGGTAGGAAAAGAATAATTTAAATCCTTATTGTTTGATACCGGAATATCATTGATTTTCCAATTATAGACGTTTGCATTTACGCTTGTATTGGTAAAATGTACTTGTTCGTTTATTCCGGGGAAATAAAAATCAGTTTTAAATTTCGCTAATACAGGACAAGTTACAATGATTTTTATCGAAGCTGAATCGGAGCAATCCCATTGGATATTATGTGAAATTAATTTTATAATCTTCACTCCTTCGGATGAAAAAGCATAAGAAAATTGTTGTCCTGAAGATATTAAATTATCATCCACATACCATTTATATGAATTATTTCCTGGTGATATTGCTTGAAAATTAACGGATTCTCCCGATAAAACATTTGTATTACTTGAATTGATTTCCACTTTTGCCGGGCATAAGATTTCTACCGTTTTAGTTACAAAATCATAACAAGATTTATCACTGTTGTATATTGTAAGTTTTATAGTATGTATTCCCAATTCACTAAACTGATAAGTGAAATTCTTATCAGTTGATTTTTCTTCACCGTCTATTTCCCACGAGTAGTAAACGGCATTTGAAGAACTGGTATTCGTTATGTAAACAGTTTCTCCTAAATAAGATTTATCGGAGGGAATAGAAAAATCTGCTATTAAATTTTCAGAACAAAGTGGTATACAGGCTTTGGATTCCAATAAACTACTTCGGATATTGGTAATAGTAAATATCATTCTGAGTCTCTGTCCTTCCGTAAATGCCGAATAACAGTTGAAATCCCCGTAATCCATATAATCCCAATACATATCATTTTGATCTTTGCTAAATCCCGATAAGGAATCGGTACTGCAACTATTGAAATCATCTCCGCACTTTACTATTGCAGTACTGGCATCGGGGGGAGTATCACATACTTTATCACCGTCATTTAAGCAATCGTCATTTTTGCAACCCCCTTGAAAAGTATGATACAAACCTAGATAATGTCCCATTTCATGTATTTGCACCGATGCTGAAGCTTTGGTTTTTGCAAAATATGATGCTTCGACTACCAGTCCATCTACGTTTGAGCCATGTGCAGCAGGAAAATGTGCATATCCTACTACGCTGCATAAATTTCCGGCACAAATATCTTTAACCAACCATATATTTATATAGTGGTAAGGATCCCATCTGATTAAATTTTTTAAATCTTCATCATCAGTAGTCAAATCCATTTTCGTAAGTGTAGATTGAACTCTGTTTATACCCGTAGTCGGTGAACCGTCAGGTGCTCTTTGTGCCAGACAAAACTGAATGCCGGTGACAACTCCGGTATTTTGGTCATAATAACCGGTATTGGCATAAGCTTCGTTTAAATTTTCAATACCTTTACGTACATCATCGTCTGAGATATTTTCCGCTCCTCCATCGTGAATAATATGCACTACCACAGGCAAAGTGAAATGTGGGATGTCTCTTGTGTTTATTTCATGATGAGTTTGAGCATATCTCAAATATTGATTTTCAAATTTGATGCTCTTTTCAAAAAATTTCTTATTTTGTTTGAGTAATTTATTTTGTATTTGGTCAAATCCGCAATAATCCTGACTATAAGATTCAAAAGAAAGGAATAATATTAATGCAAATTGAAGGATACGGATAAATGGATAAGATTTTGCCATGATACTATAGAATTATTATAAAAATACGTTAAATATTCTTTTTTGTAATTTTATTTCTAAAAAATTCAAGCACTTTATAGACAGACACTATTTAGCATTTCTGCTAGCTTAGCTGTTAAATTTTTTCTCGAATACTTTTCAATATCTTCGCTATTCAGATCTTCACATTCCTGATTTATAAAACATTTGAATCTTTTTATTATAAACGATTTAATTCCGTTTTTGTCTTCAAAATCAAATGCTCTTCCTGATTTTGAATCTTTTAAAATTTTTGAGGCATCTCCTGTTGAAGAGCCAATACACAATATTGGTCGCTTTGACGCTATGTATTCAAATATCTTTCCGGTTATAATACTTTCTATATTTGGTGTATTATTTAGCAATAATAATAAAATATTTGATTTTTGTAATATTTCAGGGATATTTTTGTGTGAAACATAATCAATTTTAACATAATAATCCTGTAAATTATATTTTTTCAGGTATTCTATGACTTTTATATCTATTTTCCCAATTAACTTGATTTGTAATAGTTTATTAAATTTTTTATTTTCTTTTATTAATTCTGAAATAGCTTCCCACAAAGTTTCAGGATTTCTATCCCTGTTTAATGAACCTATGTGAGAGAGGACAAACTTGTTAGAATTTACAGGATTTTGAGTTTCGATATTTGAAAAATCGGTATCGTCATACCCATTTGTGATAATGTCTACACTGCCGGCACCCAAAGCTTCCAATTCTTTTGCCATATTCCAGCCAACTGCGATTACTTTGTCTGCATTTTGTAAAACTGCCTTTTCCAGTTTGTGATGTTTTTTATCAGCCCGTTTTGTAAGTTTGAGTTGAGAATAAAAATCTATTCCTGTCCATGGGTCCCTGAAATCTGCAATCCAGGGAATATCCAGTTTCTTTTTTAAACCCATCGCTATTAAATGCATGGAATGAGGTGGCCCGGTACTGACTATTACATCAGGTTTTTCATGTTGCATGAAATATTTTGTCAGATATTTAATAGAGGGTTTTATCCAGAATTTTCGTGCATCGGGAATAAAAAAATTGCTGCGTATCCAATTACTTATATTTTGTTTGAAAGTACTTCTTTTTTCTTCTTGAATAAATCCATGTTGCACTTTTTCCTCCTTTTTCATGCCCATGAATTTTTTATAAATTGTATAAGGTTCCCAAATAGGATATTTTAAAATGGTAATATCAGGAGGAATATCTTTATTAAAACTTTTATCCAAAACGGGGTAGTGGGGATTTTCAGGAATATATACAATAGGTTCCCAACCATATTTACGCAAATACTTCACAAATTTCACCCATCTCTGTACTCCTGCACCTCCGCTTGGAGGCCAATAATATGTTATAATTAAGACTTTTTTCATCTGCTTATTAGTTTCTATTACAAATATAATAGTTTTTATGTTATATTTATAGAATTTAAATGGTGGGCCAGAAAATATCCCATACTAAATGAAGCCTGTAATAGATATCCTCCTGTTGGGGCATCCCAATCCAACATTTCACCTATTGCATAATGAAACGGTAGTTTTTTTATTTTCAGATTTTCATCTATTGCTTTCAATGATAATCCTCCTATTGTTGAAATAGCTTCATCCAAAGATGCTATTCCGATAATTTCAATTGGTAATTTTTTTATTTTTTTTACCAATAATATATCATTGTGAAATTCTGCTTTTGATGTGAACTGCTTTAAAAGTGAAATTTTAATTCTATCTAAATTCAATATGTTTTTTAAGATTGTTGTTTTTGATTTTGAAGATTTAGAAGTAATAATTTTATTTAAAATATCAATATTTTTCTTATAAGGCATCAAGTCTATAAATATATAAGCTGATTTTTTAAATGTCAATTGCTTACCTAAAGCGCTTGAGTGAGCATAAATCGCAGCACCTTCCATTCCTGATTTAGTGATTACGAATTCTCCTTTAATATATTTATTGTCGTTATATATAGCTATATTTTTAACAGGTTTACCTTCGTAATCAGCTAAAAAATGTTTATTCCAGTCAATTTTTACTGCACAATTGGAAGGTTGGAAATCTATTGTTTCGATATTATATTTTCTAAAAATATTAATCCACTGTCCATCCGAACCTGTAATCTTCCAACTTCCTCCACCCAAAGCAAAAACAACAATATTTGAATTTACAGTTGTAATCGTATTCTTATGGATGAAGACGGGATTATAGTTCTTGTCAAAATCCGTCCATTTATGATTAAAATGGAATTTTACTTTTTTTTGTTTTAATTTAAGCATTATTGCATTCAGAACTTGATTTGGTTTTATCCCCTTTTCAGGATACACTCTTTTACTTGATCCTACGAAAGTTTTAATTCCCAGATTCTCAAACCATTTTCTTGTATCGATATTATTGAATTTAATAAAAAAGGGTTTGATAAATTCTACAGGATTATATTTATGGATAAATGTTTCCGGTGATTCTGAATGTGTTAGATTAAAACCTCCATGGCCTGCAACAAGAAATTTTCTGCCTGCAGCATTACCTTTTTCATAAATATGGATATCAAATATATTTTCATCCAATTCGGCAGCTAACATCAGAGCTGAGGGTCCACTTCCGATAATAGAAATTTTAATTTTTGTATTATTGTTATTACTTATTATCAC
>JALSPW010000234.1 GCA_026985735.1 Saprospiraceae bacterium
CATTATGACTGAAAAGTATTCTTCCTGATTAATTGTCAGTTTGAAATGTGTTGAAAATTTTCATTGATGATAATTTAATGTTACTTTTGCGATTATATAGTGTTTGCCTATAAAGTACTTAATTTTCAAATATCGCAAAATGAAACTTTTTTAATCTTGAAAAGAGAATTTTTGATAAATATCGGTTTTCTGATATTGATTAATGTATTGATCAAACCCGTTTATATATTTTTTATAGATGCCAGGGTTCAGGATACCTTGGGATCTGAAAAATACGGTTTATATTTCGGACTTTTTAATTTAGCATATATACTTTATATTCTTACCGACCTCGGTATGCAAAATTACAGTAGCAAAACTATAGCACAGGACAATACCTTGCTCAAAGAATATCTTCCCAACATACTCGGCATCAAAATTTTTCTTTCCATTTTTTATATAATTGCCGGAATTGTTTTTGCATTTATTGCCGGATATGATATGTATTCTATTCGTATATTTATACTTATTGCGATTAATCTGATATTGCTTTCATTTATCCTTTATCTTCGAACAAATATTGCGGCAATGGGTAAATACAGGTTAGATAGTGTCATATCAGTAATAGATAAATTGATATTGATAGTGGTGCTTAGTGTATTTATATTTAGTCCTTTAAAACAAACTTTTACCATATATAATTATATCTATGCTCAGACTTTTGCTTTTATTATAGTATTGGGTCTTGTTTTGAGGATTAATTTTAAAATGATAAATAAGATATCAATAAAATTTTCCATTGCGTTTGCCAAAAGATTATTGAAATTAAGCTTGCCGTTTTCTCTTGTATTTCTTTTGATGACATTATATATGAAAATGGACGGTTTTATGCTGGAAAGAATGTTGACTACTTCTGTTCAAGCCGGCATTTATGCGGCTGCTTTCAGATTGTATGAAGGGTTCAATAATATAGGTTATTTGTTTGCCGTGTTGCTGTTACCTATGTTTGCTTCTTTAATTCAATCCGGAGAAAAACTCAAAAGCTTGATCCATACTAGTCATAATATAATGTTGGTTATATCTGTTACAGCTACAATTATAGCTTTTTTGTACAGCAGGGAGATTATGCAATTTTTATACCCACGTACTTTTACGCATGAGCATAGTATTTTGCTTAAAATACTTATGATTAGTTTTTTTGCCATAAGTTTGACATATATATACGGTACGTTATTGACTGCTGCAGGTAAAATATCGATTTTCAATAAAATAGTTCTTACAGGGGTGCTTGTCAATCTTTTTCTGAACCTGTTATTAATTCCGGTATATGGAGCTATTGGTGCTGCAATAGCTACTGTTTTTACTCAATATTTGGTTTTGTCCGGCCAATATATTGCAGGATTGAAATATTTTGATACCGGATTTAATCTGAAATTATTTTCCGTTAGAACCGGTTTTTTTCTAATAACTGCAACGGTGGTGTATATTATTAAGTTCCAACTAACAATGGATTGGATAATATCAATAATAATTTCAGGTATTTTTTCAATTTTTATTGCAATAATAATTGGATTAATCAAGTTTTCTGACCTAAAGAAATAAATATTATATGCCAAAATTCAGAACAAGTCACGGATATTCAAACAGGAACAGAAAGAGAAAATCATTTGCCGGACGCGCATTAATTTTGATAATTATTGCAATGATGATGATTGTTTTGATTATATATTTATTAAAAACCAATCCTTTTGGTCTTTACAATAATTCTTCAAACAATATATATAATCTTGATGATACCAACGGTACGGAATATGTTTTACCTGAAAACAGATTTTACCTTCCAACATCAAATACGGGAATACTCATTCATCACAGATACTATTCGCTTTCTTACAATGAAAAATATGAGGTTCCGGAATGGGTCGCTTATGTGTTGACAAAAGAAAGCCTCCGGATACCTAATGTTAAA
>JALSPW010000235.1 GCA_026985735.1 Saprospiraceae bacterium
GTAATGTATTGAGCATAAATGATCAGGTGATCAGATCTGAAGCATATACAGGCTCAGACTTGGAGATCAATACAATAAGCTTGGATTACAGGAATAGTGGAGTAAGCTATGCGTTGTATCAAAACGAGCCAAACCCATTCACTGAAAGTACAGTGATAGGCTTTGACTTACCTGAAGCGGGTGCATATACATTGACAGTATATGATGTAACGGGAAAAGAATTGGTAGTACGCAGAGCAGAAGGCACAGCGGGATACAATACAGTTAAATTGAGTAAGAAAGACCTCAATGTAAACGGAGTATTGTATTACAAACTTGAGTCAGGAGATTACACAGCTACTAAGAAGATGATTGTTATCAAATAATTATTTGATTTGTAGATCGAAGATAAAATCGGTTTTTGGGATGGCCTCTCTTCAATAATGAAGGGGGGCTTTTTTTTATATAGTTTTTATTAAATGCTTAAAATATTAATATTTAATATTGTTAAGTATTGAATAAATTAATATGCGAAAAATTTCTTATTATTTCTGTAAATAATGTTATAAAAGTAATAAATTTACACTCATTATGAAATGGGTAACTATTCAGATAGAATCATTTTAGCTGAAAATATTTAATTTTTTAATTTCAAAAACATTCCTTTTTAATAGTTACCATAAAGAATATTATTGTTTTAAACTATTTTGTGTTTTAAGAGAGAAAGCTATGAAATTTAAAAATTTAAAAAATATTATAAAAAATGTTTTCTTAATCTTTTTTATAAATTACGCAATAGTTGTTTTTTCTCAAAACACAGCTTTAACAATACATACTTCTTCAAATGAAAAAAAAATAAATTTATCAAAATCATTTTCCAATACAATTGAGATTGGTAATGGTGATAATATGTGGAAAATTAATAAAGATTCAATTTTACTTAGCCTAAGCCCAGGAAGGAGTTCAAATGATTTAATATTAAATGGGTTTAATTTTCATCTACGCCCTGTTGACAGAATACATACTATAAAGCTAAATATAGAAGGATATTCCAATCGGAAAATCAAAGATAAAACAATACAACTTAGTTTTGGAAATCAAAGTATTTCGGATAATCAAGCTAGTAAAAATTTAAAGGGAAAATCCTGGCCTGATTTTGAAAATAAGGGACAGTGGACATATTATTTTTATATTGAACCACAACTTTATAATAAAATTTCCTCCGATTCCTTTGGGGTTAAAATATCCTTAAAAAATATTGATAATGATACAGCATTAATAGTGATTAAGTCTTTAAAAATCGAAATCGATTATTATCCTCTTGTTACGTTTTGCAATGATGAATTGGTAACTTTCTTTGTTGACAAGCCGGGTATCGGATACAAATATAATTGGAAATTTCCGGAGGAGGTTATAATTACCTCACCATTGAAGAATCGCTATATTATAAATGTATTATTTAAAGGAGAAAATTTTGGATATAAAAATATTTATGTAAAGGCAGAAAAAGACAATGTTATATATGAGGGAAAAAAGACTATTCAATTTAATGATTGCCGGGTTTCAACTATAAAAGGTAATCTTTGGCTTGATAGTAATTGTAATAATTTGAGAGATTCGCTTGACTTGGATTTAGACGGGATATCTGTGAATTTATCAAATGAAATTGATTTTGATATAACTAAATTTTCAGATCAATATGGGGTTTTTAGTTTTGATAGCCTGATTAGTGATTATTATCGATTGAAATTTATAATTGACAACGATCTTAAAACTGATGATTTAAATTTAGATGTTGTAGATGATGATTTGTATACGCAAGAAGAGATTTTTGTGAAACCGGGAGCACTTATTGATACATTATCATATAGATTTGTTAAGAAATTGCATATAAAAGGGCAAATCTGGAATGATGATAACGCTAATACGCGTTTAGATACAAATGAAATTTTCAAACTGGATAGTTTGTTTTTAGTACTTAAAAAAGATTCGCTTGCATTGCAAAATATATTGGTTGATTCGACAGGGATATTTAGTTTTGAAGATTTATCTCCGGGGAATTATGAATTATGTGTTGATGATAACATTGGTTTTCAGATTTCGGGTAATGATCCTGTAAAATGCTTTGATGTTCAATTGGAGTGTGGTCATAATATTGATTCTCTAAGCTTTGGTATTTTTAAAAACGGAGAAATATCCGGTAAGGTATGGTTTGATAAAAATGAGAATGGAATAAGGGATTCTAGTGAGAGAGTAATGGAAAATATAAAAATAGAATTATTAGATACTACCGGAAATTTTATAGATACACTTTATACCGATTCTCTTGGAAATTATATTTTTGATAAACTTAAACCTGATATTTACCAATTGAGAATTGTAATACCGGATAGTTTTGATCTTACCATATTGAATACCGGTGATTTTGATTTAGATAATGATTTTATCAATGTAAATGAGTTTGCACTAACAGGAATAATCCCTGTTGCAAGTGGTAGCAAAATGATGCATATTGACTGTGGATTTATATATAAACAATGTTCTTTGGGTGATTTTGTATGGTTGGATATGAATGAAAACGGTATACAGGATGCTAATGAGAGTGGTATTAATGGAATTAAAATAAAATTATATGATAAGCAAGGAGGGTTTGTCCAACAGGTTGAGTCTCATTCTGATAATAACGGAGATGGTTTTTATATTTTTGAAGGAATAAATTGGGGAGAATATTATGTAGAAGTAGAAATTCCCGTAAGATATAGAATTACAATAAAACATAATATTGAGAATACTAGTGACAATGACATTGATAAGTTTACATTAAGGTCTGATATATTTACTTTAAATCCCGGAGATAAATATTTTGATTTGGATATCGGATTAGTAATTAATTATGGAAGTCTTGAGAATTTAGTATGGTTGGATTTGAATGAAAACGGTTTGCAGGATATGGATGAAACCGGCATTTCCGGAATAAAATTGAAATTGCTGGATTCGGAATCAAATGAAATAATCGGTGAAAATGAATCAAATGCAGAAGGTAGTATTTTATTTGATAAGATAGTTCCCGGAAATTATTTTATGAAACTTGATACATTGCCTTCAAAGTATATTATAACTTCTTACGGTATTGGATCAAACCGGGAATTGGATTCGGATTTCAAAAGTGAAAGTGGTCATATAAGTACAGAGGTATTTAATGTGACTCCGGGAAATATTAATAATCAGATAGATTTGGGTTTAAAAATCAATTATGGACGTATTTCCGGATTTGTATGGAATGATGAAAATCAAAATGGGATTTTTGAACCAAATGAAATACCAATTGAAAATATAGAAATACAATTGTTTGATAATGAGAATCAAAGTGGAAATCCTGTTTCAACAATATTTTCAAATAGTGAAGGGGAATTTTATTTTAAAAATATTTTAGAAGGAGAATATTATATTAAATTCCTTCAGAATGCTTCGTTTTATCCTAATGTTATATCCGGTATTGATAATAGTATTACAGGTTTTTTTGGATTGGGAACTACAGACAAAATAAATGTTGAATGGGGAGCAGTTATTGAAAATATTAATGGTGCTTTTGTATCGAAAAAATGTGAGGTTGGAGATTTTGTGTGGGTTGATAAAAATAATAACGGTTTGCAGGATACGGGAGAACCCGGAATTGGAAATATAGAAATTAAATTGTATGATATTCAGGGTTTTCTTGTTTCGCAAACAGTTTCAAGTAGTACGGGAGCTTATAAGATAAATGATATATCTCCCGGGAAGTATTATTTGGTATTTAAACCTGATAAAAATTATATGTTTACAATACCTGATTTCGATTCAGTAAACGGTTCTAAAGCAATTGAATCGGGCGATACCGGAATTACCAAGGTATTCGAATTATTTTCGGGGGATAAAAAGTTTGATCTTGATGCAGGATTTATTTCAAAGTCCGCAATAATTGGTGATAGAATTTGGCTTGATGAAAATGACAATGATACAATCGATAGTGGAGAGAAATATTTAGGGGATATAGGTTTGGAATTATTTGATAGTAGTGATAGTCTGGTAAGTAATGTTTTCTCTGATAATAATGGGAAGTATCAGTTTGATGGTCTTGATGCCGGAGATTATTATATTAAGCTTACGAATATTCCGGATACTTTAAGTGTATCGTCAATTGCAGGAAAATTGAGTGATATTACGGGTAATAACGGTATTAATTCTACTGATATGTTTAGTTTGGATACCGGACAAGTGCTTTTGGATATGGATTTCGGTTTGGTAAAGAAGATGGGCATAATCGGAGATAGAGTTTGGATTGATGAAAACAATAATGGATTACAAGACAGTATAGAACAAGGATTGAATGGTATAGAAATTATTTTATATAATATGTCAGGAGAAGAATTGGCGCATACTACAACAGCCGATTTTAGTGGTCAATCGGGATTTTATCATTTCGATGTTGATCCCGGAATATATTTTTTAAGATTTTTGATACCTTATGCTTATGAAGCTGTTGAGTCTGATATGGGGGACGATAGAGAAAAGGATTCGAATATTAATGGAGAATATGGATATAATACTACCGGATTGATATATGTTGGAGCCAATGGTCAAAGAAGGGATATAGATGCCGGAGTTAGGATGAAAAGGGCAGATGTAGGGGGAAGAGTTTGGATTGATGAGAATAAAGATGGCTTAATGAATACGGGAGAGTCCGGTATTGATAGCATTTTAGTTAAAATATACAAATATCAAGGAGGATTGGTTGATTCCGTTATCACTTTGACACAAAATAATAAGAAAGGAATTTATGAGTTTAAGAATCTTGTTCCGGGGTCATATTATATTGTGTTTGAAATACCGGATTTATATATTCCGACGGTAGCGCATAAAGGTAACAATATTTATTTTGATTCTGATATAACTGGAAAAAACGGGATGGGAAGTACGGATGTATTTAAATTGCAGCCGGGAGAGGTAAATCGTAATATTTATGCCGGTTATATTAAAGGCAATCAAAATGAAATAAGCGGTAGAGTTTGGCTTGATAAGAACGAAAACGGTATAATGGATAAAGAGGAAGAAGGTATTAATGAGCTTGAAGTTAGATTGTATAAAATAAACGGTGAACTACAAGATAAAAAATTTACTGAGGAAAATAGTGGAAACGGATTAGACGGTTATTATAGATTTAATAATATTTCAAAAGGGGAATATTATATACAATTTATTAATCAAATAGGTTATTCTTTTACGCAACCCGAAAAAGGAAATATTGATAGTTTAAACAGTGATGTTTTTTCCATAATTGATTTTGGCGCTACCGATACGATTATTATTGTCAATGGCAAAGAGAACTTGGAATATATAAATGCCGGATTGGTTTTGGATAGACACGGTATGATAGGGGATAGAGTATGGGAAGATTTGGATGGAGACGGATTGCAGGAAGATGGCGAACCCGGAATAAATGGTGTATTGGTACAATTGTATAAAAAAGGAAAAGGGATAATCGGTTCTGTTTTGACAAAAACAAATAGTGAAACCGGTGAGGATGGTTTTTATTTATTTGATAATCTGAGTTCCGGAGAATATTATATTAAAATCAATATACCCGGTCTTTACTATACAACCAAGCCGGATATTGGAAATAATAAAAATATTGACAGTGATATTAATGACGGAAACGGATTTAATACTACAGAATATTTTTATCTTGGTGTAAATGAGTACAAAGATGATATAGATGCGGGAGCTTACAGATTGGGTGAAGTAGGTGATTTTGTTTGGTTGGATGAAAATGAAAATGGAATTCAGGATGCAGAAGAAGAAGGGGTGGAATTCATATTTATATCTGTTTATGATGAAAACGGTAACTATATTGGAACTATGATAAGTGATAATAATGGTAACTATAGATCTAGTTCTTTGATGCCGGGAGAATATTATTTAAAAGTTTTGGGTCATACTGCGGGTTCTTTTACGACATCCAAGCAGGGAAACAATAAATCTGATTCTGATATAACTAACGAATATGGAGATGGGACAACATCACTGTTTCAGATATTGTCAGGGCAGTTCAATACAGATGTTGATATTGGTATTATACCTTCCAGCCAAATAAATTTAGTCACTTATCCAAACCCCGTAACAGATAATGTTCAACTTTCATTTAATATTAATGAGAGTGATAAAGTTAAAATTATAATATCTAATATCAAAGGGGAAAAAATAAAAGAGATAAATCTTTTTGCAAATCCCGGTCATAATATAGTTGATATTGATTTTAGTAAATATCTTGATGGTTATTATAGTATTTCACTGGCGGTAGGAAACAGTATTCCTGTAAAAAAAGTAGTTTTAAAGATGAAATGACATTAAGCTAAAAAATATGAAATAAACAAAAAAGGGTTCGAAATAGAACCCTTTTTTATGTTTATAAAAATTAATCCAAACTACCTACCATTTTTTCCGGTTTTACCCACTCATCAAATTCTTTTTCAGTTAAATACCCTAAAGCAAGAGCAGCTTCTTTCAAAGTAGTATCCTCCTTATACGCTTTTTTAGCTATTTCAGAAGCTTTGTCATATCCTATATGAGTATTTAATGCGGTAACCAACATCAGTGAATTATTGAGATGTTCCTTGATTCTTTTATAATTTGGTTTTAGTCCAACTATAAGATTTTTAGTAAAGCTCTTGGAAGCATCAGCTATTAATCTTGCGCTCATAAGAAAGTTATAAATCATAAGTGGTTTGAATACATTTAATTCGAATTGTCCGTTCATGCCGCCTACCGTAATTGCAACATCATTTCCAATAACTTGTGCCATGGCCATGGTAAGCGCTTCTGCCTGAGTAGGATTAACTTTTCCCGGCATGATTGAAGACCCCGGTTCATTGGCAGGAATAATCAATTCTCCGATACCGCTTCTTGGACCTGAAGATAGCATCCTGATATCATTACCTATTTTAAATAAAGATACGGCCACTGTCTTCAAAGCACCGTGAGCTTCCACAATAGCGTCTTTTGCAGCCAAGAGTTCATATTTGTTTTCTCCCGTTACAAATGGTAGTCCGGTTAATTCGGCTATTTTTTTTGCGACGAGAACATCATAACCTTTCGGAGTATTTAGTCCGGTTCCAACAGCGGTTCCACCCAGTGCCAATTCGGATAAGTGTGCAAAAGAATTTTTAATGGCTTTTATTCCATGATCAATTTGAGCAACATACCCTGAAAGTTCCTGACCTACAGTAATAGGAGTAGCATCCATAAAGTGAGTACGTCCTATTTTCACAACATCCATAAATTCTTTGGATTTTTTGTCCAGTTCATCTCTCATTGATTCCAAAGCAGGAATAGTCTCTTCAACGAGAATTTTATAAGCTGCAATGTGCATAGCTGTCGGGAAAGTATCATTGGAAGATTGGGATTTATTGACATCGTCATTGGGATGAATAAGTTTTTTGCTATCTGTAAGTTTACCTCCGAGCAGTACATGAGCTCTATTGGCTACAACTTCATTCACATTCATATTGGACTGAGTACCCGAACCGGTTTGCCATACAACTAAAGGAAATTGATCGTCCAATTTACCTTGTAATATCTCATCTGTAACTTCCATTATGATGTCTCTTTTGTCTTTTGGTAAAACACCTAGTTCGGCGTTGGCCATTGCTGCTGCTTTTTTCAATATAGCAAAAGCACGAATGATTTCTTTTGGCATTTTTTGTCCGCCGATTTTAAAATTTTGGTATGAACGTTGAGTTTGGGCGCCCCAATATTTGTCAGCAGGTACATCTACATATCCAATGCTGTCTTTTTCTTTTCTATATTCCATAATTTTGAATTTTATTTATGATTGTAAAATAATATATCAAAGATACGATAAAAATGAAAGATAAGTATTTTCAGATAGGATTGGTGACTTTATTTTTTAAGCGTTCTAAATTAAGGAATGTTAAAATATAACTATTCAGATAAAATCATTATGGCTGAAATATCTTTTATTCTTTCTAAATATAGGAATTGTTTTGATACTCAAATATTTATTTTCATCTCAAAGACATTCTGCCTGTATAGTTGCTATAAAATTTCTTTTCTTGGAGATACGATTAAATCACCCAATTAGGTGATTGGGGAATTATTGATTTGAAATACCTTTGTGTTTTGAAAATAAACAAATTCAATTTATTATGAGATATCTATTATACGTTTTTATATTATTTAATTATACAATTTATGCACAGTTGGAAACATCCGTTTATCCGGAATCTCCTTTTACTGATCTGTATAATATTGAGGTGGGAGATAATTATATTTACACTTCAGGGTCATGTGATGTAATAATGTTTTCATCGGATAAGGGGGCGACATGGACATATTTAAACTCGGAGGGAAGTGTAATTGATATAGATATTGTGCCTAATTCAAATGAGAGCAAAGCTTATTATTTAACTTCGAATAAGATATAT
>JALSPW010000236.1 GCA_026985735.1 Saprospiraceae bacterium
GTTTTTCTATTCTTCCACCGAAATGAGCGGTTTGGGTTCTTTCGTTTCTTTCATTAGCAATAATTTTACCTGAAAGTGAAAGAGATTTATTATTATCATTCATCATATTCCCCCCAACGGTAAAAGTTTGGATATTTGCCAGTGCAATAGCATTTTTTGACATTTTAAATCTGTTAGGAGCTAATTTTTCATCATTATTTTCTTTTTTAGGAATTAGATCCATACCACATATTGGACACTGTCCCGGTTCAGGCATATCAATTTGAGGATGCATAGAGCAAGTCCAGTGTGCTGCATGTTCTTCAGAAGTTTCTTTTATTTGAGTATTTTTATTAATACCATCTGTAAACAGGAGTTTTCCCCCTATTACTCCGATTATCAGAAATACAATTGCTGTAATTATTAATTTTGTGTTTTTCATATAAATGTGTTTTTAAATTAAAGATATTTTTCTTAATCTCAATGAGTTTGCTATCACTGAAACGGAACTAAAACTCATTGCTGCTGCTGCAATCATAGGAGAAAGCAATAATCCAAATACCGGATACAATAAACCTGCTGCAATTGGAACTCCCAAAATATTATAAATAAATGCAAAAAACAGATTTTGTTTTATATTTTTCATAACTTCATTTCCAAGATTTACAGCTTTGACTATTCCCAGTAAGTCCCCCTTCACGAGTGTTACCTCGCTGCTTTCGATTGCAACATCTGTACCTGTTCCCATAGCAATACCGATATTTGCCTGAGCCAAAGCAGGTGCATCATTTATTCCATCTCCCGCCATAGCCACTATTTTACCTTCAGATTGTAATTTTTCTATTACATTCAATTTATCTTCGGGCATACATTCCGCTTGAAATCCTGATAAATGTAATTGATCAGCTACATACTTAGCCGTCAATTTATTATCACCTGTCAACATAATGACATCAATTCCTTTACTTTGCAATATATTTATAGCCTCTTTGCTCGTTTGCTTTATTGCATCAAAAATCGAAACAAATCCTTCTACTTTTCCTTCAATAGATATATAGGAAATTGTTTTACCATGTTGTTGTTCTTCTTGTATTTTTCGATCAGTATCTTCCGGAATTACAACTTGCATTTGCTCCATCAATTTACGATTTCCAACAGCTATCATTTTCCCGGCCACTAAACCTTTTACACCTTTTCCCTTAATAGCCTCAAAGTCTTTAACATCTTCCATAGTAACGGAATTTTCATTTGCTTTTTTAATAATTGCCTCCGCCAGCGGATGTTCACTATATTTATTTAATGATGCAATATACCCCAATAGCAGCAAATCAAAATCTCCGTTATTATTTTCCACTTTTTCAACTGAAGGTTTTCCTTCCGTAATTGTTCCGGTTTTATCCGTAATCAAAACATCCAGTTTATCAATATTTTCCAAAGCTTCTGCATTTTTTATTAAAATACCGTTTTGTGCTCCTTTTCCAACTCCTACCATCACAGACATTGGAGTTGCCAATCCCAATGCACATGGACATGCAATTATCAAAACAGCAATAGCATTAACAAAAGCATAGACCATTGCCGGTTCAGGACCGAAAAAATACCAAATAATAAAGGTCAATATCGAAATAAGGATGACTATTGGAACAAAATATTTAGAGATACGGTCAGCAAGTTTTTGAATTGGAGCCCGGCTGCGACTTGCATTATTTACCATTTGGATTATTTGGGACAAAAGAGTTTCGGATCCAACTTTTTCTGCTATCATAATAAATGATTGAGTCCCGTTTATAGTTCCCGAACTTACATTATCACCTACATTTTTGTCTACCGGAATAGGTTCACCGGTTATCATACTTTCGTCTATGCTGCTATGTCCTTCTATTATCTTTCCGTCCACCGGTATTTTATCACCCGGTTTGACTCTTAATTTATCACCTTCTTTTATGTTATGAATTGAAATAATTTTATCACCTTCAGGTGTTACCAATGTTGCCTCTGTAGGAGCCAATTTCATTAATTCTTTAATTGCCCCACTTGTTTGGCTATGAGCTTTAGCCTCTAACAATTGCCCTAACAATACAAGAGTGAGAATTACTGTCACTGCTTCAAAATAAACAAATACAGTTCCGCTTTCCGTTTTAAATTGATCAGGAAAAATATCAGGAAAAATCAAGGCAAATATACTAAATAAAAATGCTACACCAGATCCAATACCTATAAGAGTAAACATATTTAGATTCCACGCAATAATCGATTTATATGCTCGATCAAAAAACATCCAAGTAGCATAAAAAACTACAGGTAAAGATAATACAAATTGTATCCAATTCCATGTGATTTGAGGAAGTATTTTTATCAGAGGGTTTCCCGGAAGTAAATCCGCCATTGCAATTAAAAATACAGGAATCGTAAACAATACGGCAATTTTAAATTTTTTCAATAACTTATTATAGGTTTTATCTTCTTCACTGTCCTGTGGTTCAACAGGAACCAGATCCATTCCACAAATAGGACAGCTTCCCGGTTCGTTCCTTATTATCTCGGGGTGCATAGGACAAGTATATTGAGATGAATTTATTATTATTGGTTGTTCAACCAAATTCATACCACATACAGGACAATTTCCCGGATGATCATAAGTTTTATCCCCTTCACATTGCATCGGGCAATAAAAAATCCCATTCCCGTTATTAGATACCTTTAAAGGTTTTATAATAGTATGCCCGGGCATTTCAATTGTATAATGCAAACCGGCAAGGGTCAAAGTTTCCTGCAATTTTTCCAATGGTATATGCTTGCTCATCTCCAATGTCACTTCTTCTTTTTTCAAATCGGCAACTACTTTTGTAATATACTTTAGATTACTTAGAGCACTTTCAACATTGGTTTTACAACCAACACAAGTCATACCTCTTATTTTATATTTATGTGTCATTATTTTTTATTTAATATGATTAATCTGTTACTTTTTTCATAACTGAAATAACTAATTATCCAGTTAATACTTACCAATAACTTATTTTTAAATCCGCTAATAGACATTAAATGCACAGCTGACCACAGAAGCCAAGCTAAATATCCTGTCAATTTAAAACTACCTAAATCAGCTACAGCCCTATGTTTACCAATCGTAGCCAACGATCCCTTATCATTATATTTAAATGATTTTAAAGGTTTGTTATTTATTATATTTAAAATGTTTTTTGCGAGTAATTTACCTTGCTGAATTGCAGGTTGTGCCACCTGAGGGTGTCCAATTGGATACTCTTTTGATATTACCGCAGCTATATCTCCAATAACAAAAATATTCTTAAAACCACTCAATTGCAAATAATTATTTGTTCTTATTCTATTTCCTTTAACAATAAATCTCTCATCTATTCCTTTTGGATAATTCCCTGTAATACCGGCTGTCCAAACAAGATTTTTAGTAGAAATTATTTTACCTCTTTTTGTTATCACAGTATTCCCATCATAGTTCACAACTATTTCATTTAAAAGCACTTTTACATTTAATTCCCTTAGATATTTCAAGGCTTTGGACGAAGCTTTATCAGACATATTTCCAATTAGTTTTTCAGAGCCTTCTACCAGAAACACTTGCATTATAGCCGGATATTCCGGATAATCTTTAGGTAAAATATATTTGCAAAACTCAGCTAATGCTCCGGCCATTTCCACTCCGGCCGGGCCACCGCCTATAATTACAAAATTTGTTAATGCCTCCTTTTCTTTAACATCACAAGTGATTGTTGCTTTTTCCAAGTTCTGTAACATAGTATGACGAATGTCTATAGCATCACGAAGGGTTTTCATACCCAAACTATATTTCTCTATATTCTTATTGTTAAAATAATTAGTTGCAGTACCCGTAGCAATCACTAAAAAATCAAATCCAATCTCTCCTTTATCTGTAGAAATAACATTTGTTTCCGTATTTATTTCCAAAACTTCCGCCATTCTGAAAACAACATTTTTGTATGATGAAAATTGTTTTCTAAAAGGAAAAGCAATGCTATCCGGTTCCAATCCACTCGTAGCTACTTGATATAATAATGGTTGAAATTGGTGATAATTGTTTTTATCAATCAAAACAATTTGCACACTATCATTTCTTAATGAGCGAATTAATGATAAACCGGCAAAACCCCCACCAATAATTACCACTCTTGGCAATTTTGTTTCCGGCACATTTATGTATAATGCTTCTTTACAATGATTAATTGTGGCCTTTTGGAATATGGGGGCATTGCTTTTCATATCTTTTCTCTTACCTTATTTGGTATATTTACTGTTTGATTATAAAATCATTAAAATTCAAGCACTTTATAGACAGACACTATTTAGTGTTTATGCATGTCTTTCATATTCATACCACTCATATTTTTCATTTCCTTTCCATTCATCATCTGCATAGTTGATTGCATACATTCGTGGCTCATCATTCCTTTACTTTGCATCATTTTCATCATATTTTTCATCATATTTTTATCCTGTATCATACCTTGCATCATCTTTTTCATCACAGTTGAATCTTGCATCATATCTGACATCATCATACCCTTCATCTTTTGCATTCCTTTCCCTTGAATCATCTTTTGCATCATCTCACTATCAGTTTCCATTATCTTCATCGCTTTATCATTGGTTTTAATCTCTCCCACCAACTCTGTCATCATCTTGTTATCATTTGTAATAGCGCGCATTATTTCCATTTTCATTTCAGGGTTTTGTAATATTTTATCAGCATTCTTATCTTGAGTACAACTTGCGATAAAGAAAATAATCCCTGCTCCTAACATATACATTATTGTTTTCATTTTTTAAATATTTTAATCGTTAATAAATTTTAATTACATTGCAAAGTTCATATTAAATAAGTTATTCATTGTGTACAATTTTGGTTATATTGTGTCTAATTTTTTACGAATACCTATTTTTTTAAATTCTGTTGGAGTTAATCCCGTAATTTGTTTAAATTGCCTTGATAAATGCTGAGGACTACTATATTCAAGATCATAGGAAATTTCACTTAATGTCAATTCATTGTAAATTAATAATTCCTTTGCACGTTCTATTCTTTGTCTAATAATATAATTTTCTATAGTTTTTCCTTCTGTTTCCGAAAACAATTTACTCAACTGAGAATATTCAATTCCTATATTGGAACTTAAATATTCTGAAAAATTTTGAGAATACGGTTTTTGCTTTTCATAATGAATTACTTCGATAATTAATGATTTAATCTTATTTATAATTACCGTCTCATATTCCTCCAGAAGTTCAAAACCTTCCCTTTTTAATATATTTTTCAATTTTTCTTTCTCTTTTTTTGAAACATTATGATCAAATTCTATAATTCCAAGATCAACTTCTAAAAAATCTATGTTGTTTTTTGTTAATTCCTCTTTAATAACTTTTATACACCTGTTGCAAACCATATTTTTAACCGATATTTTCCTTTTTTCATTTTTCATAATTATACTTTAAAAATTATTTTGCTGTTAAATATTCTATTATTGCATTTTGTATATATGCTTCTTTAGTACCTTGAATTTCCAATAATTGATATTTAATCTTTTGCAGTTGCATTCTAAGAATATTATCATAATCCAGTTTCCCGGTTTCATAGGCTTTCAAATCACTGTCAATAGCTCTTTGTATTACATCCTTGTTTTTTTCAGCTGCCACAACTTGAAGTACTGCGTTTTTCAATTTTGCTTTAGCGAGATCCAATTGAGTTTTAAATTCTTTTTCCCTGTTGTATTTTTCTATTTCAGTTCTTTTTACCGACAATTGCAGCCTTGATGATTTTGCATCATATTGCTTGGTAAAAATAGGTACTGAAACACCTACCATTGGCATAATAATATCCCTGCCATTTCCGTCAGGAAATATATCATCTCTCTTACTGACTGAAATATAATCCAAAGAAACGGTAAATTTCGGTTTTTCTTCAAAAGCCACGAGTTGTCGTTCTTTTTCAAAAACTTTTTTCTTTGCTTCAATTTTATCCAAAACAGGATGTCTTTCTATCGAATCACCTGAAATTATTATATCCAAAACACTCATACTATCAGGGACATAAACTTGCATATCTTCATCTCTGTCCAAAAGTCTGTTAAATTGTTTTGTGATTGCTTTAAGGTCATTAAAAGCACTAAATATTTTACTATGCAATTCATTTTTTTGTGTTTGTATTTTAAGAATATCACTCATTCGTGATTTATTATTCTCCAATGCACCAAGTGCCATTTTTTCATAAATATCCAAAACTTCTTTATTCTCTTTGTAAACTTGCAGTATTGCTGCATTTTTATACAATTCAAAATAAGTTTTTTTAATGTTAAAAAACAAGTTCAGTTTGGTAATATCCATATCGAAATATTTTTCATTCGAACGGTATCTGGCGACTTCTTTTTGAGCTTTAAATGTTCCCGGCCAGGGAAATGATTGTTGTGCACCCAGTTTTAATCTTTGCGCTCCAAGACGTGTTTCGGGAGGTAATAAAAAATATCCTAAAGAAAATTTCGTATTATCCAAATTCCCTGTTTCTTCAATCTTTTTTTCAAAAACTTTGTAATTAAGTTCGTAATACTCAATTTCAGGGTTATTTACTTCTGCTATTTTCAGATAATCTTCTAAGCTTTGCGAAGACAAAAAGCCATAACAAACCATAAAAATCAGTATTAATATTTTTCTGTTCATAATTTATATTTTTTAAGAACCTTTTTTAAATTTTATTTATAACTCAGTTGCAATATCCAATTAGATTAAATATATTATTTATTTACTCTCAACTCTTTTACCCAGCTATACAATACCGGTACAACAAATAATGTAATCAATGCCACCAGCATACCGCCAAAAGCAGGAATTGCCATCGGGATCATTATATCCGAACCCCTTCCCTTAGATGTAAGTACCGGCAACAGGGCAAGGATTGTTGTAGCTGTTGTCATCAGACAAGGCCTTATACGTTTTTTACCTGCTTCTATCACAGCTTTTCTTATTTCCTGTTTTGTCACCGGGTTGTTTTTTTCAAAAATCTGAGTTAAATAAGTAGCCATCACAACTCCATCATCAGTTGCAATACCAAACAGTGCAATAAACCCAACCCAGATAGCAACACTCAGGTTTATGGTATGGATATTAAAAATATCTCTCATATTTTTACCAAATACATCAAAATCCATAAACCATCCTTGACCATATAGCCATAGCATAATAAATCCTCCTGAAAACGCAACAAAAATCCCTGTAAATACCATTAACGTCGTACTGACAGCTCTAAATTGAAAATATAAAATCAGGAAAATTATTATCAAAGATAAAGGAAGAACTATCATCAATCTTTTTTCAGAGCGAATCTGATTTTCATAAGTTCCGGTAAATTGATAACTAACTCCATTCGGAACTTGTATTTCTCCCCTATTTATTTTATCCTTTAAATGTTGCTGCGCTTTTTGAACGATATTAACTTCTGCTTCATCTTTTTCTTTGTCAAATAACACATATCCTATCAAAAAAGTATTTTCACCTTTAATTACCTGTGGTCCTCTTTCATATTTTACGTTAATAACATCACCGAGGAGTATTTGCTCACCAGCAGGTGTTTTGATAATTACTTTTTTTAAATCTTCCGGGGAGGTCCTGAGTTCCCTGGGATATCTTACCCTTATGGTATATCTCTCTCTCCCTTCTACCGTCGTGCTTACATCCTTCCCTCCGAGAGCAACCATAATAGTTTCCTGAATATCATTGACCTTCAACCCGAATAAAGCCGCTTTTTCACGGTCTATATCCAACAATAAATAAGGCTTACCTATAATCCTGTCTGCAAAAACGGTTTCCTCCTTTATTCCCGGAACTTCTTTTAGAGCTTTTTCGAATTCCATTCCCAATGATTCTATATCATTTAAATTAAGTCCTTTTATTTTAATTCCCATTGGACTTCTCATACCTGTTTGCAGCATAATCAAACGTGTTTCTATCGGTTGTAGTTTTGGTGCAGAAGTTACACCCGGCAATTTAGTAGCTTCTACGATTTCATTCCATATATCATCCGGACTTTTTATCTCTTTACGCCACTGTCTGAAAAACTTACCATTATCATCAGGAATAAGTTTTGAAACATCTACTTTTTGATTGTCCGCAATAGCATTTTCATTATCTTTTAAAATAAATTTTCCGTTTTCATTAGTTTTAAATCTAAGCTTATCTC
Organism: Saprospiraceae bacterium; assembly: GCA_026985735.1. Taxonomy (GTDB): domain Bacteria; phylum Bacteroidota; class Bacteroidia; order Chitinophagales; family Saprospiraceae; genus JADJGA01. Next base: position 8,204 of record JALSPW010000236.1, read on the forward strand.
CGTTTTCATCTTCAATATATTCAGGCAAGTATTGAATTATATTTTCAAACATCGATAAGGGTGCCGGATCCAAAGCGCTTTCCACCCTACCGGCCTTACCGACAACCACATCTATTTCCGGAATATTTGCAACAGCCATATCCAGAAGCTTAAGAGTTTTTT
>JALSPW010000237.1 GCA_026985735.1 Saprospiraceae bacterium
AGGTTCCGTTGCTATCATCGTCAATGATAATGCCGCTGTAGGGGGATATGTGATATCTGAAAATAAAAAATGGAAAAAGAAAAGTTTCCCGTTATATGCAAAATGGCTAAGAAAAGGGGTAAATCGAATTCAATTTACAAAGTTGCCGAATGTACAAAAGGGATATTCGATAAAAAATGTAAAAATTGTTGTAAAAAGCGATATGAAAACCAATGACAGGATAGTCTTTTATGATGATATAAAAAACTATCCATGTTATAATGGAAAAGCCTATATCAGAGGATATATAAATTATCCTTCCGACAAAATTGTATCCTTGTATATTGATTCAAAACCTGTATCTGTCCATGATAATGTTTTTGAAACTATTTATGCCCGCAAAGATAACAGTAACTCTAATAAAGTAATACTCACAATAAAATTAAAGGATGGAAGTATTCATAAAAAAGAAATTATTTTAAAAGAAAAAAATATAGACGACATAAAAATTTTGGATAAAATCAAGGAAGTAAAAACAAATTATTATACTATTGATTCAAAACTTAAATATGAAATCAATGAGAAAGATTTTTCTTTTGTCGTATTTGAAAATACTTTAAAAAACGATTTGAATGTATCTGTAACAAAACTCAGAACAGTTGACCTGCCACCTATGAATCTGGATTTAACAAATGTAACAGCCGCTAACGCAGGATACAGATTGTTGCCTCACGGAAACCATTTTAGTGGTGAAGGCGCAATATTAAAATTGCCTTATGACAAAAACAGCATTCCCAAAGGATATACCGAAGAGGATATTCAGACATTTTATTTCGACATAAAACAATCACAATGGATTTCTTTAAAAAGAGATAGTATTGATACAAAAAACGGTTTTATATATTCAAGAGTACAGCATTTTACAGATTATATCAATGGAGTAATTGCGACTCCCGAATCTACGGAATCCACCAATTTTACCTCTACATATTTCAATGACTTATTGAAAGCAAATCCGGTATCTGCTGTCACTTTGATCAATCCTCCGACTGCCAGTCCCACGGGAGAAGCCGGAATATCCTATCCTATCGAAGTACCACCGGGTAGAAATGGATTGCAACCCAATCTTGCCGTAACTTATAGCAGTGATGCCGGTAGTAGTTGGATTGGATACGGCTGGAATATCAATATACCCAGTATTGATGTCGAAACCCAATGGGGAGTGCCGAGATATTTATCCGATAAAGAATCCGAAGCTTATCGGATAGCCGGTAGTCAATTGGTAACAATGGATGCTGATAATAATCCGTATTTACCCCAAAGAACAGATCCGGCAAATTGGATAAGCAGAACAGAAAACAGGGAGTTTTACAATCGTATCGAGAGCCCTTCGGGTTTTACCGAGTATATAAGAAAAGGAGATAATCCCGATAACTATTGGTGGAAAGTAACAGATAGACACGGTACAAAATATTATTATGGTGGAGATACTCAATTGGATAACAATTATGTAATCAAAACATCTGACGGGAATATTGTGAAATGGCTCTTGAAAAAAATTGAAGACACTTATGGCAATACAATTGATTATGAGTATGATGGAATTTATGTGAAAAACATAAGCTATGCACATCATATTGTCAATAACAATAATGGTAATAGTACTACTAATGAATATAATATAGAATTTATACTCAATACGAATAACAGATTAGATCCCAGATCAACTGCCAGAACAGGTGTTATGATTGTCGATGACAAGAGATTAAATTCTATTGTAGTGACCGGACCAACAGGTAAAATTAGATCTTATGAATTTGAAGTAATAGAGGGTAAATTTAAAAAATCACTTTTATCCAAATTGATTTGTAAAGACGCATCAAGTAACGAAATATACAATCATACATTTGAGTATTATGATGAATTATCAAATAAGTCATTTATGGATGAAGAAGATTGGGAAACAACAGATGATGTTGAAAATGCAGGCAGTTATTTTTTCAAAGGAGACAGACAATATTCTTCGCTTGGTGGTAATCATTCTCATGCCGAAGGAGCTTCTATTTATGTTGGTGTAGGGGTGCCTGATCCTTCTAGCCCCGGTACAATATCAGGTACTGTCGGCGCCTCCTTCTCATTTACAAATCCCAATTCCAAAGCTAAAGTAAGGTTTATGGATATAAACGGAGATGGACTACCGGATAAAATTTATAGAAATACTTCCGGCAATACGGTGTATGACAAAAATACTTCCAGGATTGGTGGTGCTGCATTCTCTTCATATATTGGAGGTAATTTGAATAGCACTCTTTTTGAAAATTCTTCTCATAATCTAACAGCAAATGGTAGTTCTACATTTGAATTTGGACATTCAAATGACAAAACATATTCTTTCGGCGTTAGAGGATATTTCTCAGGGATATCAATTGGAACGAATACGCAAAAAACTAACTCATCATCATCTACCTATCTGCAAGACATTAACGGCGATGGATTTGTGGATTTGGTTGATCAGGGCATAGTATTTTTTAATACAACATCCCCCTTAAATTATAACGATAATATCGCCTTGTCAAGTGCATTAAATAGCGTATGCAATATAAAAGAACCCGATATGAATAATATTAATAGTATTTTTACTATAAGTGAAGAAGAAATAATCTCATTCAGAGACGAACATCCTCGATTGGATGTGGTAAAAAAATGGGTTGCTCCAAGAGATGGTGATATAACAATACCTACTTCTACCGTAACTAAAACATCATCTGGAGGAGATGGCGTAATTGTTTTTATTCAACATAATAGCAGTTTAGTATATGATGGCATTAACAATCCTGTTGTAATGGGAAGTCCATTAACTATTAATGAAATGAATTTTCATGTAAGTAAAGGAGATGTAATTTATTTTAGAGCTTCGTCAGGCAAAGAAATAGATGCAAATGGAGAAAATGATGAAATCGAATGGGATGTAGAAGTGCAATATCAAAATCAGTTAAATACTCCTGATGTCTATGGCAAAAATCCTGATGTATATAAATATTCCGACGATGCCATTCCCACCCAATTCGGAGAAATAATAATGGCAGATAAGGGGGGGGTTGATATAAATATTATTGTTCATATTAATGGGAATCCCTCAGATCAAATATATCTGGAAATATTTAAGAATAATACTCTGTTTGATCGACAACATTGTCCTACTACAGTAAATATAACACAAATTCCTGTTGATAAAATGGATAAGTTTACTTTCAGACTGGTATCCAATAGCAATGTCGATTGGAATATGGTGGAAATTTATAATACAAGTTCTTTTGTGGCAGATTATGATACACAGCCAGATACGACTTACACGGGTAGTAAAATACCAATAGAATATCATTTTCATAAAGCTATTGAAGATGGTACTATACCGGAGTTTCATGCTACAAAAATGCCTGTTTCTAATGACATTGTCAATATGTCGCCTTATATGATCGAATTGCAACATAGCGGCAATATAGCTAATATGGACAATACGGATAAATATTTTTATGTTAGTATTAAAGACGATACTAAAACGTATTTTCAACAAAAATGGAAAGTATCCGGTACAGACAATTCTATCCCGACACTAACATCAGTAGATAATCCTATTATAAATATGGATATTCCAAATAATGCAATAATTTTTAGTACAATAAATTTTGAAGATAAAGAGTTATTTGATAAAGGCTGGAAGATTACTAATGTAAAGCTTGAATTGGTTTCGGACAATACAAAATATCAGGATTTAACCCCTACTTTGTATGTATACAATGTAGATCAAAGTATTTTATTCAACAGTTTGTTTCGAAACTGGGGAGTATTTGTTTATAATCCCGATGGCAAAGATCATGCCAGTCATGATATAACCCCATATAAATTAATAAACGAAAATGTTCTTGATTTCGGTAATTATCAACAAACAAATAATACGGTTTCAGGTCCAGCGTTTTATGATAAAGCTCATTTCCCTTTAAGTTATTATGATGACAAAGGAACAGCACGCTGGAGAATGTTTGACGGAGAAAATACCAATATTAGCTTGACCGGTTTCACCCCCTCAAGATTGATTGAAGATAACGTTGATATTAGTTCCCCTTTCGGTGGTTATACATCTGGTACTTACCCCGGATTAGAAACAAAAACCAAATCTCTGAACTCTGCTGTAAATGGAAGTGGTGCCGGAGTAAGTGTTACATTATCATCAACAGGAAAATCAGAAACTACAATCGAATATCTTGATCTAAACGGAGACAGAATCCCCGATGTGGTAGGCAATGATGGAGATGTAGCTTATACTACACACAACGGAGACTTCTTTTATGAACAAAGTGATCCGGGTACTTCATTTTCTGTTAATGAAAACATTGGCTACGGTGTCTCCGCCGGATCGCACTTTGCATTTTCTTTTTCTAGCAGAAGTGCCCGTCAAGAAGATAAAATTTCGCTTTCTGCAAGTTTATCTGGAAATTATAGTAAAAGTAAAAGCACCTCCTCTTCATTTTTTGCAGATATTAATGGAGACGGATTGCCCGATAGAGTTTTTGTTCAAAAAGACAATAACAAGGATTATTATTATGTGAAATACAATTTAGGTTATAGCTTTAGCAATCCTGTACAATTGTTTGAACCGGTTGAAAATACCGAATCCAAATCCTTTGGACTGGGAGCAGGATTTTCATTTTTCGATGGAAGTTTTTCGGGAGGAGTAGGCTATAATAATACACAGGCCAAAGGTAAAAGCCAATTTGTAGATGTAAATGGTGACGGACTTGTTGATTTTATCTATATAAATAGTTCGGGATCAATAAATATAAAACTCAATACAGGCAATGGTTTTGTGAATTACAATGGTTATAATATAACACCATTAAACGACATTGTTAATAGGACTCAAATGATAGGTAATTCTTTGAATGCGGCATTTACCATTTCTTTAAATATTTTCGGAATAAATTTTGCGATAAATCCCGGAATAAATATCGTCAATTCGATGAATCGCACAGAGGTAGCTCTTATGGATATCGACGGAGACGGATACATGGATGTTTTAACTTCTACACCGGAAACAGCTTTCTCCTTACTTGATAATCCCAATCCGGATTTCGATAATTACAATATCATAAAAGCACATAGATCCAAAATAGGAAAAACAAATAAACTAAAAAAAGTTATTAATTCCATCGGCGGGAATTTCCAATTGGATTATGCCTTGACTCCGGCTACGATAAAACATCCGAATGGTAAATATGTTCTGAACTCTTTGATTGTAGATGACGGCATTTTGGACGATGGTCCCATATCCAAGATGGCTTATAAATATGATAATGGTTATTACGATAGATGTGAAAGAGCATTTCTTGGATTTGAGAAGGTAAATACCTTGCAGTTGGATAATACCGGAAATGTTTACCGTACTATTGCAAATACATATATAAATAGCAATATTTATCAAAAAGGGCTCTTGCTCGAATCAAAAGTATATGATAATTCCAATGCATTGGCAAAAACTACAACAAATACATATACAGCAAGAAAAATAATCCCTGCTGTCAATAATAATCACACCACTACCGATCCTCCAAATGATTTGGCTGTAGAACGACAAAGTATTATAAATACTATGCTTGAATCCACAGAAACAAAATTGAATATGAATGGGGATATTGGTGAAACAGCATCTATGCAATATGATAATGTCGGTAATATCACAAGTTATACTTACAGCAATGGATCCGGAGGATATACAACAAACATAGGTTACTTTAAAAGACTTCAGGATAATATTCAAGGTATTGCCGAAACTATGGAAATACCGGGATTGAGGGGTAAATCGGCAGTAATAAACGACAAAGGTAAAATCACCAAATTGACTGTTGATAATACACCTTCTCCTGAATCTATAACAGAATTTGAGTATTATGATAATGGAAACCTTAAGAAAATCACTCTTCCAAATAGTGGAGGTAATAAAGAATATACTTTCACCTATGAAAATACAATGGATTTGTATGTAGCCAAAATCAAAGACCATCTCAATTTTGAAAGTTATAATAACAACTATAACTATAAATTTGGAGTACCTTCGGAGGTAGTTGATATAAATGGTAATTCTACTTCTTTTACCTATGATGATGCCGGTAGATTGACGAGCTTTAAAGCCCCTTCGTGCTTTGGCGGTAGCTATGGAGCGAGTTTCTCTTACGATTTATCTTCTGTTCCTATTAGTGCTACGACGCAAAGAGACGATCCCGAATACACTAACGGTAAAATCAAATCGGTTATATTTGCAGACGGATTCGGTAAAACATTGGAAACCATTGCGCAAGCATCTGTCAACGGAGCTAATAAGACCGTAGTAAACGGTTTTAGTATCAAGGATGAATTTGGTAGAGTTACAAAATCATTTTATCCTATAGCAAGTGATAATTATACATTTACGGCAGTTAGTGGGAAAAATACTTTATATGAATATGATATTCTGGATAGGAAAACTAAAAAAATAATGCCCGGAGACAGAACATTTAAATATAATTATTCGCATGATGGATATAATCTAAAAACAGTCCTAACAGATGCAAATAATAATACAAGTAGTTCCATAAGCGAATATAATGGACCGGTAGTAAGTCAAAGCTCAAATATTGGATTTACCACAACATTCGAATATGACGATATCAATCAATTGACAAAATCCAAACAACCTTTGGGTAATGAAACTACTTACACCTATGATAAAGGTGGACGAATCCTTTCACGAACATCACCTGATGCCGGTACTATTAACTATACTTATGACGCTCTCGGTAATATCACACAAAAACAAGATAGGTGGACTGTAAATTATACCTATGAGTATGGCAGAATGAAAAATGTCGAATATGCAGATCATCCGCAATTGAATGTGGAATATACCTATGATGACCCAAATTCAAATGGTAAAGGACGTTTATCTATGATAAAAGACGGTACCGGAAGTCAGAAATTTTATTATGGAAACATCGGAGAAATAACTAAAATAGAACGCTCAATAGCAATACCTTATAAAACAGAAGCTGCAGAATTTGTAACACAGTGGAAATATGACCTTTGGAATCGTGTACAAGAGATGATTTATCCTGATGGTGAAGAAGTGGATTTTGCATACGACCACGGTGGCAATCTAAATGGAATGTCCGGAACAAAAAACGGTAATAGTTATACTTATATAAGTAGTATATTATATGATGAATTCGGAGCAAAAACCAAAATGTCCTACGGCAATGGAGTTGTGACTAACTATACTTATAAGCCTGATGAAAGATGGCTTAATACTCTGAACTCTACCTTCGGTAACGGAACAGCATTCAATATCAATTACAGCTATGATAAGATGGGTAATGTATCATCACTTTCCAAATCTACAGGAAATCAAAGTTTCACCTACGACAAAGACTATAGGCTATTGACTTCCTCCGGAGACTGGACAGGAACAGTATTATTTCCAAATCAAAATTGTCTTACTAACGGAATTAATGCTGACTATTCTTCTAAGTATTCTTATGACAAGAATGGAAATATTTTGACCAAATGGAACAATATCAACAGGAGCGATCCCGTTTATTCTACGATGAGTAAGGATATAACTTTGAACTATACTTATAGTGGAAATAAAATATCAAGTATTGATGAAACATACATCAGTGATATAGTACTCAATGATATGAACAGAAAAAGTAACCATACATATAATTACGATGCCAATGGTAATATCACGCAGATAGAGCAAGAGATGAAAGACACCAATAATGGTGGAAATACCAAGGAAGTACAAACCAAGCGTGGTATAGTATGGCAAGAAGGCAATATGATGAGAGCATTGAGTGATGACAATGTAGTGACGCATTTTGTTTATGATGCCAATGGAGAACGTGTGCTAAAACTGTCGGAATCTTACCACCGCATTTATGTCAATAGTGAATTGTCTGCAGATCCTGTAGGCGAAATAGGATTTACGATGTATGTCAATCCTTATATGACTGTAAGACATGATGGACAATACACTAAACATTATTTTGCAGGAAGCCAACGTATATTGTCCAAAATAGGTAATCCTGACGGCTATGGTACGGATCCTACCCTACTAGGACTGGGATTGCCCAATGGGAAAAAATCCACCTTGCAATCCTTACTACAAAAAAACTATTCGGATCTCGGTATTGACTTGAATTTTGTCAGTGCGGGCACTTCGGATTTGGGTTTATCGGCAGGTAATAATGATGTAGAAGCACACAGATATTACTTCACTTCCGACCACCTCGGTTCGAGTAATGTTATCACGGACGCCTCGGGCACACCGGTACAACAGATAGAAT
>JALSPW010000238.1 GCA_026985735.1 Saprospiraceae bacterium
GCCGGTATTTGCTTGGCTTTATGATTAATCATCTTTTCAATCCGTAATTCGTAATTTTCAATTTTTAATTCACCATTAATCCCTTTTTTCTTTTGTCTTTTAACTTCCAAATTTTTTCCTTTGCACATTGAACTTTTTCCTTTGAACTTTAAACTTCAACAAATATACTGCCGCTACTTAAAAACCACTATTTTCCCACTATAATATTTTATTCCATCTGTTATTTTTACTAGATAATTACCCGTTTTTAAATTGGAAATATCCACAGATAGATTCAAATCGCTTAGAGTAAGAGTTTTTTGCAGTTTTTTATTTCCAAGAATATCAAATATTGTAATTTCAACTTCGGAATTAAAATCTTTTGTTGTAATATTTAATGTATTTGACATTGGATTGGGATATACAATTGTTTGTGTTACTGCATTTGGATATATATCATAAACACCGGTAGTTAAATCACGAATTCCGTTTGCAAACCATACACCCCATCTGGCGCCGTTAACCAGATATTTTGCTGAATTCACTACTGAAGAGATTTTGTCTTGATTTAAATCTATAATAGCTATGTTATAACCATTATCATAATAATCATAGATTATTTTTTTGTCATCTTTGGAATAATTGGGATATCCAAGATCTGCATTGTTGAATATCAATTTGACCTCTCCTGTGTTGATATTTGCTCCTAATATATTATATGTTTCATTACTGATATAATCAAAAGCTATAATATTTGGAGAATTTTTTGAAAACACCGGATTTCCAATACTTACGTCTTCGGGTAATTCGGAAAAGAGTTTTTCTGTTCTTCCGTCAGCAAAATAATTATTGTCATTATTCCAAACATTGATGAAACCAATATCCCAATATTCAATATCAAGGCCATTGTTTGATCCAATTTTGTTTTTACAGTCATACATAATCCATTCGCTGGAATAATCAAATTCCATGGCATCTGCAAATTCCACATTTCCCAATTCAACACCTTGAACTGTAGTAGGATTTTTTAATTCAAAATCTTTCCATTCCTGTACTCCGAAATCATAAACGGCGATTTTATTATCTACTTCAGAATACAAAGCAGCCAAATGGCTTCCGTCTTTTGCCACCACAGCATTTCTCCAGATAGCTTGATCCTGAATAATTGTTTCAGATATGTCTCCGGTTTGCCAGTTGATATAGATATAATGAATCTTATTATCTTGTCCTACAAAAATAATATTACTTCCATCGTCAGTGATACTGACTTTGCTCTGAATGGGAGTATTTGAGATAGGACTACCGTTATTCAATACTTGTCCGTTGCCATTGAGTAAATACAATCCGTTTTGATTATCATCAGTGCAGATAATAAAATCTTGTCCGGGATTAATACTTAATTCACCCTGATTTCCCGATCCTGATCCGGTACTTCCTCCTGAACCGATTCCTACGGCTGTAAATGCTGCAGAGGCTGCATTTTTTACATTTGTTCCGTAAAGGTCATCTGCTGCTTGCTCGATTGCAACTCTTAAATCTACAAATTTGGATGATTTGGTTAAATAAAATGTTAAGGCTCTGTAATAAACATTTTCAGCTTTTTCTTTTCCTACGGCAGTAGCAAATTTATAAAATGCGAAATTCGGTATTCCACTGTTTGTATGAACACCCGCATTGTCTTCAGTTCCGGTATATTTTTCACTGGTATTGGCAGGTTGCCATGCGTATGAACCTTGAGTTGCCCCGTTGTGTGGGTTGCTGAGATCTCTTAAAGCACCACTTGGAAAATATTGAAGACTAACAACATCTTCACCCATTTGCCAATTATCCCTGTCCATCATAGCCCCGAATACGTCGGCAAATGATTCGTTTATCGCTCCGGATTCACCGTAATATTCGAGATTTGCAGTACTTTGAATCACCCCATGTGTCAATTCATGTCCTGAGACGTCCAATGCTTTAGCTAAAGGACTTGTGAATGCTTTATTTCCGTTACCGTAATACATAGCAGAACCACCCCAAAAAGCATTATCCATTCCCGAACCATCCTCATCGGACACATTTATTATGGAGACAACATTTCCACCGTTACCGTTTATAGAATTTCTATTGAATTTCGTTTTGTAATAATCATAAGCAAAACCTGCGTTAAAATGAGCCGAAACAGATAAAGCATTCCAGGTATTATTACCCGAATGGACATGTGTCAGGCTATTGCTGAAATTATCATTATTAGGATTAGTATTGTTAGCGTCAATGGTCCAAATAACACCATAGGGTTCATCCGGTAAATTGCTTTTGGTTGAATTAAACATAGCTCTGGAGGCATCAATCATATAATAATGGTTGTTAATGGTGAGTACATTAATATCCCGAGTCACTCCGTTTAAGTCTTTGGCATGAGCTACAACCGCTCCCTGCGGAGTGGGGGGGTGACTATCGTCAATCAAACTACAATATTCTTTTTGTCTTCTCAAAATCTCTCCTCTGTTACTATCCAAAATATATTTGAATCTGTGTAAAGGGTCAGCAACTATTTCGACAATATATACGGGTTTCAAATATTGTTCGCCTTTGGGTTGAAACAGCATTTTTTGTATAGTCCATTGTTTCTCGGGAATAAATTGATCTCTTGATATGGAGAAATCTTTTATTTTTATTCTTAAAGACTCAAGATCCGTTTTTATTATATTTTTAATGTGAGTTTCACTCAGATTAAAAACAAAATGATTTTTATTCCTGTACTTTATTCCCTGATTTATATTTTCTTCAGTATATTTTCCTTGAAACCATCTTCCGTTAATAACACTATAGGTTTTATTTTTTTTATAGTGAATATATATTTGTCCTCCAAAAATCATCAGTCCTTTGTAAAACTGATTCATTTTTATATGAGTTATTCCTAAATTATCGGTTTTTATATTTTCAATATGAAAATTATTTTCATTATCAATTTTCATACTTTCTTTTACTGTAGGATCTCCTAAAATGGAATATGCGATTTTTTTTGGATTATGAATATTGGAAAAATCTTTTATATTATTACTGATATAAATAGCTAGTGGATTTTCTCTTTTTTCCGATTTTATTGCAATGATTTTTGAAGTAATATCAGATGAAGATATTTGTGATTTACTAAAAGAAACGATATTAAATACTCCTGATTTTTTGTTTTCGTCATTTTGTTTATTAGGATTCAAGGGGTTAATTCCTTGTAAATCCGGATTATCAATATTTTCGGCGTTAACATTTCCGTTATTATTTTTTAAAGCTCCTATGTTATTTTTTTGGTCAATGCCATTTTGAGCAAATATAACGAATGGAAATATTAAAATTATAGTCAAAAATATATGTTTGATTTTCATTTGTTTGAAGTTTTTATTTCAAAAAAACGGAAATAAAATTAATCTCTTAATCATTTTCCTGATAATTTTTTCACTTTTGATCTTAATATATCATAAAACACTTTAACCTTGGGCTCAATTTTAGAAGAATTAGCCCATATTAATTTATGATTTTTTACTTTGTCTCCAAATTTTATAAAATAGCTGAAGTCTCCGGGAGAATTTAGTTCAATATCATCAAATTTTAAAGTAAAATAGTTCTTGAAAATTTGTTTTGCCTCATTTGCAGGAATGGAACCAATGAATTTGATTCCCTTTTCAAATGAGTTTTTATGGTAAAAATTACCATTTTCAAACAAAATGTATTCATTATATTCACCGGAAATTCCACCACCACTACCGATAGATAATTGTGGTCCTTTATAATTTTGATACAATTCCATTGGTGATTTACATGATGAGAAAATCAAAACAAATAACAATACAACGATACTCTTATAATTCATATCATAAGTTTTAATGCATAAATATACGGTCTTTTTATTAAGAATACAAATATTTTATTTTAATTAACATTTTTTTAAATTATAGTATTTGTGTTTTCAATTTACCATTATATTGGTTTTGCAAAATATAATTAAGATATATTTCTGATTTCGATATAAAATAAGGCGCATATTAGGATATTTTATTTGTGCGAAATAATATAATGAAGCTATATTATGAATTATTATTAAATGTTTTTTTATTTTTGTTTAAAATAAGTGGCAAAAGTGAAATTTTTTAATAATAAAATTTATTTGATTAATTTTACCTTCTTTTATAATAATATTTAAATAATAAAAATAAAATGGATAGTAATAGATATAATAAAAGAGGTGTTTCAGCATCAAAATCCGAAATTCATAGTGCTATCAAAAATCTTTCAAAAGGATTGTATCCTAATGCTTTTTGCAAGATACTTCCCGATATAACAGGGGGAGATGAGAATTATGTGAATATTATGCACGCAGATACTGCCGGCACAAAAACATCTTTAGCTTATATATATTGGAGAGAAACAGGAGATATGAGTGTTTGGAACAATATTGTTCAAGATGCTATAGTAATGAATATTGATGATATGGCTTGTGTGGGGGCTGTTGATAATATTATTATTTCTTCTACAATTGGGAGAAATAAACATTTAATTTCAGGCGAAATAATTTCCGCGCTGATAAATGCGAGTCAGGAATTTATCGATAAAATGGATAAATTCGACGTTTCTTTGCATCTGGCCGGAGGAGAGACGGCAGATGTTGGTGATATTGTCAGGACTGTGGATGTTGGAATAACCGCTTTTGCAAGATTAAATAAAAATAATCTTATTGTCAATGATATTCAAGAAAATGATGTGATTGTAGGATTGGCTTCTTTTGGTCAGGCAATTTATGAAAATGATTATAACAGTGGTATGGGAAGTAATGGTTTGACTTCTGCCAGACATGATATTTTTAGTAAAATTTATAGAGATAAATATCCGGAAAGTTATGCTCCTGAAACAGATAAAGGCTATATTTATTCGGGTAAAAAACTACTTTCCGATAAAATAAATGTTTCGGGTCATTACCTAGATATTGGTAAATTTGTGCTTTCTCCCACTAGAACTTATTTGCCGGTTCTTAAAGAAATATTTAAAATACATCGAAATAATATAACTGGTATTATACACTGTACCGGAGGAGGACAAACCAAAGTGATGAAATTTGTTAAAAATAAAAAAATAATAAAAGATAATCTTTTTAGAACACCGCAATTATTTAATTTGATTCAAAACGAGAGTAAAACTTCTCGTAAAGAGATGTATGAAGTTTTTAACATGGGGCATCGTATGGAAATATATCTTCCTCAGCATTTGGCTAAAGACATTATAGATATTGCTTCCCGATTTAATATAGAGGCTAAAATAATCGGAAGGGTGGAGCCGGCAGAAAAAAATGAATTAATTATTAGAGATGAGCAAGGTGAATACACTTATTGACAGACATAAGTGTCTGTATATAACGTCCGTAGTATTCATTATGTTTCCGTTAAAAACAGTTATTATGTACCTGATTTTAATATTTTCAAGACAGAAATTCCAACATTATAACTGATATCAAACCGCCATTAAGATATGGAGTATAAAAACACTAATTTATTTTCTATTTCACCAATTTGATGGCGTTTTGATATCAGGTTCTTAATTTTGTAAACAGAACTTCAATTAAATTTTATCAACAAAATCATTTATAACATTTTTCAATGTAGGTTCTCCGATGCACTGCAGATCGTAATAAACCCTTGTATATGGGTGTTTGATATTGATAATCCTTGACAAATCTATTGGTGTTCCGATTATAACAGAATCACAATCAGTAGCATTAATGGTAGCTTCAAGGTCAGCCAATTGTTGTTCACTGTAACCCATTGCCGGAAGTAATGTTCCGATATCCGGATAAATCTCGAATGTTTCGGCAAGTTTTCCTTTTAAGAATGGTCTTGGGTCGATTAATTCCCCGGCGCCATATTTTTTTGCAGCTACTGTTCCGGCACCGATTTTCATACCTCCATGAGTCAAAGTAGGTCCGTCTTCGATAACTAAAACTCTTTTTCCTTTTATTTTTTCAGGATCGTCAACCCTTATAGGTGAAGCAGCATCGATTACTGTTGCTGAAGGATTAAGTTTTTCTATATTTTCCCTTGTCGTTTGTATACCTTCAGGTGAAGCACTGTCGATTTTATTTATTATCAAAGTGTCGGATAGGCGAACATTGATTCCACCGGGATAATAAAACATTTCATGCCCTGGTCTTAAAGGGTCCATCAATGTGATATAAAGATCCGAATGATAGAAAGAGAAATCATTGTTTCCCCCGTCCCAAACTACAACATCACATCCGTCAGGATCGTTTTCTGCAGCTCTTAATATAGCCTCATAATCAACTCCGGCATATATCACATTACCTCTGACGATATGAGGTTCGTATTCTTCCATTTCTTCTATTGTGCATTTATGAAATTCCAGATCTTCAAGTTTTGCAAATCTTTGTACTTTTTGTTTGGCTAGATCCCCATATGGCATAGGGTGACGGATAGCAACAACTTTTAGACCTTTTTCCATCAAATGTTCAATTACTTTCCTGGTAGTTTGACTTTTTCCAACCCCTGTTCTGATTGCGCAAACCGAGATAACAGGTTTAGTACTTTTTACCATAGTATGTTCAGGTCCTAACAACATAAAACTTGCACCTGCGGCATTTACATCTGCATTAATACTCATTACTTTATTATATGTCACATCACTGTAAGCAAATACGCAAAAATCAACATTATTTTCTTTTATTAATTTTACTAAATCAGCTTCCGATTCAATAGGGATACCGTTTGGATAAAGATCTCCCGCCAATGATGCCGGATACATTCTACCGTCAATATCAGGGATCTGTGCGGCGGTAAATGCTACAACGTCATATTCTTCATTGTCTCTGAAATAAGTATTGAAATTATGAAAATCACGACCTGCAGCACCGATGATGATTACTTTTTTTCTTTTCATGGTAAATATTTTTAAAATTTTATTAAATTAAAGGTAACTACTGAGAGCGAGTGCTTTTAGATGTATAAAATACTATTTTTTATATCAAAAACACCCCTTCCGGGTAGTTGCAATTATATATTGCACATTAAAGCCATAAAACTAAAAAATATTATTTTCATAGCAAAAGGAAAATGTTGTATTATTATGTAATTTAAAACGCTTCTATCATGACTTTAGTGTTAAAAATCAAACTTTACCCTTAGCATAAAATTTCTTAATGCTTGAGGATATAAACCGGTATACTGATAATAATTTCCTGTATCCTTTATTGTATAAGGATCATCGGGAACAGGATTGTAACCAGCGGATTTAATCCTTGAAACCCATCCGTTTGTATTATATTTCTTATTAAATGCATTGTTAAGGATAAATGAAATTTGTAATTTTTTGAATATGTCATTTACCAGAATATAGTCCAATGAGAAATTTGTAAAATAGTAAGATGAAAGTTTGGCATTTTCATTCATAGTATTGTCGAGATACTGTTTTCCAACATATTTTTGAAAAGTTTTTAAATACAAATGTTGATTATTATTTTTATTTATTAAGCTTAAAAGGTCAAAAGAAATAGTTCCTCCTGCAATAAATGAAGGAGAGAAAGAGATGTCTGTATTTTCATGGTTAATAGTAACAGGAGTATAAGGAGGATCCCAATTGGGAATATATTCCGTATATTTTTTAATTTTATTTTTGCTTGCAGTCGCATTTAATTCGAATAATAAGGATTCTATAGGCTGTACATTGCATTCCAGTTCCAATCCTCTACGATAACTTATATCGACATTTTCCCTGATAGGATTTCCGACATCATCCAGTTTACCTGTCAAAACCAACTGGTTTTTATAATACATATTATAAGCATTTACGCTTATGTTGAAACGCTGCCGGTTTATATTTATTCCGGCTTCGAAATCATAAAGGTTTTCAGGTTTTGGTAAATGGTCTAAACTGTTTATGTAATCCACTCTGTTTGGTTCTTTACGTCCTATGGCTATCGAGGAGTATGCAGAAAATTTATTATTTATATATTTGAAACCTGCTTTGGGGTTGAAAAAATTCAATTTGTCATTTAAATTCAGGTTTTTTGCATCATCGTCATTTCCTTTGATGCTGTATGATATATGTCTGTATTGCAAATCCAAATAAGTATGAAATTTTTTTGAAAAAGAAAATAAATATTTAGTATAAATACTTGCGTCGGTTTTATTACCGGTATTTTTATAATAAATATGAGAACCGTCATAATTTGGATTTCTTATAATGCTGACTACTCTCCCGAAATGATCTCCATCATATTTGTTTGCAGCACCACCAATAATTAGTTCGGAATTATCAAATTCTTTTTTAATACTGTACACAAGCCCGTAAAAATCATTGCTTAACCATTTTTGT
>JALSPW010000239.1 GCA_026985735.1 Saprospiraceae bacterium
TTTTTATCCTGTCATTTTCTTGTTTTACCGAATAATAAATAATTCCTTTAAATATATCAAGTTTGACGAGATAAGCCTGATAGTGTTTTAGTTTTAGAACATCTGCTTTTTTAGGGAAATCTTCCAATGCTTCCAAATAAGTATCCAATTCATAATTGAGGCAGCATTTTAATCTTCCGCATAATCCGGTTAATTTTGTCTGGTTGACAGAAAGATTTTGATAACGAACCATTTCAGTAGTTACCGATGTGAAATTTGTATGCCAGGTAGAGCAGCACAATTCTCTGCCGCAAGAACCGATTCCTCCGATTTTTGAAGATTCTTGTCTGATTCCGATTTGGCGCATTTCGATTTTCACTTTAAATTCTTTAGCAAAAACTTTGACCAATTCTCTGAAATCCACACGTCCGTCAGAAGTATAAAAAAATGTGGCTTTACGTTTATCGCCTTGATATTCGACAAGACCTATTTTCATATCCAAATTCATTGAAGCAGCAATTGCTCTGGCTTTTACCATTGTTTTATGTTCCAAATCCCTGGCTTCATTCATCTTTTTCATGTCCCAGTCATTGGCAAATCTTATTATACTGTACAGTTCGGTACAATCGACAACTTTTCTTTTTTTCATTTGCAAACGCACCAAATCACCTGATAGACTTACCCTTCCGACATCATAGCCATTACCGGTATCAACTATAACCCAATCTCCTGTATTTATATTGAGTTTGTTTATGTTCTTACAGAATTCTTTTCTTGAACCTTCTTTGAAACTAATTTCAAAGATATCGTATTTTTCAATATCCCATATTTCATTTTGAGCCATCCAATCCGTGGTGCTCAATTTTTCTCTTCTTGCTTCAAAAATTTTTCCATTCTGTCTTTTCTCTTCATCAGACATTACCATTGTCCAATTTTCATCATTCATATAAAAAGCTTTAATACTATAAATTTTTTATGTTGATAATACTCAATATTAATGTTATTTGATGTTGAAAATCTATTTTTTATATCAAAATACATAATAAGATTAAGTATCAATTTATAAAGGTAGTTAATTTAACCGAAAAAAAATTAATTAAATAGCAAAATTAATATTTTAAAATAAATGTATTGATACAAATCTTATAAAATTATTGGATTTTCATCATAATTAACAAACGGATACTGTATATGTATTAATATCGTAGAATTTTATGTAATTTTAATGAGTTATTAAATATAAGAAGTTTGAGATTGGCATTTCTTTCAATTCTATAAATACTATTATTGAACAAATCTATCATATCCGTAATTTTTTCGAAGTCTAAAAGATTTCTAATTTTCAACATCGAATTATATTCTTCTTCAGTGAGAGTGATGAATTCTCTTCTCAAATAAAATGATTTTAACGTTTTTTCAAGAAACCTTAATCCATATTTAAAAAAATACTTTTGATTGTCTTTTCCTGTTTTACTAAATTGTTCAGCATAGCTGACCATTTCATTACTAGTCCCTTTGTAACATAAACGCAACCAATTCAAAAACAAATCGAAATAATTTATTTTGTCTTGATTTAATAGTTTTTTAAACTCTATAATATTACCTTCCGCTATATTTGATAATTCCAACAATTTGGAATCTGTTATTATCTCATTTTGGAAAGCCCAATTTTGCAGGTCTTCACTGGAGTATGGAGGAACTCTGAAAATCTGACAGCGTGATAAAATAGTTGGCAGTATTTTTTTTGTATTATCAGCAATAAAAATAAGTATGGAATTAGGTGGTGGCTCTTCAATCAATTTTAATATTTTGTTTCCTTCGTGTCCAAGTAATTCCGCTTGCCAGATAATCGCTATTTTTTTATTGCCTTCAAATCTTTTTAATCTGAAATAATCCAATAAATCCGTGATTGAATCTTTATATAT
>JALSPW010000240.1 GCA_026985735.1 Saprospiraceae bacterium
GGCTGAAAATATTTTCAGTGCCCTATTTCCGGAAGGAATGGGGAACTTTAGCAAAGTATTAATTGTTTATTACTTACAGTTGGTAGAGATAGAAGAAGTGGAATTACTGGAAATAATAGAAAAAATTCCTCCAAAAGTAAAAAAAGATTTTATGAGTACTTATGAATTAATAGAAAAAAAAGGTATCGAAAAAGGTATCGAAAAAGGCATTGAGAAAGGCATCGAAAAAGGCATCGAAAAAGGTATCGAAAAAGGTTATGAAAGAAAAACTATTGAGGTAATATTAAGAGGACATCAAGAAGGAGCAACTATTGAATTTCTATCAAGAATCACTGGCTTAAGCACTCAAGAAGTACAAAAAATCATCCGAGAGAATAATAACTGATACATTGCAAGAAGCGCCTGCAAGATCGCAAACAAAAGAAACACCACTTTTTCCTCCTATAATTTACCGAAATAAAAATACAGAAGAAATACAGCGAATTAGATGGAATTTATACTGTGGTTTTTTGACGAGGCTTTAGACTTACTAAATTTTGCTTACCCGCATTTGCTTAAGCACAAACTTATACCAAACCGTTATCAAGACGGTGAAATAGAAAAAGATCCAGTTCTTATAATCATCATATTGGTAACAGTTTGATTTAAGCATCATCGAGATGAGGAAAATAAAATATTGCAAAAAGATTATTTTTAAATTTTAATGATTTTATTAACAGACTCCAACTAATTTTTAAATACATGTACTTAAAACAAATAATATTTATATATTTGTATTTTAAATGATTAAAATGGGAAATAACGATAATATAAAAAAATACTCCGAAAAAATAAAGACCTTGAAAGATCAAGATAATATGGGGATTAAACTTCGTAATATTCATATTAATGTAGAAAAAATATATGAAGAAATTAAAACTCATAAATCCTCATTTATATACAAGACTATTTTTTATTTACTATTTGTGATAAGTTTAGTCGTTTTTATTATTCACATATATAAATCAGGATTTAGTTATAGTACTTTTTTTATGATTTTGTTGATTTTATATTTCTTTTATTATTTATTTATTATTAAAAAAGCAATAAGAGAGAATATAAAAACACGGCTTTCAAAAAAAATCGACCCTGAAAACCCTGAATTTTTAAATAACAGGATAAATTATATTTCAGAAGGAATAAAAGTTACAACTCAAAGAGCTTACACTACAAGAAATTTTTATATAATTTTCTTTCCATTGATGTCCTTAACCCTAATTGATATTTTAAAAGGCCCATTTGATTTCAAAGGATATTTAGTTACCTTTATCGTGGCAGTGCTAATAGGAGGTGTTTTTTGGTTTTACTATTTTAGAAATGACATTACTGACATTGAAAGTGACATTGAAGAATTAAATAAATTAACCGATATTATAAATAAATTTTCAGATTAACAATCTACTTTAATTTCATATACTTTGCAGGATCAAGAGGGATTCCATTATACCATAATTCAAAATGCAAATGCGGTCCGGAAGTTAATGTGCCTGAATTACCTAATTTTGCAATCACCTCCCCTTTTTTTACAAAATCACCTATTTCTTTAAACAAAGAGGAATTATGTTTGTACACCGATAACACACCATTTGGATGCTGAATAATAATAGTATTTCCCGTTTCGGTACTCCAATCGGAAAAAATAATAGTACCATCCAACACAGCTTTCACAGGAGATCCGATAGCCCCGGCTATATCCATACCATAATGACTTGTTTTGACATCAAAATTCTTGTTTATTTTCCCAATCAAGGGTACATCCATTTTGAAATCCTTCAGAATTAGATTGCTTTGGGATTGATTCTCATTATAAACATTATCGCCGGTTTGTCCATCTTTGTTTGAATTATTCATCACCGGATTTTTATATTCTGCAGAATCATTTCCCATCAATATTTTTCTCAAGGCAATATTATATTGTTCCTGAGTTTCTATTTTCGTTTCCAATTCTCCAATATACCTGTTCAACTTAATCACATAAGAGTTATTTTCTATATTGCCATATCCGGGTACAAGATGTTTTAACGGAGTAAATGCGATCAATAGAAAAATCAAAATAATCAATACAACGACTACGGAACTAAGAAGAATATATAGATTTTTCAAATTCAGTCTAAATGAATATTTTTCCTCAAATGTGTTTTCATTCATTATCACTAATCTCAAATCCTCATTTTTTCTATTTTTCTTCCTTTTTTTCATATTGATAAATATCTTCGTGACAAATTATTTTCAAAAAATAAATTTAAATACTCAATCGGAGGACTTTTATAGGAAAAATAAATATTTATTTTTTTCAAATTGGCTCACTCCGACTGATTATAAATAAAGTTTATTATTAATAACATCCATAAATTTCATTTATTACTTTAATAATGAGAGATATTAGATGTATTTTTAAAATAATTTTACAAATATAATGTTATATAAATCGATAAATAAATTAAAATAGATTATTATTGTTTATTATTTAAAAAAAAACAACTATTTATTATAATCCAAGTTGTTTAAAATTATAATCATCCGGTAAAATCGTTTTGGTTAAAAAGCTTTGGTTTATCTCTAAAGCGTTATATTGCGGTAATTATTTAAAAATAAATTTTATGACATTTAGAAAATTATTTGTTGGGATTTTTTCTTTGTTGATACTTTTATCCGTTTCATCATGTAAAACAACAAAGAGAAAAGATGAAGTTTCTAAACTGGGTAAATTTTACCAAAATACCACATCTTATTACAATGGTTATTTTAATGCAAATGAAATATATCAAAATACCCTTTTGGTATTGGATGAAATGCATAAGGATGACTACAATAAAATATTGCCTTTGTACACTTACAGGGATGTATCCGATACAAAGTCAGTAGCTCAAGATCTTGATAAAGTAGTCGAAAAACTGGCTAGAGTGATTAATCTTCACAGAGCGGCAGATTGGGTCGATGACAGTTATCTGTTAATGGGAAAAGCTCAATATGTAAAACAGGACTTTGAACAAGCGCAAAAGGTTTTTGAATACTTTGTAGATGAAATGAATCCAGCATATAAAAAATCAGGATATAAAACCAATAAAAAGAAATCAGGTAAATCAAAATCTTCAAAATCAAGAAAAAAGAAATCAAAGCGTAAAAAGAAGAAAAAATCAAGGAAGAAGAAAAAAGATTCAAAACAAGAAATCGCAACTGTATCACATACAACATTTCACGCCAAAGGATCACAAGAGGATTGGAATACTTATAATGAAGGTTTACTTTGGATGGCAAAAACATATATGGAAAGAGATAAATGGGCTTCGGCTTATTATCTTCTGACAAGATTAAAAAATGAAAATTTAAGCGATAAACTTAAAAGAGAATTAGCAAAGACTACTGCTTATTATTATTTAAAACAAAAGAAATACGGAGATGCTATTAAGCCAATGCATGATGCATTTATATTGACAAAAAAGAAAAAAGACAAAGCCAGATTGGCGTTTATTCTCGGACAGATATATGAAACATTGAATAACCAAAAAGATGCTTACGCAATTTATAAAACGATAGAAAAGCTTAATCCTGATTACGAATTGGAATTCAATACAAAACTGAAGATACTTAAAAATTATAGTGGCACTTCCGATAAATATGCATTAAAAGAAATAAAAAAGCTGTTAAAAGAAGAAAAATATGAAGAGTATCAGGATAAGATATATTACACAATGGCTGAAATCATGCTAAAAAGAAATAACATCGATAAGGCTATTACATATCTAAATAAATCCATTTCAAAAAACAAAAATAATACGGCTTTAAAAGCGGAAACATATTATAAATTAGGAAACATTAATTTTGATAATCAGGATTATATCAGTTCAAAATTGTATTATGACAGTACTTTAATGTCTTTGGATAAAAAAGATGAAAGATATACAGATATAAAAAACCTTTCAGACAATCTGAAAGGAATAGCCAAAGACCTCCAAACTATAGCCTTACAAGACAGTTTGATCAAAATAAGTAAAATGTCCAAAGATGAACAAATGGAACTCGCTTTAACTATCAAAAAGAAAGAATTGGAAGAGAAAAGAAAAAAAGAAGAGCAAAAAAAACAATCTAATACAATATCAGAAAGAATGGGAGTACAAGCACCCGGAATAATGGGAATGGCTCCGGGCAAAAGTCCTAAAAGATTGAAAAAAAGTTCCTTTTTCGCATACAATCCAACTGCTGTAAAAGCCGGAATAGAAGAATTTAAAAAGAAATGGGGAGTAATGAGATTGGAAGACAACTGGAGACGTTCCAATAAAAACGATAGCAACTATGAAGATGAAGAGGCTGATATCGACGAGGACAATCTGACACTTTCTAAAAATGAAGTAAATACAATACTCAGAGATGTACCTAAAACTCCCGATCAACTTGAACAAGCAAACACTAAAATTATAATGGCAATGATTGATTTAGGGGGGTTGTACAGAGACAAACTAAATAATTATAAAAAATCCGTTGAAATACTGGAAGAATTATTTAATAGATATTCCGATTTTGATAATGAATGTAAAGCTTTGTATTATTTGCAGTTTTCCTACAAAGATCTTAATGAATTTTCAAAAGGTGAAGAAATTGTCAAAAAAATGTCAGGAAAGTATCCTGATTGTATATATACTAAAATATTAACAAATCCGGATTTTGTAAACTCAAATAAAAACAAAGTTAATCTAAAGGAAATTTATTATCAAGACATTTTCAAATTATATAAAAAAGGTGACTATAAAACCGCCTTTGCAAAAATCACAAATGCTTCGGCAGACATTAAAAAAGATAAAAAGTATAAGATAAAAATGGATTTTCTCAATGCCAAACTTTTAGGAAAACTTAAAGGTAAAAATGAATATATTCTGGCTTTGGAAGATTTCATAAAACAATATCCAAATACTCCCGAATCTATTAGCGCTAAAGAAACACTTAGATTTCTAAAAGGTGACAAAGATGCTTTCAGTAAGTTGATTTATGAAGAAGACCTTCAAAAATTCAGTTACCAGCCTGACAAAATGCATTATATTTTAATAGTAGTGCATAATGTTAATGACAATGAAATGAAAACGATAAAAACATCAATTTCAAAATATAATAAAAAATATTATAAGCTCAATAGATTGAGATTGTCAAATATCTATTTTGATACAAAGGGGATCGATCAGGTGATACTGATAAGAAAATTTGAATCTGCCGAATCTGCAATGAAGTATTACAATCAAATAGAAAAGAATCCGGATGAGTATATAAATCATAAATACAATTATGAAATATTTGCTGTTTCCCAAAAAAATTACAGAGAAGTGATAAAACAAAAATCGGTTAAAAATTACAAAGAATTTTTCCAAAGATTCTATTTATCAAAAAAATAAGGTAACTATTACGGGGTAAAGTGTGCTTTGGAATAAAATGGTTTTCGTAAACAATAAAATATGAAACGGAAAAAGAAAAACAAAAATAAACTTTGGATCGGATTATTAATAATTTTATTAACTTTAATGGTATCTATAACCGGAATGTCCATTTACTTTAAACAATCACCCGATGTTACATCAAAATATTTATGGCATAAAATATCAGGTGACCCAAGTGAACTGCCTCCTACTACCGATTCATTATTAGCGGAAATCAGTAATAAAAATATTTTAATAGATTCATTATCCAATGCTTTAAAAAAGTATGAAAGAGTAAATATCCATAAAAAAGCTCTAATCAATGTAGAAAGCGGCACTTTAAATATGCGTTCAAAACCTAATCTCGCATCTGATATAATAATACGGATTCCCGATAGCAGTTACGTAGATGTCTTGTATTTTGATTTAAATTATTATTACCTCAATGGTAACAGAGGCAGGTGGTGCAAAATAAAATATGCAGATAAAGAAGGTTGGGTTTGGGATGGTTTCCTTGAAATTCAAAACTAGCTCCAGTGAATTGTTCACAAAAACGAACAAAAAAATGTTAATAAAATGAAAAACTCTAAGTTTTTAGAAATATTATTGAACAAATTCGTTAAATTGAAGTTATAAGTTTTAGATAACTATTCAGGTAAAATCATTTTGAATAAAAAATTTCATTTTTATATCAAAACATAGATTTTTCATCAAAGAAATCGACCTTAATAGTAACAGTTTTAGAAATTAATTAATCAAAAAAAATTATACGATTATGAGCTTTACAAAAAAACTATTATTTTTATTATTACTTTTCTCTTTTAATTTTGCAACAGCACAATCATCCGATGCAAAAAAAAATGAGGCTGTAAAAGCATATAATGATGCTATTTCCAAAATCAAAGCTAAAGATTACAAGGGAGCAATTGTGTCATATTCAAAAGCGATTGAATTGAATCCCAAATATAAAAAAGCATATTTCAACAGAGCAAAAGTTGAAATGAAACTCAAGGATTATAATGCTGCTATCAAGGATTTTCAAAAAGCAACAGAATTGGACCCAAAATATACTAAGGCATATATTAATGAGGGACATTGCGAATTAAAAATAAAAGAATATGACAAAGCAATACAGTCTTCCACCAAAGCAATCGAACTTGACTCAAAATCAGAACAAGCTTATGTAAACAGGGGCACTGCATATATGAAGCTTAAGAAATACGATGATGCGCTTAAGGATTTTACAAAAGCTATCGAATTAAATGGAAAAAATACAATAAAAGCATTACTTAGCAGAGGTATAATTTATCAAAATCAAAAAAAATCTGATGAAGCTATAGCTGACTTCACTTCTGTTGTAAATAAAAATCCGAAATACGGCAAAGTATTATTATACCGAGGGAAAGCATATATTGACCGCAAGGATTACGCTAATGCAATAGCCGATTTTACAAAACAATTGGAATTGGACCCTAAAGATATCAATGCATATTATTATCTTGGATTTGCACAAATAAAAAACAAAGATTATGCTTCTGCTATTTCGACGTTTTCAAAGGGATTGGAAATCAATCCAAATGCGACCAAATTGCTAAAAAAACGTGCTTTAGCCTATTTTAGTAATAAAGACTATACAAAATCTATTGAAGATTATAACAAATTAATAGAAAAAGAAGGTAAAGTCAAATATTTTCTAAATAGAGGTATTGCTAAATATCTTACAAAAGATTATAACGGTTGTATAAAAGATCTTGAAATAGTCATTAACAAAAACACAAAATTAGGCAAAGCAAATTATTATATTGGATTATCTTATCAAAAGCAAGGCAACAATGCAAAAGCATGTAAATATGCTAAAGAATCTAAAAATCACGGATATAAAAGAGCTGATAACCTTATAAAAAATGTGTGTAAATAAAATTTCATAGTAGAATATTTTGGAGGGAGTGATAATATTTTGTCATTCCCTCTTTTATTAGTATCTTTACAAAAATATTATCATTATGGGGTTTAATAAAAAAACTATTTTTATTACCGGTGCTACAAGAGGTATCGGAAGAGCAATAGCATTGAAAATGGCATCGAAAGGAGCCAATATAGTTGTAACCGGAAAAAGTGATGTTCCACATCCAAAATTACCGGGGACAATATTTACTGTAGCGGAAGAAGTGGAAAAAGTGGGAGGAAAAGCATTCCCCGTTAAAGTTGATGTCAGGAATGAAGATTCTGTAAAAGAAGGTATAAAAAAAGCTACTGAATATTTTGGCGGTATTGATATTTTAGTGAACAATGCCAGTGCTATTTTGCTTATGGATACACAAATCTTGCCGGTAAAAAGATATGATTTAATGCAACAAGTAAATGCACGCGGAACATTTATTTGCTCCAAATATGCAATTCCCTATCTCAAAAAAGGGAATAATCCCCATATCTTAACTATGTCACCTCCGATAAATTTAAACCCTAAATGGTTTAAAAATCATACAGCTTATACCATTAGTAAATATGGAATGAGTATGATGACATTAGGATTATCTGAAGAGCTTAAAGAATATGGAATAGCAGCAAATTCCCTATGGCCAAAAACTATAATAGGAACAGCTGCCATATCATATCTCATGGGAGAAGAAGGTCTTAAAATGTCACGCAAGCCCGAAATAGTTGCTGATGCTGCATTTGAAATTTTCAAAAAAGACAGCTCAAAAGTTACAGGAAATTTTTTCATCGATGAAGAAGTGTTAAGAGAATCCGGAATAACTGATTTTTCAAAATATGATTATATTTCCGGAGCTAAAACGATGCCTGATTTGTTTTTACCTTAAAAATAATACAACATTCAGACCAACTGACCCATTGGAAATGAAGGTGAGGCC
>JALSPW010000241.1 GCA_026985735.1 Saprospiraceae bacterium
ATACTTTTATCATATAGAATCATATATATTATAGATGCAAAATTAGTGATGATAGTTGGTCGGGAGGGTGATTTTTTTATTTAATCTCTTAGTGTTCCTTAGAGTCTTAGTGCCTTAATGGCAAAAACGATAGCCATTATCTCCACCAAGACACTAAGACGTCAAGTTGCACAAAGATTGCGAAGCTCGAAACAAGTCATCTTTATTTTACAATAACCTACTCCACAATACAGTACTTGAAAATGTAATCATATTTTTTTCAATCCTTATGCATTAAACCTTTCCTCATACAAAGTAATGATGAGGAAAGGCTAAACGAACGGAATCAATATGGCCATATGTAAGTAGTATCCGGACAAACCAATGTATCAACATCGAAAGATTTATATTCATTAAAATCAGGAAATACTTCCTTAGGGAAAAAAGTACCATTTCTCCAGGTATAATAACAAATAATATCATGCGACATAGAATATCTGTAAAAATCTCTCGGTACTTTTTTAAAATAATCGTTATTGGTCTTTTGAGAATAACGATAAAATGAAATAAAATAACCTATATGATTTGCATAATCACTATCGATATTTTCGCATACAAAACTATCGATAATTGCATAATTTTTCTTTGATTTGGTAAAACCATGTACAATAAATCTTTTACTGTATTTTTTTGCTTTATTATATAATGGTTCAAGGCTGTCCATCCTTTCAAAAGTTATTTTTGTCTTGATGTTATCCTGACTATTTTTATTTTTATTATTACAACTTCCAAATAATAATAGCCAAATAATAAATAAAATATAAATTCTTGTGTTCATATTAATTTAATTATTAAGATTTCCTTTAATTGTAGCTTTAAACCATACTTTAGTGACAAAGGGTTTATAACCTCTGGTATGTTGCAATCTCCACCAAGCTGCAAAACCACTTCCTCCCGGATAAGCTTGATAGGTTAAAGCATCATGTTTATCCAATCCGAAATGGTCCATAACTATAAATTTAAACGTAGCTTCCCATTCTTTTGTTGTTTCGTTATAATTGTATGAATCCAGGACTATATCAGTTTGTTCCGTATCATTCATCAATATTTTAAATCCGTGGTAACTGTCCCATTCAGAATCGAATTTGGGTCTATAATCTGTAATTGGAATTGGAGTACTAACAGCATAAATATTTCCATTGGTTTCCTTTAATAATCCGTTCAGTATATTACCGAATCTTTTTATATAATTTCGCATGTGAGGATGTTCTTTTATTTTGGCATATAACAACGGATCATGCCTAACGCCTCCTGTATTGTCTTTGAACTGCTGGACAAAACCATCTGCTATATCTTCCATCTCTTGATCCAATATTGTAGTCAAATTAAAAAGTAAATTCATATCAATAAAATATAGCTCATCAGATAAATTTGGATTGAGAGCTATACCTTTATCATCTGCGTCAGTTTCTGACAATAAATCTTCAGTATTGTTTCTTGGAGGACTTTGAGCAAAAATGTTAGTATAAATAGTAGGTTGAGCAATTTCCGTATTGATTATTGTTATACCATTTTCAATTTCTTCAGGTTTAGAAATATTTGAAGGAGGATTATTAAGATCTCCCCAAGCATCATAAGAATCCGTATAATCTTTCAATATGATTTCTCCCCCTTTAGAAAGAGTATAAATAATTAGATTAAAATTTAAATTCGGATAAGTATTATTAATCTGATAAGAGAAGATATCATCAAGGACATCTTGGTGATTTTGAAGCCATGTTTGTTCATCATCATCCAGATTTAGCTTGATACCCAAGTATAAAACCTTTACCTCCTCATCAAACTCGTCCTGATCTCCACCACATGGAACGTTGATATTTTGCAAGATATTGTCTTTTTCTGCTTGGGAGAGG
>JALSPW010000242.1 GCA_026985735.1 Saprospiraceae bacterium
TAAAATAAAGAGTTTTGAATAAAATCAATGATAAACTATATTCAAAAATAGAAATTTTAAACTTTTTTGATGACTTTATGGACAGACACTAATTAGTGTCTGTCCATAAAATTATTAAAAAATTAAGTACTTTATAGTCAGACATTATTTAATGAGTTTTTTATATACTTTTTGGTTATTTTTATACAGGACTTATTATGATTTTTGTATAAAAAAAGTATATTTATCCGCAACCACCACTGACTTCTTTTTTCTTTCTTTTCACCATTGGTACGGGAGCAGCACTGACTTTTTTAGTTGACTTTGCAATAAATGGATTTTTGCTTGTTCTGTTTTTTCCTCTGATTACAGGAAAATCATTAATTAGAGCGTTAACATCTTTAACTTGCCAGCCTTGTTCCGCCCATAATTTATGCATAAATGAACTGGAGCCAAGCAAAATAGAATAAGAATCATATCCAAGCATCTTGAGCATCGCATTGGCATTACCGGCAGTATGACCGCTTTTACAATAAATAGCAACAGGTTTTTTTCTGTCTATATCTCCCAGTTTTTTATACGGGCTGATATCTTTTCTTGGTGTAAATTGATGAGCATTTTTAATATGAGCAAAATCAAACTGATTTTTTTTCATGTAAGCTATAGTATAAAAATGATTGGGATCTTTTTTTAATTCTTCAAAAAACTCTCCGGCTTTAAGTAAAAATTGCGGGCGCTTCAAATTCAAAAGTTCCTGAGCTCTTTTATTTATAATTTCTGTGATAGTGCCGGATCCTGGATTTGGATATTTGCTATAGTCAATTTTTACTTCTTTTTCTTTTTTCACTTCTGCATGATGTTCTCCGGCATCCGATTTATGTTCCGATTTATTTATTACCAATAAATTGGAATTATTAACATCCCCAAATGCTTTTTTCAATGGAGCACTAAATTCGGAATTCCAACCAGCCATACCATATAAAAGTACATAAGTATTGTCAAAACCGGCAAATCTTGTAATTCCCGTTACGTAAGATGCTAATTGTCCTGTGTAGCATACAAAAACAACTTTTTTGGCAGAAGCTGCTTTTCTTTTATTTTTAAGAAAATCCAGAACATTTTTTTTATCAATGTTATACGCTCCGTTTATATGACCTTGTTCATAAGCATCTTTATTTCTTATATCAACTATGATGTATTGATCCGAGTTTTCCAATACATCCGTGCCTTTTATGACCGGAGGAAAATTTCTTGAATTCACAAAATTACCATGTTCGAAATAAACCTGAGCCAAAGGAATTTCATTTTGGGATTTTATGAATTTTTCTATATCAATAACTTTACCTATTGGTTTTTTCTTAAAAACACCAGATTGACAAGAAACAAGTCCTATCAATAAAAATAAAGCAAATCCGATTTTTATATTTTTCATTAGTTAATATTTTATAAGTTTGAGTTTATATATAGGGTATTAAAATATTCATAAAAAAAATAATTAACCACAGCCACCGCTTACTTCTTTTTTCTTTCTTTTTACCATTGGAGCAGGAGCGGGTTTTGCACCTGAAACAGGTTTTGAAGGAGCAGCACCTGCTTTACTTGCAACATCAACCATTTTTTTTGCATAATCACACAATGGATCCTCATCATTGTATATGCCGCTATATATTCCAAAATTATTAATGATATTATTTTTTAAATAGTCAAAACCTCCCAGGATAACATATAAATTCGCTATTTTATAATGAGCGGAAAGCAATGAAATAAGTCGTGGTTCAGATGATTCATAACCATAAACAATTAAAACTTTATTTTTATCAAGTTTTTTATGATACTTTTTATTTAAAAAATTGTTTTTAGGAATATTTATAGCATTAGGAAGATGCGCTAATGAAAAATCATGAGCATTTCTTATATCAATAAACTGAATACTGTCAAGATTTTTACTATATAGCAAATCAGCGACTTGTTCTTTTGTTAAAGCATTAATCGAACACCCTTTCTCTCCTTCGGTTGTTTCAAATGCTTCATTCTTTGTACAAGAACCAAATATTCCCGACATCAAAATAGCCAATAATAAAACGATTAATTTTCTCATTTATTTATAATTTATTTTTTTTCAAAAATCACTTTTTTAAAGCTTTATAATTCTTTTTTCGTTTTTCACATTGAAATATCAAAACTTTTTCGCAAACCGTTATCAAATTGAATAGTCCTTGATAATCAGGTGAATAATGTAATCTTGAATACTAATTAACCACAGCCACCACTTACTTCTTTTTTCTTTCTTTTTACCATTGGCGCAGCTGCTGCTTTAGGTTTTGGCTTTGAATCCGAAACTCCACCAACACCGCTACTTGAAACTCCCGTAAAAAACAATGAAGCTCCTTTTCTGAATTCATACCTTTCCCTTTCAACAATATCTGCTTCCGGAGATGGTTTTTCAGGATCAATAATAGTTTTAAACCATTTATTGAGTCCCCCTTTAAGGACATAATTGCCGTTATAGCCATTGCTTTTCAATATCATCCAGGCTTGGTCGGCAATACTGGAACCATTTGAAAACAGAACGGTATTGTAAACATCCTGATCAAGATAATCAATATATTGTTTATTCAAAATAGAATCCAATGGTATATTTAAAGCACCGGGAAGAGTGAAATGATCATAATCCTTTTTGCTTCTTACATCTATCAACATCAAAGTAGGATCTTTGGTTATCATTTTTTTTGCTAATTCATCCGTTGAAATATACCGCCCCGTCTGATTTAATTGGTAAAATAAATAGTCTTGTTTTAGAACTTTGGGATGCTTTTTATAATCGGGTAAAAATAGAACAGCTATACCTCCAATAATCAATAATGCAAATATTATTTTTTCCTTCATTTTAAGTTTCATCTGTTTAAAATTTTTATTTTCAAAAAATATAATAAAAATTTATAATACATTCAGGAACTCACATAAATTTTTTTAATCATAATTACGTGTATAATTTATGATTTATAAAATTTATGTTCGTTTCATCTGTTTAAAATTTTTATTTTCAAAAAACACAAAATATTTTACTGAATCTATGTATTAATAATCGTTTAAATTATTCAGGTTTGTTTAAACCCAAATCGTTTAAATCGGATTCACTCATTTTTTTAGTATGGGAATCTTGCCACTTTTGAAAAACATAAAAAGAAACCAATGTAATAACAACCATAATAAAAATAAAAATCCCATCTTTTATTCCAAGCCATTGAGCAATATCGGTTCTACCCATATTCCCTGATTTCCTTAATCCTTCAAATAGAAGATCATAAGTAAATATAAATCCGAAAATGCCTAAAAATACACCGGCTATAAATACAATGGCATCAATTTTACCGGTGGAAGCTGCGCATAAGCTTGTTCCCGGGCAAAAGCCTCCGATTATAAAACCCAATCCCATGATAGCTCCTCCAATCAATGTGGGAATCCAAAAAGTTTTTGGATAAAATGTAAGTTCTACATCAATCCAACCGATATAATGTAAAATTAGTAATCCTATAGCAGCAGTCATTGCAGCAGTAAAAAATACTTTTATTACGGTTGCATCATAACCATAAAACACACCTGCAAGTTTTCTGGTATTTGTGAATCCCGAAGCTTCAAGAAGCCATCCAAATCCAATACCAATGAAGAATCCAATTAAAATGTTAAATTCCGAATTTATAATTTCCTGTGGATATAATGGTCCCATAATTCTTAATTTTTAGTTTTTATCCAAATTGATTTAAAAATAAAAGCGAAAATAAATCCAAAGCCAAAAATGCCAATAAGTCCTATATACCCTGACAATGAATTTACCGCCATTCCGGACAAAACAAGTCCGGAGGTACAACCTCTTCCCAGTTGAGTTCCAATTCCCCATAGGGCACCTCCGATTAAAGCGAGCCATAATCTTTTTTTATTAGTAATATGTGGAGCTTTCCCTACGCTGAATTTTAATCTGTTAAATAATGCTGCAGATAATATTGCGCCAAATATCATTCCCAACAGTTCAAAAACCAACCATGTTTTCAATGGGGATTCCCCTGTTTCCAGTCTTGGACCTATGTATGTATTCTCATGTGCATAATTGTGAGCGACGAAATTCGTAGCGGCAACTGTTACATCTCTGAATCCACCGCTGGAACCAAGTCCTTCGCCTGAAAAATACAATGCTATAATGATAAGCAATCCCAATAGAAAACCACCAAGGTACGGATTGATATATTTATTTTTTTTATTCATAATTATTTATTTTTTCTTTACAAAATTTATTTTTTAAGGGAACATTGGATATTCGGACATTTGTCCGGCTTGAACCATGATAATTCTAAATATCAAACCTCCTACTAAAATCAAAATAGCGGGAACTACTATAGGAATATGAAATCCTTTTAGTTCCAAAGCTTCTAAAATGAAAGGTAAAATCAAGCCCATTCCGACGAATACTCCCCAGAATACTGCTGTAAATTCTCCGCCTAAAAATAAACCTGCAGCTTGCTTATACACTTCCGCTCCTGCTTCCATTCCCATAAACATATGCACAATAAAAAAGAGCTCTATTGCGATTAACGACATATCAATTGCAGACATTAGGAGTCTTTCTTTTTTATTATTGCTCAACCACATTACAAAAGCTGAACCGGTTGATACTCCGGATGTTAGGAATAATGGACCTAATATCGGATTGTTCCACAAAGGGTGAGCATTAAAGGCAGAGAGAAGAATTCCGGTGTATATTCCCAATATTATTGAATAAATAAGCATAACGAAAGCTAAAAACTTTCTATATTTTCTAAACATTATAATAATAAAGTGAGGAATTATCCATTTATGCTCAAGCTTAATCAAATATTCAGTTACTTTTGTCATTTTGGACCAGCCTCTTTTAATAAGATATTCATCAATACTATCTATAAAGCTCAATGGCCATAATAAAGAGAAAAAGGAAACTATGACCAAAGTCCATGCTCCCCATGACATAGGTGATACAGCCCTTGCAGTCATAAATAATTGCCAAACATATAATTTGTGATGCAAATCGAAAACCAATAAAAACAATCCTAATACAATAATAGGGAAAGCGAATAAAGGTCCTATTTTAACAGTAAAGGGCATATCTTTTTCTTTACCAAGGAGATAATACAATGCTGCAAATAATAATATTCCTGCTGCTAAACCTCCTAAAAACAAATATGAAGAAATCGGGAATCCCCAAACATCAACATGTGGATATAAGTAATCTATATTTCTATCTGTTGCTAATAATTTTTCCATAATAATCTATTTTAAGTAATATATTTGCGGTTTGGTTCCTGCTTCAGGAAGAATTGTATAATTTTCTCTTTCTTTAAGCAATTTTGAAATTTTACTTTCCGGATCATCCAAATCACCAAAATACATACATTCTGTCGGGCATACGGAAACACAAGCCGGATCAAGTCCGTCTTTTACTCTATGATCACAAAATGTACATTTATCAACATAACCATCAGGATGAAAATATCTTGCATCGTAGGGGCAAGCTTCTATACATGCTCCGCATCCTATACATTCATCATGTGTTACTTTAACAATACCTCCTTCTATCACATGACTTGCGCCTGTAGGGCATGTTCTTACGCAA
Source organism: Saprospiraceae bacterium (assembly GCA_026985735.1). Lineage (GTDB taxonomy): Bacteria > Bacteroidota > Bacteroidia > Chitinophagales > Saprospiraceae > JADJGA01. The sequence continues at coordinate 5,621 of JALSPW010000242.1, forward strand.
GGAGTATCTTCACAGTGGTTGCATCTTTGTGATTCAAAATGCAAAAAAAGATCAGGATAATCCCCTTTAACAAATTCCATTATCCAGTCTCTGGAGTAACCTAAAGGAACATTGTTTTCCGTTTGACAGGCCACTACGCAATCACCGCATCCTACGCATTTATTTACATCAATTGCCATTGCATATCTCATAATACTATAATTTTTTATGTGGATTTTCAGTTAATAATGTTACAAAATTATTTCTCATTCCTGTTCCTCCCGTTTCGGGATCTATCTTAACATTTGTCAACATTTCATAATCAGCAGAACCTTTTCCGTATGTTCTGGTCATTTTTTTTGAATTGGAACCAAATCCATGAGGAAGATAAACCGAATTAGGATTAATTCTTTGAGTTATCCTCACTTTTGAAGGAAAAGTTGAAATTTTTCCATCCTGATTTTTTAGCCATACTTCCTGATCCGGTTCTATGCCATACATATTTGCTATTTTTGGATGAACCCATATATGAGTATCTCCTCTAAGGTCATGCAGGTTTGGACTATTGGTCGTCCTACCGAAAGTATGCATCGGAACTCTACCGTAAATTAAATTAAAATATCCTGCGGGAGCTTCATCTTTTGGTTTGTAAACCGGTAAAGCATCATAACCCCATTCCGCAAAATCGGTTGAATATAATTCTATTTTGCCCGTATTAGTATTAAACCAATAAGGTTCGGATTCATTCAAATAAAGAGCCTCTTTTTTATTGAATGTTTTAACTCCTATTTTCTTCATTTCTTCAAGTGAACTTCCCACTTGTTTTAATTGCCAATCCAAAACTTCAGCAAAATCTTTCCAAGGATAATATTTTTCCAATCCAAGTTTTATACCTATTTCCCTGGCTATCCACCAACCTGGTTTGGAATCCCACCTCGGTTTTTTGACAGGTGCTCTCAAGGCAATATTTGGAATTTTATGATGACTGGTTCTTATATGGTCATATCTTTCAAGGTATGTCGCTTCGGGTAAAAGAACATCTGCATATCCGGTTATTTCCGTAGGCATTGTATCTACGACAACTACTAAATCCAGATTTTGTAATGCTCTTTTTGTTTTATCCACATCGGGAATAGATTGGATAATATTTGTTGCCGTTATAAACATTCCTTTTATTTTATGCGGACCTTTATATTCGGGAAGCGCATGGTCAATAATGATATTGGTTATACCCATTATTGCCATTTTATGCTTTTTCTTTGTATAATCTTTCCACATCCATTTTGGTTTTGGGAATGCAGGATGAGGATAATGAGGTAATTTGATTTTTTCAGGGAAATAAAATCCTCCCACTCTTCCCCAAGAACCTAATAAAGCATTCAATATTGCAATTGATCTGGTCCTTTGCGTATCGTCTCCATACCAAGCAGTATGTCTTCCCGGATGTACAATAACTTTAGGAGAGGCCGCTGCCATTACCCTTGCCGTTTTTCTAATATCCGCAGCTGATAATGTTGTGATGGCAGAAGCCCATTCCGGTGTATATTTTTGAACATGATCTTTTAACATATCAAAGCCGTAAGTATATCTTTCAACATAGTCCTTGTCATAAATTTCTTCATTTATAATTACGTGCATCCATGCTAACAATAAAGCGATATCGGTGCCTGGTTTGATAGGTAACCAATATTTGGAATGTCCCGCTGCCGTTGAAAATCTAGGATCTACCGTTATCACAGTACCACCGCTGTCAATTAAATGGGACATATCCTGAACATGACCGTTATGCATATTTTCACCGATATGGTTTCCAATTAGTACAAGACATTCGGCATTTCTGGTGTCAGTTGGTTCCGGTGATGCTAATCCGGCACCATAAGTGGCAATAAATCCGGCTTCTCTTGTAATCAGACATTGTGCACCTGCAGGTTCGGCAATATTTCTTGAACCATACGCTTCAAAAAGATATTCAAAATGAGGACCTGTTTTACCATGATGCAGCAAAGCCATTGATTCCTTACCGTGTTCAGATTCGATTTTCTTCATCTTTTTCACGATATAATCTATCGCTTCATCCCATGTTACTTCTTTGAATTCCTGTTTTCCCGGTTCACCGACCCTTATCATTGGTTTTTTTAATCTGTCATTGTCGGTATACATACCAACCCCTCCTGTTCCTCTTGGGCATAGACGTCCATTGGAATGGGGGTCATTATCATTACCTTTGATTTTCTGAATTTCACCTTTTCTATCCAGATATGCCCATCCGGCACAATTCCAAAAACAAACTTCACAGACAGTAGGCACTTTAGTCGCCAAACTTTCCGATAAAGGAGTGGTTTCTTCTTTAAATACTCCATTTATAAATCCTGTTCCTGACCAAGTTAATGCAACTCCTGCAGTCGCAGCTGATGATATTTTTATAAAATCACGACGATTTAAATTATTCATAATATTTAAATTATTTTTTACAAAATTATATTTAATCATTATTAAATTACATATAAAAGAAATTGTTTTTATCTATTATAGAAAGTTTATAAATAATAAATTTGTCAAATAATTTATTGTGTCTAAATAGTGTCTGACTATAAAGTCTAAAAATCTGTAAATAAATATGTTAAAAAACTTTTTTATGAAAATACTTTTTCGT
>JALSPW010000243.1 GCA_026985735.1 Saprospiraceae bacterium
ATATGAATCTTCCGGAACAAGGAATCGAAGGCCCGTTCCGCATTACTTCGATTAAGCATATACTTCCGCAGAAGAAACCGGAAGCAGAGCCTGAGGGAGACTATACTTACAAGCCTGTGACGGCTTTGTTTATTCATCAGTCTGATGCTGTTTATAATATTACGTTTGATGATAGAGAAACCATAGGTGTTACCTATCAGCATCCGATATTTTCTGTGACGGCAGGAGATTGGAGATTAGCAGGAGAGCTTGAAGTTGGAGAGAAGGTATTGACTAAGTCGGGAGAAGCTTCCGTTACATCTTCTGAGAAGAAAGGTGGATCTGAATTGGTTTATAATTTGGAGGTTAAGGACTTTCATAATTTCTTAGTTGGTGAAAGTGGCATTGTGGTGCACAATAATTACTTTAAGGAAGTAAAAGCCTTTTTGACTCAAATGTCAAAAGCGGATAAGCAAGGAATACTGAATGATGCTTGGGATCTAGGCTTTCCAGGATGGTTTAAAAGAGGAAGATTTATAGAAGAGTTACTTGGACAAACTCGATTTAAGGATTGGTTTTGGACTGGTGGGATTTCAAGTAGTTTTCCTGGAGTTGATTTTGCTCGTCAGGTTGCGGGTAAATATGTTGCTGCCAGTGTAAAGTCAACTAAAACAACAAATGTAGGAAGTTGGATTTCAAAAAATACAGCTCACCTAAACAAGTTGCGGGATGGGAAAATAGCTGGAGAATTTGTTCAAGGGGCGAATAAGGTTAGAGCAGATCTTGTGGAGTTACATATTTTTGTGCCAAAAGCTAATTATTCGCAAGCAATGGAGTCTACATGGACTAATGCAATAAAGGCACTGTACCCAGAAATCAAGGTTGTTATATCAAACGTAGAAAAACATGTAGGATTATGAAAGATTACTATATAGTCAAAAAATCGGTTAAGAAACCAATGGTATTCAGACCAGAAGATAAAATATCCATAGAAGAGTATCGGAAATTTATTGATAGTTATTCAGAATTTACATGGTTAGAAGAAACTGAACATGGAAAAAAATGGGATAAAGTAAGGCCTGTTAAAAAGCAATTAAGAGCATATTTGAATTATGATGCAGAAGATGAAAAGAGTTTTGTAAATCTTTTGCATTCACCAGGAGGATATATAAATGTTCAATTTGACTATAAAGTAACTTATGACAATTTAATGAATTTACTTTGTTTGATAGAAAATATAGATTGTAACCTTTGGCAAATTAAGCCCAAGAAAGTACTTGTTGATGAAGAATATTCAAATTCATATAAGAAAAAGTCTAAGCCAATTGTTTAGTAAGATTAGCTTTTAGAAGAAAAGCAGAAAGTAAATCAACAACAGATTTTTTCTGATCTTCTTCCAGCGACTGCGTTTTATTAAAAAGATTAAGAAGCTCGTTATCCGATATCTGGATGCGGGCTTTTTCATTGGATTTACCATAGACAAGTTCATCGATAGAGATATCGAGAGCAGCAGTCATTTTCTCAGCAAATACAAGAGAAGGTACTGACTTACTTAATAAACTTATTTTTTTTAATTGAAAGCCTTTTTCAATTGAAAAAAGAAAAGAATAAACTATCTTTGCGGCAGTAGATGAAAAAAACGAATATAAAATATCAGGTAATAAGGCAAATAATAGCACTTGTAAAAATGAGCCTGCCTATCGCCTTGCTTTGGCAGACAGGTGCTATGCTGATATTTTGGGTGTGTAAAAAGTTGTGTAAAGGTACCCCAGTCTTAATCGCAAGGAATCGAACGATTTTTGACGATAGCCAAAACGAAGGTTCACAGGCGACCTTTGAGAGAGATATGCGTGGGCATAAGGTCTTT
>JALSPW010000244.1 GCA_026985735.1 Saprospiraceae bacterium
TCAAATAAACAAAAGTATTATGCTCGGAGGTGGAATTTTTAATATTACCGATACTTATTATGAAACCTTTCCCGCCCGTCCGCAACCTTTAAGAAATTATAATATAAACATTAATATAAAAATAGATTAATTATGAAAAAAAACAATTTACTACTATTAGCACTGGTTTTATTATTAAGCCTTCAATCGTGCAAAAAAGATGAAAAGCCGACATATGAAAGTGAGTTCAAAGACGGGGTTTTTGTGGTCAATGAAGGACAGTTTTTGCACGACAATGCTTCGTTGAGTTTTATCGACAAAGACTTCGCTAACATTCAAAACAATGTATTTCAATCGATTAACAATCAAAATTTGGGTGATGTTGCCCAATCGATGAATTTTATTGATGACAAAGCCTATGTGGTGGTCAATAATTCCAATAAAATTGTAGTAGTCAATACAGACGATTTATCTTACGAAAGCACTATTGCTACGCAATTGACCAATCCGCGATATATGGAATATACCGGAGCCGATAGAGCTTTTGTCAGTTGTTGGGGTGACGGTTTGGATGCCAATGATGATTACCTCGCTGTTATCAATACCGTTCACGATACTTTTATGTATAAAGTTCCCGTAAGCGAAGGTCCCGAAAAATTGATTTCCAATGATGATTATCTTTTTGTAGCTCACAAAGGCGGTTGGGGAAGCAATCATATTGTTACGGCAATCAATTTGGCTACTTTAAACAAAGATGCTGAAATTACAGTTGGTGACCGTCCCAATTCAATGGCAATTAAAGATGATATCTTATGGGTTTTAAGTAGCGGAGAGCCTTCTTGGACAGGAAATGAAACCGCCGGAAAACTTAGTAAAATCGATATCAATACGCTTAGTGTTATACAAGAATTCACATTCGATACGACACAACATCCCGATCATTTAAGTTTGGATGATGATAACCTGTATTTTAATATCGGAAATGATGTTTATCAAATGGATAAAGATGCTACGAGTTTACCCACTACTCCATTTTTAACTTATGATGGGATAGCTATTTACAATATGGAAACCAATGACGGAAAATTATTTATTTCCGATGCCAAAGATTATCAAAGTGAAGGGGATATAGTGATTTATGATCTGGACAACCAACAAAAAATCAAAACTTTTACTGCAGGATTAATTCCGGGAGATTTTGCATTTAATGACTAAAATCTCATCTTGTGTGTGAAAGAGCCTGCATTTTTTGCAGGCTTTTTTATATACTGTAACTTAAAAAAAATACATCAACTGTCTATTTAACGTGAGTTCGATAATAGAATCGAAGCAAAAATAATTATTTGCTATTAAAATTATTTTTCTTTAAATATTTTATTCAATGTATTAAAAATCAACAGTTTATAATAAATAAAGAGTATTTTCTTATGTCGAACTCACGTTATTTAGCATTAAACTCTTATCGGCTGGTAACCGATAGGAGTATAACAGGTTATTCTTTTAAAAATATTTTTCTAATAAATTTTCAATAGATTTTAACTGCGATACTTGAATTGCGTGAGCCGGCTTTGGAAAGCTATTATTAATAGGAGGCAAGCCTTCATAATAACCGGATAATACTACTTTTTCAGGCTTGTTATCGCCCGTAATGAAGGTTTGGACATAAATATCCGCTATGTGATTTTTTGCTTGTCTTTCATCAATAAGTAAATTATATTTAGAAATATTTTCATTTAATTTCAATAATTTTGTGCCGTATGTTTTTACATCAATTTCTTTATTTTTTATTTTAAAATCAAAACCATCATCTACGGTTCCAATGATAAAGTTATAGACAAACTGCTCCTTTTTAATTTTATCAAATC
>JALSPW010000245.1 GCA_026985735.1 Saprospiraceae bacterium
TGTGCATTCAAATTTTGTCCACTTAAAAATACAAGTACCAAAAGTGTCAATAAAGAATATAGTTTTTTCATTTTAAAAAATTTTTATTATAAAATTCCAAAAGGATTATACCTTGCTATACTAATTTCTATACCATTCTATATATATATATGAATAAAAGAAAGAAAACTTTTTTACTCGCTGTATTAAGTAAACTTCCTTTATTTAAAGGTTGGATTTTATCTATAAAAACAACTTGCATTCATAGAACACAAACCATTTTAATTGCAAAGCTAATAATTATTTATATATTATACAAATATTTAATGTGTTTTTTGAAAAAAAATTTTAAAATAATTTATCTTAATTATTTTTATGTGAATATTATCAATTTATAAAGTACTGATTTTTAAAATTCAGGAATATATTTTTTATGAAAATAATAGCAAAGAAAAAAAATGATTTTTTCTTTGCTATTATCAATTCTCAATTTATTCCTTTTATCTTTTTAAACTTTGAACTTAATCCCTACTTAGTGTTTATCTATAAAAAACTTAATTTTTTAATGAGCTTATAGACAGACACTACTTGCTCCTGTCTTCTCTCGGAGGACGTTGAGGATGTAGTGATTTAATATTTTTTAATTTTTCATTTAGGACTTGAATAGCTTTTTCCAATTGAGGATCAATGCCATTTGCAAGTTGAGTGGGATCTTCATTTACCTTTATATCCGGATCAACACCATAGCCTTCTCTAAACCATTTACCATCAGGGTCCATCAGTCTAAAAGTAGGAACCGTAATATAACCCCCATCTATAAGTCTCGGAGCACCTGAGATTCCTATTAATCCACCCCAGGTCCTGGTACCTATCAATTCTCCTAATTTCATTTTTTTAAAATAATCCGGAAATGCATCTCCACCGGATCCCGACCAGCCGTTTATCAGCATAACTTTTGGTCCAAAATTTGCTTTTCTAGGAACTTGCCATAGCTTACCCGCTCTTGAAGCCACATAATTAAGGGGTTTTCTGTTTAACAATTCAATAAATCTATCCGGAATCTGACCTCCATTATTCCACCTCTCATCGATAATAAGAGCATCTTTATTCCACTGCCCGTAAAATTGTCTTGCCAATTCTTTTTGCCCGTCCCAGCCGGTACTGGGTACATATATATATCCGACTCTACCTCCGGTAGCATCCTCAACTCTTTTTCGGTGTTTTTCTATCCACTCAAGATTTCTCAATCTGGTTTCTGAGCTTAACGTTTTCACCAAAGTAGTCTTAGCTTTATGTATATCGGGAAGTCTACCATATAATAATTCAACTGTTTTACCAGCCAGATTGACAAAGGCAGAATAAGGATTATTATAATCAGAAAGTTTTTTCCCATTTACTGCAAAAATATAATCTCCTTCCTTTATTCCAATACCTGATTGCATCAAAGGGGATTTTACTTCTGTTTCCCAAGAAGCGGGTTTTACAATATGTGCAACTTTATATAAATCTCCTTCTTTTACCCAGTTAATCCCCAAATACCCAACATTCTTATGAGGGGAATAAACCATATCTCCCCCACCTTTATAAGTATGAGAGGAGTTCATTTCACCAAGTAATTGCCCAATAACAAAATTAACATCATATCTTGTAACACATTGATCGATCAATGGAGAATATATCTTATACATTTTATCCCAATTCACACCGTGCATTTTCTTGTCATAAAAATAATCCCTTTCAATTCTCCACACTTCTCTGAAAAGTTGATGCCACTCTTCCCTTGGATTTATATTCATATACATATTGCTAAAATTTACTTTTTTACTTAGTTTTTGATTTTCAGCAATTTTTACTATTCCTGCATCTCTGCCTTTAAGTACCATAATGGATTTTTTATCGGCAGTCACATCATATCCATTTACACCCTCTATTATTTTTTTTGTTTTTCTATCTTTAAAATCATAGTAGTTCAGCGTTGATTTCCCGTTTCTTGCTCCTCTATTAGGATATCTCACAAATATTAATTTTCCGTCAACTGCAGAAATTTGTCCTATATTTCCCGGTTTAACAGGCAAAATCTCCATTCTATTTTCTATACCTGCAAAATCAATTTTTATACTCTTATCTTCTTTTTTTGTATCTGATTCTTTTTTCTTTTCTTTTTTAGCTTTCCCGTCTTCTTTTGTTGCGTCTTTATTTTCTTTTTTTACCGAAACGGTATCATTTCTTTGATACAATAATGATTCTGTCGAATCCTGCAATGTTACAAATCCGATACTGGTAGCATTAGGATAAACCCAAGTGGCATCATAATCTGAATAAATAGGCGAAAAGTTTCTGGTTGTCGTAAAAAATAAATACTTTCCTTTGGTTCCGAAAACAGGTTCGGAATCATTATAAAAACCGGTTGTTATCTGTTTCTTTTCCTTTGAATCCACGTTATAAACATAAATAGCATTATTGTCATTATCTTGAGCCTTGGCATAAGTTATCCATTTATTATCACTTGACCAATTTACTTTAAAATTATTCATCACCCAATGCGCCCCGTCTATTTTGTCTATATTAGAATATTTACCTGTCCTCATATCTATTATATAAAAATAACCATCCTGATCGATAAAAACAGATTTTTTACTATCCGGTGACCAATATATATTGTATCTGTAACCGTTTTTAAACTTAGTCAATGTATTTTCTTCTCCGGTTTTTATATCCTTCACCACCAACTGATATTCTCCCGACCTATCACTCCAGAATGCAATTTTTTTACCATCAGGAGACCAAGCCGGATATCTTTCTGCCGATGCAGATGAATTTGAAAGATTTTTTGTCACTCCAAATTCTTTAGGTAAAGAAAATATTTCCCCTCTCGCTTCAACCAAAATCCTGTTGCCATCGGGAGAAGGAGTGTAATACGTCCTATACTTTTGGACATTTTTATTCTCAGGCATGATAGAAACAAAATCACTGATTACCTCTACCGGCACTTCATTGTATTTTTCAGTTTTCAAGTTAAGCAGATACAATTTTCCCCCAGCTTCAAAAACAATATCATCAGGACCTTGTGAAGGAAAATTAATATCATATTTTTTAAATTTTGTAATTTGTCTGTTTGTTTTGGCATCAATATCATACACCCAAATATTATTTCTTTTATGTTTACCGTTATCGGACATATAATAAATCTTATCTCCTATCCACATAGGTAATTCATCATTGGCATCGTTATTAGTAATATTTTCAGATTCATAAGTGTTCAAATCAAAGATATAAATATCGGGAGCAGTTCCTCCTCTATATCTTTTCCAGTTTCTAAACACTCTGCTTTTATCAGTAAATGCAATTTTGGTTTGATCAGGTGACAATGAGCCTCTTTCCGCCATTTCCATCGGTAATTTCTCCGGCAATCCACCTTCAATACTTAATTTATAAAATTGATTGAATCTCTGCTTGCCGCTTTCCCTTCTACTGGCAAATAAAATATTTTTACCGTCAGGGTACCAATCCACAATACTCTCTCCCATACCGTGAGCTGTCAATTTTTTAGGAATTCCACCTGTAACCGGTAATAAATAAATATCATAAGTTCCGTCATAATTGGCATTATAAATCAATGAATTTCCATCCGGAGAAAATTTCGCAAAGATCTCCCTGCCAACAGGTGAAGTTATTTTTGTCGCAACACCTCCCGTTTTATTTACAATCCAGATATCATCCCCATAAGTAAAAACTATTTTATCTCGTGATACATCAGGATATTGAATCATTTTTGCATTAAATTGCCCTTGCGATTTTGTTGAAAACATTGTAATAGTCAATAAAAAATATAATAAATATTTCATAAAGCATTTAATTTTTATCTGTTAATAAAACTTGATACTTTTCTAATATAAACTAAATATAGTATATACTAAAACAAGCAATTTTTCAAAATACGAAATTTTGACAATATTAAAACTATTTCACCTAACTATATAAAATTATTGATAAAAAGCTTTAATCTATAGACAAAAATCAAAATTCAATTATGTCATGAGAGGGTTTATACCTAATTCGTGTCATTTTAAAATGTTAAAATTTAATATACTAAAAGGATTGTTTTATAAATTTATTATTTACTTTTGCATTTTAAAATATTAACCGGCGTATGTCTATAAAGTGCCTAATTATTATAATTTTATAGACAGCCATTTACTTAATAAAAATAATAATTTAACAATAAAAACATTAAAAAATGAAAAAAGTAGCAATAAACGGATTCGGAAGGATAGGACGTCTAACCTTTAAAGCATTATTAGCAAAAAAAGATATTGAAGTCGTAGCTATTAATGACCTGACAGACAATCATACACTAGCACATTTATTGAAATATGACTCCGTACACGGTAAATTCAACGGAACCGTAGAATCTGATGAAAAATATTTGATTATAAACGGTAAAAAAATAAACGCTTATGCGGAAAGAGATCCGGGCAATCTCCCTTGGAAGGAATTGGGCGTGGATGTTGTTGCCGAGTGTACGGGAGTTTTTAGAAAAAGAGAATTATTGGAAAAGCATCTGCAAGCAGGAGCTAAAAAAGTAGCATTGAGTGTACCATCTGCAAAACCCGACGATGTGGATATGACTATAGTCTTGGGAGTTAATGATGACAAATTAAAACCTGAACATAAACTTGTTTCCAATGCATCTTGTACAACCAATTGTCTTGCTCCGATAAGCAAAGTATTGAATGACAATTTTGGTATTGAGTTCGGTCTAATGAATACTATACATTCATACACTAATGATCAGATAATCCTTGATGCTCCTCACAAGGATCTCAGAAGGGCAAGGGCTGCTGCCGTATCGATTATACCGACTACTACAGGAGCTGCAAAAGCTATCGGATTGGTAATTCCCGAATTAGACGGAAAATTACACGGATTGGCGATGAGAGTACCTACTCCTGATGGTTCGATAGTGGATTTGACCGTTAAATTGAAGAAAAAAACTACTGTTGAGGAAGTAAATGCAGCTATGAAATCTGCTGCCGAAGGACCTTTAAAAGGTATTTTAAAATACGAAACCGATCCTATCGTAAGTGTGGATATTATCGGAAGTCCGTATTCTTCAATTTTTGATTCAGGATTTACAATGGAAAAAGGTGGAGATTTGATAAAAGTTGTTTCATGGTATGACAATGAATTCGGTTATTCAAACAGATTGGCAGATTTAATAGAAAGAATGGCATAAAAAATGTCAATTCAAAACAGAACCTGATAAAAATACTAACTGTTTTTATTCAGGTATTATATATAATGCGAATTAAAATTGATAAAATAGTAACATTACAGTTTTTTTTTATTAATTTTGGTTCGCATTTTGTTTATAGTTTTGAGATTGTGTATAGGTAACTACTCGTACAGGGGCATTTTAGGTAGTTATATTTTTATTATATTATATATTTTTTTGGAAATAAAAATTTTAAACAGATGAAACGAACATGAATTTTATTAATCATATATTATACAGAAAATGATTAAAAAAATTTATGTGAGTTCCTGAATGTATTACAAATTTTTATTATATTTTTTTGGAAATAAAAATTTTAAACAGATGAAACGAACATGAATTTTATTAATCATATATTATACAGAAAATGATTAAAAAAATTTATGTGAGTTCCTGAATGTATTACAAATTTTTATTATATTTTTTTGGAAATAAAAATTTTAAACAGATGAAATCCAATTTTAAAAATCAAAAAGTACTGGTTAGAGTTGACTTTAATGTTCCTTTGACTCAAGATAATAAAGTTTCGGACAATACGCGTATTATAAAAGCACTTCCAACATTAAATTATATTTTAGATAATGGTGGCTCATTGATTTTAATGTCTCATTTGGGGAGACCATTAAGAAAATTGGATCCGGATGGAAACATTCAAAAAGATAAATTTTCATTAAAAAACATAATTCCGGAACTTGAAAAATCACTTGGCAAACATGTTGATTTCGCATCTGACTGTATCGGTAAGGAAGCTGAAGAAAAAGCTAAAAAATTAAAACCGGGGGAAATATTGCTTTTGGAAAATCTTCGTTTTCATAAGGAAGAAACCGAAGGCGATGAAGCGTTTGCCAAAAAACTTGCTTCTTTAGGGACATATTACGTATTCAATGCTTTTGGAACAGCACATAGAAAGCATGCCTCGACATATACAATAGCCAAATTCTTTGATAAGGAACATAAGGATATTGGATTTTTGGTACAGGCAGAATTGGAAAATGCAAACAAACTTTTAAACAATCCTCAAAGACCTTTCACCTCGATAATAGGCGGGGCAAAGGTGTCTGACAAGATAAAATTATTGGATAAACTGATAGAATTATCGGATAATATACTTATTGGAGGAGGAATGGCATATACGTTTATTAAAGCTATGGGTGGCAATATCGGCTTGTCTTTATTTGAAGCCGATTATGTGCAGACAGCAAGGGATATAATGGATAAAGCCAAGAAAAAAGACGTTAATTTGATGTTGCCTGAAGATTCTGTAATTTCAGAAAGGTTTTCCGAATCCGGTGATATTAAAACTGTTGACAGTATGAAAATTCCGGATGAATGGATGGCTTTGGATATCGGACCAAAAGCTATAGAAAAATATTCAAATATCATTCATAATTCGAAAAGTATAATGTGGAACGGTCCACTTGGTGTTTTTGAAATGAAAAAATTCTCCAAAGGAACATTTGAAACAGCTAAAGCCATAGCCGAATCAACAAAGAACGGAGCTTTTTCGTTAATCGGAGGTGGTGATTCCGTATCTGCAATTAATAAATCCGGACTTTCCGGAATGGTAAGTTTTATATCAACCGGCGGAGGTGCTATGCTCAAATATATAGAAAACAAATCTTTGCCATGTATTGATGTAATATTAGAGAAGTAATTGTAAAACAACGAAAAATCAACTTTTTTTTTCATGGAGAATCTTTAATCATAATAAATACATTAATATAAGGAAAAGTGCAAAGTGCAAAGTGCAAAGTGCAAAGTGCAAAGTGCAAAGGCAAAAGTGCAAAGTGCAAAATTTGAAAGGCAAAAGTAAAAAGAAAAAGGAATTAACGGTGAATTATGAATTATTGCTAACTGACGATTTCGGACTAAAGATGTAGGTTGTGAGCGCCTTAATTCACAACTGGTCATCTGTTATGAATTTAGAATCAGAAAAACCTATACAAAATATAAAACGATGGATAATCATTTCCCTTTCCCTGTTTCAAAACATACCGTACCGTATATCACAACTAATCAAATGATAGAAGTGGATAGATTGATGATCGCAGAATACGGCATTAATCTTTTTCAGATGATGGAAAACGCCGGCAGAAGTTTAGCCACATTAACAAGAGAACTTATTAAACATAATAAATCGAAAAAAATAATCATTTTTGCCGGTTCAGGAGGAAATGGAGGTGGTGGTATCACAGCTGCCCGGCGGTTGCACAATTGGGGATATAAGGTAAACGTCGTAATAACATCCAAACCTGATAAATTTAATGACACTATAAAAGCTCAATTTGATATTATTAAAAAAATGAAAATAGAAATTTTTAATTCACATAATCTCGATTTTAGCAATAAATATGATATTATAATAGATGCAATAATCGGATACAGCCTCAAGGGAAAATTAAGAAAAAATGTGATTGATATAATCTCTCTCATCAACAAGCAAGATTCGACAGTGATTTCATTGGATGTCCCGTCAGGAATTGATTCCACTACCGGAGAAATAGCCTCAACTTGCATAAAAGCCAATTATACAATGACTCTTGCTCTTCCGAAAACAGGCTTTTTAAATACGATAGCAAAAAAGTATACCGGGAAAGTATTACTGGCAGATATAAGCGTTCCTCCTGCACTTTATAAAAATGCTTTTAATATAGAATTACCCAATTTATTCAACACAAATGATATCGTATGCCTATAAAACCAATTGAATATTTCTGAAAATAGCACATGGAAAGCAAGAAATATATAAACAATATCCCAAATTTATTTGTAACAAAATAAACAAAAATGCCATCAAAACTCTATTTTACAGCACTATCGACTACCGTCATAAAGGTTATC
>JALSPW010000246.1 GCA_026985735.1 Saprospiraceae bacterium
CGGATATGAAAAGAATAAGCAATAGAGAAAATGATTTTCAACATCAAAAAGAATTGGATAGGATTTTGGATAAAATTAAAAAAGAGGGGTATGAGAATTTAAGCGAAGAGGAAAAAGAATTTTTATTTTTAGCAAGCAAACGCGAATGAAACTAATAAGATTAATGATATTCGGATTGAATTTGATAGTAATAGTTTTTACTATTATGTCTTATATCGCACCGTATGTAAATCCTGCAAAGCTCTGGTTTTTTTCTTTTTTCGGATTGGGGTTTCCTATCCTGTTAATTGCTAATATATTATTTATTATCTATTATTTGATTTATGATATACAAAAGATTGTTTTTTCGATATTGATTCTTATTGTTGGTTACCAGTATATTAATGAATTTATTGCTTTTAATAATTCGGAAGATACTGTTTCCGGACAGGGTTATTTTTCGGTTATGAGTTATAATGTCAATCAAGGATCATATTTATATAAAAAAAAGATTGGAAATAATATTCTTTCGGGATTTATTAAAAAACAAAATCCCGATATTTTATTGTTACAGGAAAGAAATTCAAAAAGGATAGATAAAGAGCTAAGCAATTTGGATGGCTATAAGTATCGGAATATGATAGATAAAAGGGGTGCTGCAATTCTTTCAAAATTTCAAATAATCGATAAAGGAGAGGTGGATTTTAGTACAAATACAAACTCTTGCTTGTGGGCGGATATAGTTATTAACAAAGATACTTTAAGAGTGTATAGTGTTCATTTTGAATCTAATCAGATATCCAAATCGACTGAAAACTTAATGGAGGATATAGAAAAAGACAGGACAATCCAATCAAAAAATATATTCACGATATTGTCAAAATATAAAACTTTTGTCCAGTTAAGGGCTAAACAAGTATCCAAAGTGATAAAACATATCAAATCTTCACCTTATAAAATTATTGCCGGAGGAGATTTTAATGATCCCCCTATTTCTTATACATATAATCAGTTTTCAAATATACTCAAAGATGCTTTCAAGGAAAAAGGATTTGGGTTGGGTATTTCCTATGCAGGTATTATTCCTTTTTTACGAATAGATTATTTGTTTGTTTCGGAAAATATAAAGGTAAGTGAATTTAAAACTTTAAGGATAAAATACTCTGACCATTTTCCTATAAGAGTTAAAATGGTTAATAATTTGAAAAGCAATCAAAAATAGTTTTTACTGTAATGAAAATAATTTCCTGAGCGGGAAGACTTATTTCAACCTCAGCTTTTTCATCTTCTTCATCATAGAATCCCGATAAGATAAAATCAGCAAAATCTTTGTTTTCTTCTTTAAATAAACGATAAACTTTTTCTTCAAAAGGGATATTACTTATATTTTCTAATTTTTCCCAATTTTTTGTTTCGTTTAATTCAATAAGTTCACCGGTTATTTCAGGAAGATAAACTTTTTTATCAATGAATATTTTTAATAAAATCAAAATATAAAAAGATAAAATCATATATTCTTCATCGGACAGGACGCTGAACTGATTGGAAGTAAGGTAGCTCATTACTTGGGGAAATTTTTTTAATATTTCATTTTCGGATTTATCTGAAAATTGTTTGTTTTCAAAATATTCCAAAGCATTTTCTATATCGGTATAATTTATTTTCATCTTTTTAAAATTAAGTTAGAAAAACAATGATTATTTTCATCTATTTTATAAATAATAAAATAAATATTTGTGTTATTATATATTATTTGCAACAATCGTGCAGGCCTGATATTTCTTTAATAATAAAAAATCCATCTTCACCTAATTTTTGATATAATGGCATTAGTATTCTACCTTTATAAGGAGATTTGATAATTCCGTTTTTGTCTTTTGCAAGAATTTCCCCTTTTTCAATCTTTTGAAAATTTTCATATCCGGGATTCATAACGAATTTATCTTCCGGTGTTATATGATGTTTGTATAATAATTTGCTTAATTTGGGAAGTCCCTTTGAGAACTCTTGCAGCAGCATATTATGTCTGTTTTCAACATGTTGAGATTCGAAATTACCAATGATTGTCATCAAATTCGTCATTGCGGCAATCGCTCTGTTTACAGATAAAATATCATTATGATTTCCACTTTCAAAAGTTAAAGAAACTGAAGGAACATTATGAAAATAACCGCTGAAATATTCCGTGGAGGTTCCTTTGACCCCATTTAATAAACCAAGTATGACAGGGGCATTAAGTTTCAATGCGATTTCCACACTTTCTTTTATATCAGGAACTATTGTAAAAATACCACCGGTAGAAGAAGTGGTGTGCAGATCCAATACATATAATTTATCAGGCTGATATTCATCAATTTTATGTTTTAATAAAGCAATAATTTCTTTTATTTCTTTTTCTTCTGCATTTAATTTATCATGCGGATTTTTATTTATTTTTTCTATTATATCAGAACTCCAACATCTGTTTAGGTCTTTATCAATAAATCTTACGCCTTTATTTGCTGCTTTGAGGTTTCCTGTTATCCCCAGGAATTTTCCTTTGAAATTAAATTCCGGATTAGTAATCGGTTCAACTTCAATCATCTTGATCATAAGATCTATCGCTTTGAACCCTGCAGGTTCATTTCCGTGCATATTGCCAAAAACTACTAAAAGAGGTCCTTTTTCAGCTCCCTGATATTCTCCTATTATGCGTTTTTTAATCATTGTTTCTACATTTCTTCATTTCATTATCCTAATTACCCGGGATAGAAAGCTTTTGAACCGGAAGATAGTTGTTTTTCATCCGGTATGATTCTGCTTGGTAGTTACTTATACCAAATTGTTACCAATATGCTGATTATAAAAACTAATTCTTATTCTATTTCACCATCTTGATAACGGTATGGTATTAAAAGGTAATTTATAAAAGTTTGTAAAAATAATATATTTTTTTATACGTATTTAATTTAATCTTTAATTATTTCTTGTTATTTTGTAAATAATTCAAAAATAGGGTTACAAAATTATAAAGTATGTATGCATATATCAAAGGTAAAATCACATTTAAAACTCCGACTTATATCTATCTTGAGAATAATGGTATCGCTTATTATATAAATATCAGTTTGAATACTTTCAGTAAGATAGAAAAATCTATGGAAGCAAAATTATATACATATCTTCAGGTCAAGGAAGATGATTTGAGCTTGTATGGGTTTTATGATGAGGGTGAAAAATTATTGTTTGAAAAATTGATTTCCGTTTCAGGAATAGGCGCTACAACAGCTCAGATAATTTTGTCATCTATGACACCGAAAGAAATTGTTTCCGCAATTATAAATGAAGATGATGTTTCATTGAAAAGAGTGAAAGGAATTGGAGCTAAAACAGCTAAACGGGTTATTCTTGATCTCAAGGATAAAGTATCGAAAATGAATATAACTGATGATTCGGGGATTGCTGCCAGACGGGTATCGCCTGTCAAAGAAGAGGCGTTGGCTGCATTAATGGCATTGGGAGTGGTGAAATCCAAGGCGGAAGTTGTACTCGCCAGAGTTATGAAATCCAATCCTGATGTTGATCAGGTTGAGCAATTGATAAAATTGGCTCTGAAGCAAATGTGATTATTATTTGTTGCTGTACTGATAAAAAATTTATGAGATTTGATATAAAATATATTGTATTTTTTATTTTAATAATATTGAGTTCATTAAATATTCTTGGTGCTCAAAGTTGTATGCTTCATGATAAAAAAGCAAAAAAATATTATAATAAAGGGATTAAAAAATTTAGAGCAGGTGATTATGATGCGGCAATTAAATATTTTGATAAAACAATAAAAAGAGAACCGGATTTTGTGCCGGTATATTATCATTTGGCTACTATATATTATAATAGAAAAAAATATAACGAAAGTGAAAAATATTATCTAAAATCTCTTGAGATTGATTCTGCTTATAATTATCAAGTTTACTATTCCATTGCTTTGGTCTTGGAACGTCAGGGAAAACTTGAAAAGGCTTTGAAGTATTATAAATTATTTTTAAAAAAAAGCAATATAGACGGAGATTTGGAAAATAAAGCCAGGTTTATGGTTAAAAATCTTCCCTTTAGAATATATGCTATAAATCATCCGGTTTCTTTTGAACCTATATCTGTTGGTAGAGCCATTAATACTGAAGAAGATGAATATTTACCGGTTTTGACGGGTGATAATTCGAAATTGATATTTACTCGTCGTGTAAATAATCAAGAAGATTTTTATATGAGTATAAATAAGAACGGTATATGGCATTCGGCAAAACCTGTAAAAGAATTGAATACTCCTTTTAATGAAGGAGCACATACGTTAACTCCGGATGGCAAAATCATTTATTTTACTATTTGCAACAGGAATCGTACTTATGGAAGTTGTGATTTGTTTGTGTCCCGTAAAATAAACGGGAAATGGGGAAAACCCGAAAATCTTGGGAAGAATATAAATACAGCTTTTTGGGAATCACAACCGTCTATTTCTGCCGATGGCAAAACACTATATTTTGCCAGTAACAGACCCGGGTGTATAGGAGGAAAGGATATTTGGTATTCTACATTGGATTCTTTAGGTAAGTGGAGTAATCCTGTTTGTATGGATACCATGGTAAACACTATAGCAGATGAAAAAGCTCCATATATTCATCCTGATAATAAGACTTTATATTTCACTTCGTCCGGGCATACCGGTATGGGCGGTTTTGATTTGTTTATGTCAAAAAAAATAAATGGTATATGGTCAAAATCGAAAAATCTCGGTTATCCTGTAAATACGGAAAATGACGAAGGGGCTTTATTTGTATCCCTTGACGGAAAGATTGCGTATTTCAGTACAGACCGGGGGACAGAAAGTAAAAGAAAAAATCTTGATATTTATTATTTTTATTTGGATAAAAAAATTAAACCGGATAAAGTAACATATATAAAAGGGATAGTATTTGATAAAAATAGTTTGAAAAAACTGTCTGCTCACTTGGAGCTTTATGATAATTCTACAGGAAAGAAGATTTGGGATATCAAAACAGATAAAGATACCTTCCTATTGCCTTTGAGATATGGGATTGATTATAATTTTTCCGTTGTTAAAGAAGAATATTTGTTTTATTCGGGTAGGTTTAATCTTGATGATAAAAATACATCTTTAAAACCTTTTGAATTGAATATAGGATTGGTTAAAATAAAAGAAATAGAAAAGGTGAATACATCTCCTATAGTGTTGCAAAATATATTTTTTGAATACAATTCAGCTGTATTGGATACTATAAGTTCCAAAGCGGAACTTCAAAAACTTATCCAATTATTGAATGATAATCCTGCCATTAAGATTAGAATTATTGGTCATACAGATAATATCGGTAGTGAAACGTACAATCTTAAACTGTCAAAACAAAGGGCTAAAGCGGTACGCGATTATCTTCTTGAAAAAAATATAAATAAAAATAGAATAGATTATACCGGTTACGGAGATACTATTCCTGTTGCAAGTAATGCAACGGAAGAAGGGCGAAGAAAAAACCGCAGAACTGAGTTTAAAATAATTTCAGAATAATTTACCCGTATGGGAGGATTTGGTATTATACTATTTTTTTGAAAATATCATAGGTTTTTTCGGCAGAAACATCCCAGGAGAAATCTTTTAGCCTTTTATTACCTTTATTTACCAAAGAAGTATGTAAGTTGGCATCTGACATTATTTGGAGCATTGCATCTGCTATTGAATCAGGAGAATAAGGGTCAACTAATAAAGCTGCATCTTTGGCGACTTCGGGCATACTGGATATATTGGAAGTGACAACGGGAATTCCTGCTTCGAAACCTTCTAGAATCGGAATGCCAAAACCTTCAAATAAAGAAACATAAAACATTGCTTCGGCACTTCCGATATATTCGGGTAGTTCTGCTCTGTTTATTTGTTTTGTGATAATATCTTTCTTATAAGGTGAAGAGTTAAGTGTTTTAAAAAAATCTTTTGTTTTCCAAGCGGGGCGACCGATAATTACAAGTTTAAAGTTGTTATTATTTTTAGTTTTAAAAATATTGAAAGCTTTGATAAGATTTACCAGATTTTTTCTCGGATGAATGGAGCCGAGATATACAAAATAGGGATTACCCCCTGTTAATTTATTTTTTATTTTTTGTTTGGTTTGAATATCAACGGGATAAAAATGACCATTACCTGCATTATAAACAACTTGAATTTTAGAAGCGGGGATATTGTATTTATTGATAATATCATTTTTTGTATATTCGGAAACTGCGATTATTTTTTGAGCATTATTGTGAAATTTTTTAAAGAAGAATTTATAATAATTTCTATCAAAAAATCTCTGGTGATTATCGTGATGTAGATAAGCGAGATCATGACTTACTATTACTGTTGGAATATCCGAATTTAATGGTATATATGTATCACCGGAAAAAAACAGATCGGGTTTAAGTTTTTTCAATTCCTTGTTTAGCCTAAACTCAAGCCAAAATGTAAGCAAAACAGGATGTCTAGTTGGTGGAAATAATACCTTAGGGATGACATTTTCCCCGAATATAAATTTCTTACTGAATGGTCTGTCGAAAAAGAAATAAAATTGATCTCCAGGATTGTTTTGTACTATTCTCTTTAAAATCTCATAATTAAATCTTGCTATACCTTCCATTCTGTCCTCTAGTAACATCCTGGTATTTACTGCTATTATCATCAGTTACTTTTTTATAAACTCCAATGTGTTTGCAATAATCATCAATTGTTGTAAATATTCTTTTTTATCCGTACCCGGCCCATACACAAATCCCAATTCAAATATCAATTCATTGCTATTTTTGTTTTTCACCAAGTATGCTACAAATGATCCTCCCATAAAATCTTTTGTCATTTCCCAGATTCCCCGATATTCAACAGCATAGTTTCCGTTAATATTACGAACAAATTTTAATACAGGTAAATCTTTATTGTTTACAACAAGTTTTGATCCTTCCGTATCAGTTGTTACAAAAGTACCGAAATTATCTATAATCTTTATTGCATTTTCAATATTAAATTGAGAAGTATCCGAATATTTTAATTTTTGCACTACAAAATTGCTAATTGCTTTTTTACTGTCTCTTCTAGCCCATACGATTTTTTTGTCATCATCGACTAAAGCTTTTTTATAATCTTTTGGAATTTTTATTTTAACACCCAATATTTTTGTTATGTTTGATTCAACTTCAGTATTGTGCCCCGAAAAATAAGTTGCGGTTTTTATCTGGGGTAAATCATGCTCGTGTACTTTTTCACTTATTTCATTGAATTTATCTTTTATTGCCTTTACAAGATTTTCTCTTCCTTTTGCTGCAATATAAATAATAAGTTGGTCTCTTGCCCATTTGTCATGTCCGTATATAATATCGAAGGTATCTGAACGCAACATTGATTTTGCACGATCTGTACCGAGGTCATTTAAGAGCATTTTTGTTGTTTTCGAAGATTTATTAGCTAAATCAACCAATACGATATAAGTTCTCAGTTGCCTGCGTAAGGATTCTGCATCTATTTGCTCAAATGTAAAATGCCTTAATTTGAATAATGGTTCCGGATTTGGAGTAATAGGGTAGGCTGATTCAAAATAATACCTGAAAGTGTCTCCCGGTTCGGATTGCCATATATTCTTATCTGCAATTACAACAATATCATTGGATTTTGAAATGGCTTTGGGCTTAATATTAGAATTGCTCCCGTTATTAAAACACGATGAGTACAAAAATAAAAGCATGAAAAGGAAACCGAAAAGGAAATACTTTTTAATCATAATGCAAATATATTAAATAATTTTTGAAAATGATAATATAAAATAGTGTCTGTTCATAAAATCATTAAAATTTAAAATAAAGTACTTTATAAACAATCACTTTATAATAGGATGCATAAAATCATATAATGGTTGTATATAATAATTTTTACAGCATCTTTTAGCAGACTTGTATCTAAAGATGATAATTTTGTTAAAAGTCCTCATGATTCATGGTCTTCACCTTATAGGGTAAGATTATGGGTAAGTATTGTACAATTGGGAGATAATATGGAAATTGCTTGATAATTCATACACGGGAGA
>JALSPW010000247.1 GCA_026985735.1 Saprospiraceae bacterium
GCAAAATCATGAATTGAATATCGAACCCTGATTCTGTTTTTAAAATAATAAGTTCAAAGGATAAAGTTGCAAAGTTCAAAGGCAAAAGGTCAAAAGTTTGGAAGACAAAAGTAAAAAGATAAAAGGGATTAATGGTGAATTATTAATGGTGAATTACGAATTAAAAATTACGAATTACGGATTGGATAGAAGAGATTGATATATTGAATTTGGGGGATGTGCGGGATGGGGTTCTCCCGATTTCGCAGCGTAGTGGAGAAATAGGGAGTTAGAGGGTAGCTTTGCAAAAAAAAAATAGTTCAAAAGTTCAAAGTTCAAAAGTTCAAAGTTCAAAGTTTAAAGTTCAAAGTTCAAAGGGAAAAGTGTAAAGGAAAAAATACAGACTAATCTACGAATGAAGTGAATCTGTTTTAAAACGGCTTTGAAGTCATGCTATCGCATGCTTTCAAGTCCTACCTGTAATTATTGAAAAATGATTTACAGCGGACGATTATGTATTAATTAGTGTCTGTCTATAAAATCATCAAAATTTAAAAACATTCTTTTTGCGATATTTTTATTTTCTTCAACTCGCTGATACAAAGGCATCACTTCGTCTCCGAAAAGTAAAAATCTCATCAAAAATCTTTGTTTTTAAAAATTCAAGCACTTTATAGACAGACACTAATTAACGGTATTGTATCCTTCTCGAGAGACTAATACCAAACCGTTATTATATGGCGGTAAAATGAAAAATTGATATTAGCGAATACATTTTGTTGTTCTAATACTAAAAAAGCCCATTTTCCAATAAGGAAATCAGGCTTTTTATGTGGTACCCCCAGGAATTGAACCAGGGACACCAGGATTTTCAGTCCTGTGCTCTACCAACTGAGCTAGGGTACCATGCTAATCTCAAGTACAAACACTATAAGATTTCTTTAGCGGCTGCAAAATTATATTCTTTTTTTCTATTTTACAAATAAATCTTTAGTATTTTTGTAAATAATTTAAAAACATATATGAAAATCCATTCAATAGCTTTTTTGATAGCTGTTCCGTTTATTGTTTTAGCCATTTATGCAGGTTATCATGTTTTTTTTATGGACAATGCCGGTATGTTTCCGTATTTAATGATTTTTGTTATTATTATTACGGTAATTTATGTTTTTTCTCCTCAAATTGATTTTGCTTGGTATAGTCAATATCCGAGAGAGCTAAATGAAAAAGAAAAATTATTTTTAACGGAAGTTTCAAGTTTTTATAATACCCTTGATGATGAACAAAAAGTTATTTTTGAACAAAGGCTATATGTTTTTATAAGGTCAAAAGAATTTAAATTTGTAAGAAAAGAACATAAAGAATTGCCTGAAGATATGAAATTGGTAATAGCCGTTAATGCAATTCGGGTATCATTGGGACAGCAGAAATATCTTTATAATGGATTTGATCGTTATTATGTATATGGGCATGCTTTTCCGACACCGGATAAACAATTTTTACATTCCGTAGAAGTCAATTATGAAGATAAGATAGTTATTTTTAATATGGAGAATCTTATTAAAGGTTTAAATATAAAAAATCGTATTTTTAATATTGGAATTTTCGCTTTTGTAGATATTTTTCTTCATCTACATACTGAAAATAAATATAGGGATATAGACAAAAGTGATTTTTGGGAAAAAATAGAGACAATCTCAGGATTAAATAAAGAATCTATAATAAATACCATTGGTTATGAACCGGAATCTTATTATAGTATCATCTTTACCTTCTTTTTTATGTTTCCCGGAGAATCCCAAAAAGAATATCCGGAATTGTATCAAGATTTTTTAACAACATTCAATTTGAAATATTAGTAAAATGGAGAAAATACCGGTTATAAAAGAAATTCGGAATTTTGATATTCCCGAATATGATATTCAATATCTTGATAATGGTATTTCTTGTTATATTTTAGAAATCAACGATCCTGATATTATAAAGCTTGAAATTGTTTATGATGCGGGAAGATATTATGAAAAACATCGTGCTATTGCCAAATCGACTGCAAGTTTATTAAAAGAAGGTACAACCGGAATGACCTCTTCCGAAATAGCGGAAACAATTGATTATTACGGAGCATCCATTTCTACGGGAGCCAATATGGATACTGCTGTGATTCAGTTGTATGCTATAGGCAAATATTTTAAGGAATTGATTCCTGTTGTTCATGAGATAGTAACTGAACCTGTTTTTCCCCAAAGTGAAATAGAAAAATTTAAGAGGAGAAATATAGATAGTCTTAAAATGGAATTATCAAAAAATGAAGTTTTAGCATATCGTTATTTTACGGAAAAAATATATGGGGAAGAACACCCTTACGGATATAATACAATCGTACAGGACTATTCAAATATATCGAGGGAAAAATTGATAGGTCATTTTAGTTCATTTTTCACTACTGAAAATATAAAGATATTTATTACAGGTAAAATAGATAAAGAAAAATTTGATATTTTAAATAAATATTTTGGAAAAATTCCGGTAAATTCAAATAATATTGATAAAATAAATATTCCGTTTGAAGATTCACAACCCGGCAAATTCAAATATGAAAACAATAGAATTCATCAGACCTCTATTAGAATAGGCAAAAGATTGTTTAACAGAAATCATCCCGATTATGCAGGTATGTATTTTCTAAATACGGTATTAGGTGGATATTTCGGTTCAAGATTGAGTGACAATATACGGGAAGATAAAGGATATACTTATGGAATATATTCTACTATCGATATGATGCAAAGAGACGGATATTTTATGATAAGTACGGATGTAGGAAATAATTATTTGGAAAATACATTAACGGAAATATATAAGGAAATAGATCTCCTTCGTACAACATTAATTTCCGAAGAAGAAATGAATTTAGTGAAAAACTATATAAAAGGAAGTTTTTTATCAATGATAAATGGTCCATTGCATTCGATTAATTTGATAAAAACCATTCAATTAAATAATTTGAATCATAATTTCTTTACCGATTTTTTGCTTGAAATTGATAATATTAGTTCAAAACAAGCAATGGAACTGGCCAAAAAGTATTTGAATCCGGATTCTTTTACAGAAATCTTAGTCGGGCATAATTTAAATAGTTGAAAATTATGAAAAATTGGGAATTTGATTTTAAATGGTTAAAAATCAGGCATTTTATTAAAGATACTATGAAAGTGGGAGAATTGCCTAATTTGGAAACCATCTTGTTTTTGCTGGGATTGCAGGAACTGGGAGTTATTGTGACTCGGATGAGTAAAAAACGAAAAATTGAAATAACCACATTGGGAATGTGTTTGATATTGAGTCTGGACGGCTATTTCATAAAAGACGGATACGACGAAGAAGGGTGGCCGGTTTGGAAAGAACTTAAACCGTTTAAACCCGATAATGATCTTGAAGAAGAAAAGATATTAAAGGAATTAATAATACGGTATTTTGAAGAAAAATATAATTTATGATAAGTTGAATTTATACTTAATGAAAGTTAAAAAACCGACTTAAACTGTTCTAAAAATCTAATATCATTTTCAAAGAAAGCTCTTATATCATCAATACGGTGAAGCAACATTGCTTGTCTTTCTATTCCCATACCAAATGCAAAACCGGTATATTTATCCGAATTTATACCACAATTTTCCAGGACATTCGGATCAACCATTCCGCATCCCAGTATTTCAAGCCAACCTGTGCCTTTAGTTATTCTGTAATCAATTTCATCATTCAATCCCCAATAGACATCCATTTCCGCACTCGGTTCCGTAAAAGGAAAATAACTTGGGCGTAATCTTATTTTTGTATCTTTTCCGTACATTTCACGGGCAAAATACAATAAAGTTTGCTTAAGATCGGCAAATGAAACACCCTCGTCGATATACAATCCTTCTACTTGATGAAATTGTGCATGAGAACGGGCAGAGATCGTTTCATTACGGTAAACTCTGCCGGGGGCAATTATTCTAATCGGAGGTTTTGTTGATGTCATAACCCGTGATTGAACAGATGAAGTATGTGTACGAAGCAATCTTTCAACAGAATCTTTCAAATAAAAAGTATCCTGCATATCTCTTGCCGGATGATCCTCCGGTGTATTCATAGCGGTAAAATTGTGCCAATCATCTTCTATTTCCCTATCTTCAGCAACTGTAAATCCAAGTTTTTCAAATATTTCTATTATTCTGTTATTGACAATTGATATAGGATGTCTTGCTCCTAATCTTACCGGATCTGCAGGTCGTGAAAGATCTATACTTTCAGATTTGGAAGAAGATATTTTTTCTTCCACTTTTTCTTTTTCAATATTAAATCTGGATTCTGCTTCTTGTTTCAAGCTGTTTAAAAATTGTCCGAATTCTCGTTTTTGTTCATTCGGTATATTTTTTATTTCACTAAAAAGCGGTTTTATAATATTTTTTGAACCGACAAATTTCTTTCTAAAAGCTTCAAGACTTTCTTTATCGGAAATGATGAAATTTTTAATTTCTTCCATCAATTCTTTTGCTTTATCAAATGCGTTTTGTGACATGGTTTATTATTTTGAAATACAAAACTAAGAAAAAACTATTTTAATCCACCAACTTAATCCGGATTATTAAAGATTTTTTAAAGTAAAAAAATAAAATATTGCTAAAATATTTTATTCTGATTTTATAAAGTTTTTTGTTTGATACTATTTGTTTGAAACTTTGAGATAATTATCAATAGCTGTCACAATAGACGGTGTTTCCTTTGTAGGAGCTAAAATATCAATAATAAGATTATGTTTTTCCGCTTCCATTTTGGTATGTTGGCCAAAAACAGCAATTCTGGTTTTATTTTGTTTAAAATCAGGGAAGTTCTCATATAGGGATTTGATTCCCAGTGGGTTGAAAAACACTAATAAGTCATAGGTGATGTCACTCAAATCAGATAAATCCGAAGCTATAGTTTGAAACATCATTACTTCGGTAAATTCGATATTGTTTTTATTTAAAAATTCCACAACTTTCTTGCTTCCTAAATTTGATGTAGGAAGGAGAAATTTTTCTCCTTCTTTGAATTTTTCAAAGGACGGTAAAATATCTTCTAAGTGTTTATTTCCGTAAAATATTTTTCTTTTTCTGTAAACTGTATATTTCTGTAAATAATTCGCTATAGTTTCCGTGTTGCAATAATATTTTGTCTTGGTTGACATTTTGATTTTTAAATCTTCACATTTTTTAAAGAAAAAATCCACGGCGTTTTTGCTTGTTAATATAATAGCTGTATAATCTTCAATATTGATTTTATTTTTTCGAAATTCTCTATCTTCAACTGCCACAACATCAATAAAAGGTCTCCAATCAATATTAATTTCCCATTTTTTTTCCAATTCATAAAATGGCGAACGATGTGATGATGGTTCGGGTTGTGAAATTAAAATGGAATTAACCGGTATTTGTCTTTCTTTGGCTGTATTTTTTTCTATAGCCATATCTTTACTTTTTAAAAAAATTAAATCCCGTTTCTATAAATAATTTACTACTAATTTATAGAATATAAACAAGGGTAAAATTTCAAAAGCGCAAAGGTACAAAAAAAAATGAACAATACTAATATCAATATAATTATATGTAATAAGAAAGCCCCTTAAAAGCCGTAAAAAGTAGGTTAATCCGATAAGAATAGCAGAAAAATAGATAAAAATAACAGAGAGGGAATCAAAACTATAAGCAATAAACAAATTCAATGGCAATAAGAAAATTCCCAGTGAAATATTAAATAAAAGCACCGAAAAATTATATGTTGAAATATTTTTTAATGTAGGAAAAATCAATCTGAATAAATAAATAAATAAATGCTTAAAAATATAAATCAACAATATTATGAAAAATATAATTGTAAAAAAATGAAATCCCGAAAATTGAAAATACTTATTTAAAAATAAATAAACAAAAATCGAAAAATTTAATATAAAATTTATAAACAGAAACAAGTAATACATATATTCCCTACTCACAAAATTCCTGAATAAAATGTTTGTCAAATTATAAAACCAAAGTGATTTAATTATTTTTAAAACTAACAATCTATTTAAACTCAATAGTAATGCAATAAATACAAGGGTAAATAAAAATACCCATAATAGAAATGATGAATTATCTTTTTGGCCTTTTTTATAACTATTTAATACTTTATCGGTAACTTTTTCCTTTTTTCCCTTATTAGTTATTTTTTGCTCAGACTGCTTTTCTTTTACTATTGTAGACTTTATTTTGTTTATTTCAAAAGGATTGTTTTCTTCTTTTTGCTTTTGAACTATTGGAGATTTTATTTCAAAATCCTTTTTCGGGGTATTATCTGTCTTATTTTCCGGTATTTGTGCTTCTTTTCTGTTTTTTATTTCAAAGGGATTAGTATTTTGAGCCCGGACATTATTAATAAAAACCAGGAAGAATAAAACAAGATATTTAACACCCATTTTTGACATAAGATAGCAAAATTAGTATTAAAAATTAAACTTACCAAAAAAGAAGTGTATTTCATTATGCGCTTTATGTGTTTATTCCCTTTTAGGAATAGGATGCAAAGAAGTAAAAAAAAGAAATTGCAAAAGTATTTTTTTTATATTAATCAGTTCATAAAAAAAAATTCGCTTATATTTGTGATATTTCGTACAGACACTGTTTCCAATTAAAATATACATAAATGAAAATAAATCTTTTACCTGTATTATTTTTTATAATGGTTTTTACTGTTTTTTCAAATATCAACTGCCAAATTCTTCCAAAAGTTAAAACAGGAATCGAAGTTTTGAGAGAAAGTGGATTTGATCAGCTAAAAAATAAAAAAGTCGGACTTATTACCAATCCTACAGGGGTAGATTCGGATTTGAAAACTACGATAGATATTTTATATGAAGCAAAAGAAGTAGATCTTGTTGCTCTTTTTGGTCCCGAGCACGGTGTAAGAGGAGATGTTAATGCCGGTGAAAAAATAACATCCGGAATAGACAAAAAAACAGGAATTCCGGTTTATTCGCTCTATGGTAAAACACGTAAACCAACTAAAGATATGCTTAAAAATATCGATGTTCTTGTTTATGATATACAAGATATAGGTTGTCGTTCTTATACATACATAAGTACTATGGGTAAAGCGATGGAAGCTGCTGCTGAAAATGATATTGAATTTGTAGTGCTGGATCGACCGAATCCAATAGGAGGAATAAAAATAGAAGGATCTGTTGCAAAGAGAGAATATTTCTCTATGGTGGGAGCATATTCTATTCCGTATGTTTATGGATTAACAGTTGGTGAACTTGCAATTTTAATTAATGAGGAGAAAATGCTTGAAGGAGGCAAAAAATGTAAGTTGACTGTTATTCCGATGAAAGGGTGGAAGAGATCAATGACATTTGAAGATACGGGATTACCATGGGTGTTATCTTCACCACATATTCCTTATGCCTCAACAGCATTTTATTATGTTAGCACCGGAATTTTAGGCGAATTGATGGTGATAAATAATGGAGTAGGATATACTTTGCCGTTTCATTTGCTGGGAGAAGAATGGATAGATTCAAAAAAAATAGCTGATGCCATGAATTTATTGGGATTAGTTGGAGTCAAATTCAGGCCACTTACATACAAACCATATTATACCAAATGGGCTAAAAAATCTCTTGGCGGCATACAAATATACATCAATGATCCGGAAAAAGTAAATTTGATGTCTATTCAATTTTTATTTCTTCAAGAATTGCATAAACTTTATCCGGACAAAGATATATATGAAATGTCAAAAGACAGGCATAAGATGTTTGATAAAGTATGTGGAACTGATGAAGTACGTAAAAGGTTTTTTAAAAACTACCGGTACAAAGATATCGAAGATTTGCTTTATAAAGATGTAAATGATTTTCGTAAAAAGTCAAAAGCATTTTATTTGTATTAAATTCGGAATAACCGGCCCGATATAAATAACAAGTTCAAAGTTCAAAGGATAAAGTTCAAAGTTCAAAGTTTGAGGTCTCATAAAAATGGTTGACAAAAACATGTGAACCGTGAACGTATTGTTTAAAAATTTCATTTGGTTAATAAAAT
>JALSPW010000248.1 GCA_026985735.1 Saprospiraceae bacterium
GGATAAAATAACGAATAAATAATATTTAAAATGGCCGAGATATAACAAGCGATATGACAATCATAGCCGACTTCGTCAGGCTACGATGCATATCGCCGACCGTTATGTCCAATATTAAGACGACAAAATTAAGATTGGAACAATATTTTTTAATTAAAAACGGTAAATCATGAAAAATTTCAAAATGATTAGTTTGACATTTGCAATAATAATGTCAATATTTGTAACAGTTAAAGCCCAAGTTGTTACAAGGGTATTAGCACCTGATGACAAAATTGAGAATTATATTCCATGGTATAATCCAAATATGAAAATCCTAGATGTCGAAACCCCACTCATAGACGTGGAAGCAGTTTTGGAGGAAGACAGAAGAACAGGAAGGGAAATGCCTCGGATTGGAATTAAGCAAGATGTAAACTACACTACAAGAAATGGGAGACTAACGGAATTCAAAAATTATTCATTATGGGAAATGGTAATTCATAGTAAAAATGCGAAGTCGATGAGTATTCGCTTTGACAATACGATTCTTCCAAATGAAGCAGTTATGTTTCTTTACAATGAAGAAACACGATTTGTGGTTGGACCAATAACGCATTCAGTTTTTAAAGATAGGACATTTAGATCAGATTATCTTAATGGTGACAAAATAAATATTACTATTTTTAATCCAAATATTGAAAATCAAGATAACCTTGAATCAATAAATATTACTACTTTTGACCATGGAATATCGGGCTTTTCCTTATTTGATGAATCATATGATCAAGATTATGGTGGTTCAGAATCATGTAATGTTAATGTGGCATGTGAATTAGGTATATCATGTGAAGTTGAATCGGTTTGTAAGATAATTCATAGCTCAATAGGTTCGTGTACTGGTACATTAGTAAATAATGATTGCTGTGATTTGACTCCATTTATATTGACAGCAAATCATTGCACAGCAGGGAATCCTGTCGATGATTATTTATTTCGATTTAATTATCAAAGTCCACAATGTACCCCTACAGGTGAGACTACACCATCGCAATGGATAGTTTATTTTGGTTCTGAATTAAGAGCTAACTGGGGAGGGACAGATTTTGCACTGTTAGAGTTGACGCAAGATTTTGAAGCTGATCAAGGTATGTCCTTTGCTGGTTGGGATAGGAGTAATTATATTGGGAATAACACAAGAATAATACATCATCCTAGTGGAGATGTTAAAAAAATTACTTTTGACAATGCTCCTCCAGAAATTGAAATTGATGAAACACTAAATTATCCTCCTAATTTGGTCGCAGGTAGATACTTCAGAATTGAATTGTCTAATGGGCAGAATGGTGATTTCGGTATTGCCGAAGGAGGAACATCAGGTGCTCCATATTTTAATGACAACAATAGAATATATGCTCAACATCGAGGTGGGCCCAATTTAACTTGCACTAATACAAATAATAGATGGGCAGGTAGAATTAATGCTTCTTGGGAAGGAAACGGCACAAATACCACAAGATTAAGGAATTGGCTTGGAGCTTCAACAAATCCCAACACTATGGATTGCATGGAAAATCCATATATAAATGGTCCAGATATTTTATGCACAGATGCTGAGTTATTTGCTTTAGTTAATAATATGCCCTGTTCCAAAAATGTAACATGGTCTGTCATACCAACAAATTTATTCCAATCACCTACGTCTGGTAATGGAGATTTTGCAATACTTTCAGCTCGCCCGAATGTAAATGGGTATGCAACTTTGACCTATGAATTAACTTCAAATGGTTGTGATCCAGCTTTTGTGTCAAAGGAATTTTGGGTAGGAAAACCTGATTTTGATATTTTTGGTGAGACCGAATTATGTATTGGAGACAGAGGAGAGGCATTTTTGCTTTTTAATTCTCCTGTAAGTGCCGCAAATATACAATGGAATTTTTATGGTGCTGTTTCAGGATACGGTGGTACTATTAAAGCAAGGTATAGAGCAAACTATGAAGGTGCAGGCTGGGTCTGTGCGAGTATCACAAATGAATGTGGAACAACGGAAAAATGTCTATTGGTTTGGGTTGAAGACTGCGATGGTGGTTGGGGAAAAGGAAAGGGATATAAGTATTCTACTTATGATAGTAATGACAATAAAAAACTGGATATTTTGACAGATATTCATATGGCTATTTATCCTAACCCAACGAATGATATTGTTAATATTAAAATTCTGAATGCTGATGATAAATTGAAGTGCAATATTCAAATTCTTGATACTAACGGAAAAATCATAAAATCAATTTCAACAAACGAAAATTTAATAGAAATAAATATTTCAGATCAGCCATCCGGGATATATTTTATTCAATGCACGGTTGGTGACAAGATCATGTACAATAAACTATTAAAATCATGAGACAATCAATATTCATTTTTATTTTAAACTTATTGTTTTTCATCGATATTGAAGGACAGGATGCTTTTAATAGTTGGTTTATACAATCCACCTATGGAATAGAACAGCACGATAAGAGATTGTTTGATTATTCGGAAAAGGAAATATTACTTGGTATGCAACCTGAAAAATGGGGGACATATCATTTTAATCTTTCACTTAATAGAAAGTTAAAACGAATAAATAAGTTCTCTTTTTATTCAGGAGTTGGAATAAATTATGAAAAAGCCACCTTCCTAAGACCTTTCGATCATTTGTATTTTGAAAATGATTATGATGAAATATTACGAAATTTAAATAAATATGAGAAAGTATTAATACCATTATCATTTTTAACGAAATTCAGAATTATTAATCAATTATACTTGGACTTTGATTTAAGACCTATTTTTATAATCTATCGAAGAATAGATCATACTCAAAATAATTCTGAGGTTTTTCCATATTCAGAATTTGTGTTGAAGTTTGATGAAATAAATGTTAAATTAGGACTTAACTATTTCATAGGAAATTTTTCTTTTGGATTTAATGCCAGATTAGGCAATTATCAAAAAATTGATAAGATAATTTTTAACAAAATTTTAAAAGACCCAAGAACAGATCAAAAATGGGAATTTTACAATCCATTGCAATTTAATTTTACAGTGGGATATTTATGGTAATTCATATACTGGACATAACAATAGATAAGACAGAATGCCACCCTATCGGGATGGCACTCTGCTTATCATTGACCGTTCTACACCATATTGACAAAATACCATTCACATTGACCAGTATGTCAAGTTGAATAAATTGAAGTGAAATATAGTGAAACTTTGCTATTTTATGACAAAAAATGTTAAAAAACGTATAAAAATGAAAAACAAATCAATTTTTTTGTCCCGGTTTTTAGATTTTGCCCCTTTATATGTAAAGAGAGATGAAATAAAACTAAATTTTGACAATGAATAAAGTGTTTATAATACTAATATTGATTTTTATAAATCTACAAATCGCATCAGCTGAAATGCAATTTGCTGAAGTGGTATCGCCTATTAAATTTTTTACATTTCAAAATACTATTATTTTTATGCATTTCTTAAATCAGGAAAGAAATGCGGACACAAAAGCTTTTAAAAGTGCCTTGTTTTTGAAAATTAATTACTTCATTTATTATATTTATCGTAATAAGGTTGGTCAGAACCACAAAGTTATTTATCCTGATATAACTTTGATTGGATTATCAGACCCGCCATTCTGGTAACTCATAGACTTTGTGAACTGGCGTTTGCAGGTTCTAAAATTTTTTCGTATAGACAACGAAAAAAGAGACTCCACTATCTTATTATGAGGTTGATCAAGAACCTAATAAAAGTGAAGTCTCCACTCCAAAAGAGGGAGCAAAGATAGTGGATTATTTTTAAAATATTTGTCTAAAATTTAAATTAAATAAAAAAATAATTCTTATGAAAAAAATGAAATTATTCGGTATAACATTGCTATTATTTGCAGCAATGATAATTATTTGGAACTCTTGTACTAAGAAAGAGGAAATTCACTTAACTGAATCAGAAACACAAATAAGCAAATTTGAAAAAGCTTTACAAGATTTCAAACAAAATAATCCAAGATTATCATTTGAAAATTCTTTAGAATATAGGAGTACCCCTAGCGGTATAACAAGTTGTTGGGATCCTGACTCTGTAGACTGCAATGGTGATATGGAATATGAAGGTTCAGACACACTTATAATTGATTTATATTCAAACTGCAAGGCACTTGTCACATATGATCTATGGAATTGTTGGTATGAAATTGTACCGGGATCGGGAAATGTTTCATTTACGTACTATTTTGATAATTTTACGGCAACACCTGTTGATGGAGAGTGTGATAGTGTTTCTATTTTATGGAATTCTTTATATAACCAAGGGTTACTTGACTCATTGGAAGAATCTTATCAAATATTTGTAAATGACGCTAGAAATCTAGCAGAATATCTTAAAATGGCGGAATTTCTAAATAGTCCGGTAGGATTGTTTTTTAAGTGTACATATGGCAATAATTTATTGCAATCCAATTTTTTTATAGCAAGTTGTTATCAAGCATTTTGGAAGGGTACAATAAAAGGCGGAGTATTCAGAACAGAAAGAATTACTTCACCTTGCGGTGAATCTTGCTGTAAATCCACAAAAAAATATTGTTTAACGAATAGTGGAAATATTTTTGTGACACCTCCATACATAGAGCAAATTGGAAATTGTGACGGTTATTTAGAAATCCCCCCTATTGGTTATTATCCAGTTGGAAACTGCGAGCATGATTGTGATTAGTCCATTTCGATATTAAAAATTGGGAGGGAATAAATTGTTCCCTCCGATTTAAACTTTAAACTTTAAACTTTAAAAAATGAAAAAATCAATCTTATTTCTTTTTGTAATTTTATCTTATAATATATATTCTCAAGAGCATGTTAAACCAATTCATTTTGATGATATTCAACCTAAATGGCAACATTTAGTAGTTGATAGTTCTCGTTTGAATGATGAAATTTATAAAGGCACAAAACATCTTCGTCCTTTCCGCAAAAATATTATTAATGGTGATACGGTAGGCTATTTTGTTTATGTTGATGGTAGTGAGCATTTTCAAGGAGCATATATTGAAAAAATAGATTTAACTTCAGGAACAGTATTGTGGCACAATGTTTTTGGGCTTTCAGATACCGGTGCTCGTGAATATCCGGTATATGTATATTTAAATGAAAAAGGTAAGTTGGAAATTATTAGCATGAGAAATATTCAGAAAGATTTTGTTTGGATATGGGGATTAGGACAAATATCTATTAGAAAGTATGATATAATGACCGGGGAATTAATAGAACATTTGTACAATAAGGATACATTGAAAAATGATGAGAAATTAAATTTTTATCCTGAACAGATTCGGATGTACCCTTTAAATGGCAATTATGTCTATATTACTCCATATCTTCCCCCTTTATTTACAACGTATATAAAAATATTTAATTCAAAAACAAATTTAGAGAGCATTGATTCATTGAAAAGAGATAGTTTATATATATCCGGAAGCTCTTATGGACCATTTTTACAAAATAATGAAACTTTAATTTATTCAAGGCATTCATTTAATCAAAGTGTTTTTGAACCAATTAAGGATGAAAACTATGATTCTATGAGGTTTTTTATTGATTATTATACATTAGACTTTGATTTTATCAAATCAATCGAACTTTCTGATTATTTCCCTTATAATTGGCAAATATCATTAAATCAAGATAATGATAATTTAGTATTCATTTGTAAAGATTCAAGTTCATTTTTTAGAACATATACCGCTTATGTGTTTTTTGATGATAATGGCAAATATCTTGAAACTATAGATTTAAAAAGAAAATCCGATAAAAATATACTTATTAAAAAACTACCAAAACAAAAAGGTGTTTTAGTTTTTGAAACTCATAATAATAGTGGTGAAGATAATAAATATATAGATGTTTTTAGATCTAATGGACATGGCAATTTAGAACTATTAAAAAAGCTAACTTTTAAAGAAAAACGAATTGTTAATGTAAATCATATTTCAATCTTAAAAAACAATACGATACTTCTTGAACTTACATTATGGGTTCAGGATCCGGACAAACCACAAGGAGCTTCATTAACAAAAATTATAGATCTTATAGCTTTTGATAGCGAAGAATTAGGATTGGTAGGGACGCAAGAAGAGCCGGTAAAAAAAGAGAGATTTTTCATTTACCCCAATCCAACTAAAGAAAATATAAAAATAAAAGTTCTATCAAGTTTTAATGGAACTATTGAAATCTATGATGCTCAAGGAAGAATAGTCGAAATTATTAAAGTTGAAAACTCTAATACAAAAAAAATAGATGTTTCAGGATTATCAAAGGGAGTATATTACATTAAAGCGATAGATAAAAACCGAAAATTATTATTTAAAACAGAAAGTTTTGTGGTTGAATAAATGTTTTTATGAAAGAAAATACGGTGTAGAACAGTAGATAAGATGAAGACTTGCTATCGCTGCGTCCTCCTCTTATCATTGAACGTTATGGGCAATTTTAACCAAAAATATTTAATAGAAAATATATGTCAAAAATAAAGAATTTCGACTTAAAATTTCAACTTACTAATGAATTTTTAAGAAATGGTGGAATAGAAAAAATTTCTTCATTAAACTTATTGAACGATATTATAAACGTTAAATATGATGAAAATTTAAAACCAATAGAAGAATCAGTTGGCTCTATCCTAAGGTCATTTATGACTGTGATTTTAAGCGAACATATGGAAGACCCTATTATTTCAGATAATTTTCTGCCAGAATTCCAGTCATTATTACAAAAAAGCTATTCGTTCGACCAAATTTCTATTGATACTGAAAGAGAATTTGATGAAATTTACAAAAAATTTAATTCAGCAAATGATATTTTGTTTAGAGGTCAAAGAGAAGCAAAATGGAGGCTTTATAATACATTACAAAGAGAATGGATTGATTGTAGAATCAACAATACAGAAAATAATTATAAAGAATTAGTTAAAAAACTTGTCATTAGTGGGAAAGATAAATATGCTGATGAGATTAAAACAATTTTAAAGTCTTATGATATTGATACATTAAATGATATTTCTGTATTAGGATATTTGCAACATCATTCTTGTCCAACTCCATTATTAGATTGGACATATAGTTTTAAAGTTGCTCTGTTTTTTGGAATTGATAATTTAGAACAAAACAAAGATGTAAAGGAAATTCAAAATTACTTTAGTGTATATTATTTGGAAGAGGAAAACATTGATGGATGTAAGGAATTGATAAGTGAAAGCTTACATTCAGTTGGAGAAAAACTTAAAACAAAAATGCTAAAAAAAATATCCAAAAATAAAAAACAGTTCAATGAAATGAAAGAACACTTTAAAGACATTCCTATATTTGATAAAAATAAATTAAAAGGTTCAGGAATGGTAAAAAATATGGTTGAGGTTGAAAAATTATTTACATTTGACTTATTATATTTTAGCGATAAAAATAAAGATTTAGGCGTGCTATTTTCATTAGAAAATAACAATAATATAAAAAATCAAAAAGGTGTATTTATGTGGAACTCCACTCCATTAATTCCGCTTGAAACTTTAGGAAAAAATATATATAAAGAATTAGAATCAGATAAAAATGAAGGTGAGTATAGGTTTTGCAGAGTTATAAATATAAATAAAAAACTTGAAAAATATATCAGAAATTGTTTAAATAAAGAAAGTATTACAAAAGAAACAATTTATACAGAAAAAGAAACAAATGCTTGGAGAATTTATGAAAAAAGTTTGAAAAAATAAAAAAAGCCCATAACAAGCGATTATGACATCAGACTTGCTTTGCTGCGTCCGCTGCATATCGCCTACCGTTATATCTCAGCCGGGTCATTGTAATTTATTAGATATTTAGGAGTTTTTCATAAAGGTTTGTGCGTTTATCTTGCAGAAAAAACATCATTTGATTCGGGATTATTAAGAGCAAAAAAGTGTTGTTCTTCAATCTTGGGAAAAAGGAAAAAATCGAACTTTAGCAATTGAGCTTTAAGGATAGTGATAGGTCATAAATTACCGCTACGAATCGGTAAATTTCATTGAACTA
>JALSPW010000249.1 GCA_026985735.1 Saprospiraceae bacterium
AACAATCTCCTAAATCAAACTCAATAGCAGATATTTCTACCATCCCATTGTCTGTATTTAAGATGGTATT
Organism: Saprospiraceae bacterium; assembly: GCA_026985735.1. Classification (GTDB taxonomy): domain Bacteria; phylum Bacteroidota; class Bacteroidia; order Chitinophagales; family Saprospiraceae; genus JADJGA01. Next base: position 71 of record JALSPW010000249.1, read on the forward strand.
ATCGGCAATCACAGGAATCGGTGAAGTATTATCTACTACATCAAGATTTTGCTGAGTGGAATTAGTATCTTCAAAATCATTTATAATTCTCCAGGTTACTTCATAATTCCCTTTTGATAATTTATCCGAAATCACCAATTTAGCACTATTTGTATTATCCAAATTATCTTTAAATTGATCACCTTTCGTTCCTGTTGAAGGTATTGGTAAGTAATTGTATGAATACTGAATAGTGTCTCCCGTATCAATATTTACAATAATATATTGCCAATTATATCTAAGATTCAGGCAGGTATCCAATAGCATAGCTTGTAATTCAATTTCTTCGGCATAGCAATCGGATGTAGGTATGCATTGATCTTCAACTACAATATCCGGAATCAAAGAATCCCTTAAAATAATCACTTGTTTGTAACGATAAAACCCGTCTTCTATCAAATTTGTACAATCCAATTTATTTCCACCAATAGAATCAACATTGTTTTCTGCTCCAACCCCCGAATCATACAAACAGTTATCTATTACAGCCCATTCTCTAATTATTTTGTAATATTTATCATCGGTAAATTTGATAGTATCTTCATTTAGAATCATAAATGTAATATTGTAACAAGAATTGTCTTCCCAAACAGGTTTGCTTAAATCATTCAAGTCTTTTGAACAATATGTCTCAAAACTTTCCGGAAATTCAATCGTACAAGGATCAAACGACCGGGATGCTCCAACTGTAATTTGTTGTGTACAGGTAGTTTTTCTATCATTGCTAACAACCTCCCATGTCCTGTTAATAATTGTTTTACATCTCCCTGTTTCTTTTTCATCACTATAAGTATATGTATAACCACATACGCTTACTATATCGGGAAATAATTTAGGATTATCATTTGGATTCAAACTTTCACCACAGTCAATTGTCACATCATGACAATCAATTACGGGAGGAGTCCTACTTTCAACAGATACTACAGTTCTACAATCATTGTAATGTCCATACAAATCCCTTCCAGGTAACATTCTTTCCGGTTTTACTGCACCAGAACCCGGATCTAAATCAAATACCCGGAGTGAAACTAAGATATCTTTTTTGATATCTTCGCAACAAAATGAAACTTCATCGTCATACCAAACATCTGTTTCGGAAGTTTGTGGATTATCATCGCCATTTAAATCAATACAACCACCGTCGTATATAGTACTGCTATTTATCCGCAAAACCTTAAAATATACATCACTACAATTGTCAAAAGAATTATCATCAAAATCCCTTGCATTAAGTTTTGCCATACCTTCATCCGGCAAACTAACTGACAAGTATTGTTTACATACAGGATTAGGAGGAGTTTCATCAATAATATTCAAATCTATACATTTTACTGTTTCATTACCGCTTAAATCAATAGCATGATAACAAAGGTCATATTTCCCAAGAGGTACAGCTACCAAATACCATTGTTCTGTACTATCGACATAACCATTATTATTTTTGTCACCCGATATTGTTCCTACAGCACAACTAACCCACCATTTCGGTACAAAGGCGCTATTGTCATTCAAATCCTGTATCAATGGTATTTTGACATCACTATTGCATACATAAACTTTTGTTTTAGCATTAATACTATCTACGGTATTAAATTGAGGAACAATTGTATCTTGACCAATATTTACAAATATATTTTGGACATGCTGTTTAAAAGTCCCGTTACAATCATCAACAAGAGACCATGTCCTAAATATTTTGTAAATTGAATCATTATTTGATATTTGATCTTCGTAAGATGATTCAATTACCCCACAATCAAATTCATTAACACCATCAGGATACCCCGAATAATCCGGCGATATAAATCTGGCTAAATCAATTGCATTGCCTGTCAAACCATCAATTACATCATTATTGCCCGGAGTACCATCCCAATCCTTTGGCCATTCGATATCAATCAAATGATAACCTACAAATAAAAATTCTGAGTTGCAATAAGATTTTACACCTGTAGAATCTGTTATTTCAAAATGTCTTTTAAGGATAATATTACCACAATCCAGCCCATTATCAACTATATCCGTCCAATGAACTGAGCCGTTTGGAGGAACGTTGGGAGTAGGTAAATCATAATTGACAGTATCGTTATAGCATTCAAAATAAGTACAATTTTTATTATAAACAGCTCCATTAAATTGGATTTTATAATCATCTTGAGAAGTAATCGAGAAAAAATAATCACCTAAATAATCAACATCAAAATCGGACAAAACAACTATATAAAGACCTGATTTAAGAAATATTTTATTATTGATCAATCCATTGTTTTGTGGTTCTTCATAAATTAAATTTTGATTGTTTTTTACATAACCACCAAACCCCGCATATAGATTTTCACATACATCATATATATTGAATGTTTTTTTATAAATGGAAATCATCAATTTATTACCATCTGTTCCTGTAAAATAATAATATCCGGAATCAGGCACATAAATCCGGTATCTATCAATTATGTGAAAATCACTTTCAGGAAATATGTCCTCTGTCCCAAAATCCCAACAAGAATCAGAAGATACAACTAAACCCTGGGGTGAAAAATAATCAATAATCTTATCCGGAATTTCCGATCCGGGATTAAATTTTCCGTTTTCAGGGCATCCACAAGTATTATCTGCTTGTGAAAAAACATTGAAAGTAAATAAAAATAATAAAGCGATAATACTACGGAATTTTTTAAAAAGTAAATTATTATTCATAATCAGTTGGTTTTAAAATTATAAAAAATAAATAAGACAAATAGCAAGTCTTTTGTTACATTTCTCTGATTTTATATAAATTACATGTTATAGTACTAGATGCCAAATGTATCAAAAATGCTGCAAAAAATCTAAAATAATAAATAAAAAGTCACATTTTTATCCAATGACATATTTGATATTTTCTGAAAACAATGCTACATGGTCAAAATAAAGACAATAGGATAAATGTGGAGAGTCACCAGGAGAATATATTTTATTAAAAGATTTGCAGAAAATAAATTTTAAATAACTATATTTGTCTTGAAACAACAAAAAAAATGCTTACTAAAGGATTTTTAAAACCGCAAATCTCAATCGAAAAAATTAGCAAAACTCAATTTTGGATAGGTCTAATATTTGGTATTTTTTCTTCATTTATTCTTAATATCTACTTTAATTACGCAAGAGAGTCATTCCGGGTTTTAACATTTATGAATGAGCCTTTGATACTTTCTACTAAGGAATTTATGATTTATGACTTGTTTTTTGCCGCTTTATCCGTTAGTTTGGCATTTGGGTTTACAGTTATTATATGGTTGACAGGAAGAAAGGATATTAAAAAACAATATTACAGGATATTTACAGTAGGTAATATCTATATGATGATTTTTGTTATCCTTTTTCTTTTATTAAGAAAGGGCTCAACCTTATATTTTATTTTATTTACAGGTTTTGGATATGATAAACATCTTGATTTTATAAAGGAATTTTGGATAATTTTGGTATTACTTCCCATCTTTATCCTCTTTTTCAATTGGAATTATTTGCGTTTAATGTTTCGATCGGGGTACTGGGTTTTTATTTCTATTGTAGCCTATATCTTATTGACTTTTATACTATTTAAAACAACACCGGTGGATAAAAGTATTTTAAACAACATGTATTACTCAAAAAACAGGGAGAAATTTGATTTTATTGACAGTAAATTGGATTCTTCTACAAAATTGTATAAAATTTCTTTTTCCGATACAACAAGAGAAATCCTGAAAAAACAATATTCGGATAAAACATTTCGATTGGTAAAAAAATTAAAAAAAGCATTTGATACGGATAGTTTAGTTTCTTTGGATACATTGATTTTAGAAAGTATTGTTATTCACAATCACAATATCCAAGGTCTATTTTCAAATAATTACCTTTACAAAGACAAAGAAATAAATTGGCCTTTTGCCACTCCGGATCAAATCTATAATCAAATAAAAAGATATGAGAGTAAAAACGGAGTTGAAACAAAGTTCCTGATTGATATTTTAAATGAGATGATATTTATATTTGAATCACCTGATATAGATTGGAGCAAAAGATATAAATACTCAGATTATGACATACAAACTTATCAATTTAAACAAACGATGAGAATGGAAACCGTAAATATTGAAAAACAATTGTGGGAAGTAGTAACTAAATTGCGTCTTGATATAGAAAATGATACATATCGACATCAGCTGATTCAAATGTCAGATAAAAAATCAAAAAATTAATACGATAAATCCCAATAATACAAACATTATGTAAGATACAAAAAAACAAAAATATCAATATATAAAATTGATATCTCCAAATATATCAAAGGAGAGTATTTTTACGCGTTTTATATACAAAGACGGGATTTTACTAGATGGCTTAGTAGATGGTATATGGCTGTCATACTGAAGGAAAAAGATTTGGATAAAGTTATGGAGATAGAAAAATTGGAGAAATCTCACTTATATCTCAATCCGCTGTCATTGTGGCGTTATCACAATATGAGTGAAGAAAAATTGAAATGGGAGAAAGTCGGAGAAAAAGAAATTAATATAGATTTGATAGAGACTTGGGCATTTGTAAATGAAGGTCTTGGCCCTATTGCTGTGAGTGAAAATATATTGAATATGCCGGTTTGGGATGTTGTTAATATACAGAAAAAAGGGATCACAAATAACCACCAAAAGTATGCTGGTAAAGATAAAAAAATTAGTTATAAATTTCGTGATTTTTAGCCCCCTATCATCCTTGTTTTGTCACTATTTTTATCTTGCTTCGCTGCAAAAATACCGCCAAAACAACCGGAGGAATACAATTAACGCAGCACTTACGTACGGAGCTATATTATACAATCCCTACAGCACTTAAATTATCGTCTATAATACAAGAAAGTTACGTCCCTCGCTATAACATGTCGCCACAAATGCAAGTTCAGGGCAAACTCCGATAGGGTTTTCTTTGTTTCAAATAAATTTGAAACACCATTTAAAGCATTCCTCCATCGATAAAAGCCCAGCTATCATATTTCTAGCCAAACTACCCTCTGACTCTCCCGCTAAAGCTGAACAGGCTCCATTTCTCCGCTACGCTACGAAATCGGGAGAACCCCATCACGCACGTCCCTAAAGTATTGCCACTTTTTTTCCACAGCTACCTCCCAGCCTCCTATTTCTCCGCACGCTCCGAAACCGGAGTAGCTCCATCCCGCACATCCCTAAAAACAATACGCTTCAATATCAAAAGCACTACTCCGCTACTGATGTAGCGGTTCCTTCACTACCAAAAGAGATTTACTCTTTTGGTTCTCTCCTTCGTCGAGACTCAACCCATCCGCTACTGATGTAGCGGTTCCTTCACTACCAAAAGAGATTTACTCTTTTGGTTCTCTCCTTCGTCGAGACTCAACCCATCCGCTACTGATGTAGCGGTTCCTTCACTACCAAAAGAGATTTACTCTTTTGGTTCTCTCCTTCGTCGAGACCGTTCAGTCACCCTATCATTTTCTGTAACGAAGTGAAAGAAAATTATAAGGGGGAGCGCAGTGCTTTGAGCGTTGCTTGAGGGGGTAGCGTTTCTATTATTTCTACAAAAGATACTTTTATCTTTTTGTTACCCATTATTTAAAAAAAGAAAAAAACACATAAAAATTTGCGCATTACAATAAAAATAGTAACTTTGTAATTACATAAAAGAATTAAAATTATGGAATTATCAATAATAAAAATAGGAAATTCGAAAGGTTTTAGACTTCCCAAGACCTTGATTGATAAATACAACATCAAAGACAAAGTAGAACTTATTATGGAAAAAGGATATTTGATTATTAAACCTATTTCAAAACCGAGAAAAGGCTGGGAAACAGCATTTAAAGAAATGAATGAAAATGGAGATGACCAACTTTTATTTAATGACGTTTTTGAAAATGAAAACTTAGAAGAATGGATTTAAATCAATATCAAATCGTTCTCGTGAATCTTGATCCAACCGTTGGCAGTGAAATAAAAAAAACAAGACCTTGTGTAATAATCTCACCCAACGAAATGAATAAATATCTTCGGACAATAATAATTGCACCGATGACAACAAAATCGAGAAAATATCCAACCAGAATTGAAGTAAAAAACGATCGAAAAATTGGCTGGATTGTTATTGACCAAATTAGAACTATTGACAAGCTCCGAATCATAAGAATTTTGGGAAGACTATCACAACCTGAAATAAAAGAATTGAAATCAGTGATAAAAGAGACATTTGTAGATTGAAAAAACAATGGGTAACAATGTATATGGTTTATGGCGAGTTAATTCTGCATACAAGGTATTTACATTAATTTAAAGCTGTAGGAAATTGAATAATTACACTTCGAAAACCGCCACAAAACCATATACTTACCGTTTTAATTATATTTCCTTACATATCTTTAATATTTCTGATTTCACTTTTTCTAAGTCATTAAAAACTTCTTCATTTTTGAATCTTAGAATTGTTATTCCAAAATCATTTAATATTCCTGTTCTATCGTTATCATTAAATTTATGTCCTTTTGTATTCTGTATTGCTCCGTCTATTTCTATTCCTAATCTTTTTTTATGGCAATAAAAATCAATGATAAATTTTGAAATGGGATGTTGATTCCTGAATTTATAACTTCCAAATTTCTTCCCATTTAATTCTTGCCATAATAATTTTTCTGCTTTTGTCATATTTTTTCTAAGCTCTTTAGCTCTAATGAAAATTTCAGGACTTGCTCCAAAATTCATATCGTTAATTCACATAGGACTTAAAGTTTATTTTTATTTTTTATTTAATTTTATAAGCTACCTCTTCTTGCACAGCTACCTTCTGACTCCCAATTTCTCCGCTGCGCTACGAAATCGGGAGAACCCCATCCCGCACATTACCTAAAGTATTGCCACTTTTTTTCCACAGCTACCTCCCAGCCTCCTATTTCTCCGCACGCTCCGAAACCGGAGTAGCTCCATCCCACACGTCCCCAAAATTCAATAATTCAATCTCTTCTATCCAATCCGTAATTCGTAATTTTTAATTCGTAATTCACCATTCATAATTCACCATTTATCCCTTTTATCTTTTTACTTTAGTCTTTTATCTTCCAAACTTGTGAACTTTTGCCTTTAAACTTTTGCCTTTGCCCTTTTGCCTTTGAACTTTTGAACTTTCTCACCTCAACAGCATCACCTGCCCTGTCTTCACTTCCTCCCCACAAGGCGAATCCATCACTATCCGGTATAGATACACGCCGGGAGACTGCATTTTGCCTTGATATGTGCCGTCCCAGTATTCATTTTGTCCTCCGTTGAAAACTTTTTCGCCCCAACGATCATATATCTCCGTGGTTAATATATTTACTTCTTTTGCTTGATATATGCGAAAGGTCTTATTTAGCTCTTCTTGTCCAGAAGGAAAAAATGCATTGGGTATCAGGTATGCTATTGAGTCATCTACCGTGTACTCTTTTTCGTATATGCATCCGCTTTTATCCGTGATTTTTACGGTATATACCCCTGATGACAGTCCCGATATGTCTTCCATGGTCTCTCCACCACTCCACGAAAAAGCATAAGGCGGATTATTGGCATTTTGCAATATAAGGTCTATTTTGCCGTTTTCACAACCATAGTCTGCCGTGATGCTATCCGCAACTTCCAGACTTTCATAATCCAAATGCACCGTAACTATACTATCGCAACCAAATATATCCCTGAGTCCTATCTCATACGTTCCCGCTTCTGTCAATATGCTATCTCCCACCTGCAGCATATCCCCTTTTTCACACAGCACCGTATCTATCTCCACTCTTGCCTCAGGATGCACCGTGAGATATAGCTGCACCACACTATCCACTCCATACGAAGCCAGCAAGGTATCAGTATAATGCCCCTCATCATATATCACGGTATCATTGAATGTATAGCTCTGTCCCTGACATATCTCAGCACGGAGAGTGTCGCGGGC
>JALSPW010000250.1 GCA_026985735.1 Saprospiraceae bacterium
GTTTTGATAATATATTTATTAAAAACCAATCCTTTTGGTCTTTACAATAATTCTTCAAACAATATATATAATCTTGATGATACCAACGGTACGGAATATGTTTTACCTGAAAATAGATTTTACCTTCCAACATCAAATAAAGGAATACTCATTCATCACAGATACTATTCGCTTTCTTATAATGAAAAATATGAGGTTCCTGAATGGGTTGCCTATGTATTGACAAAAGAAAGCCTCCGGATACCTAATGTAAAAAGGACAAATTGGTTTGAAGCAGATAAATCAATCAGCTCCGGTTCGGCTGGATATTATGACTATAAGGGTTCAGGATATACAAGAGGGCACCTTGTTCCAGCAGGAGATATGGCATTTAATAAAGAAGCGATGAAAGAAAGTTTTTTAATGAGTAATATTGCTCCCCAAAATAGGGCTTTCAACAATGGTATTTGGAAAGAATTGGAGGAAAATGTCAGGAATTGGGCATGGGAAAATAACAAGTTGTATATAGTTACCGGTCCTGTTTTGGATAAATCGATTGTAAAATATATAGGGAAAAACAAAGTCGGAGTACCTCGCTATTTCTATAAAGTCGTTTTAGATATAGATGATCCCGAAAGAAAAGGTATCGCATTTCTTATCCCTAATGAAAGAAGTGAAAAACCGTTAAAAGAATATGAAGTTACTATTGATAGTATAGAAAAATTAACTCATATTGATTTTTTCAACGATATGCTTATTGATGACGAAGAAGAAAAACTTGAGTCTCGATTCGATCCGCAAAAATGGAAAATAAGTCAAAAACTGTATAGGAAAAGGATTGAAATTTGGAATAAACAATAGTGATTTAGTTGGTATCAAGTATCTAAATTCAACATCTTATCTATATAATCAATAGGATTTTCGGATTTAAATACAGCGCTTCCGGATACTAAAACATTGGCACCTGCATTGTATAACTTAACTGCATTTTCAAGTTTTACACCTCCGTCAACTTCTATAAAGGGATTGAGATTTTGATTATCTATCAATTTTTTGAGGATTTTCAGTTTATCATAAGTTCTATCAATAAAAGTTTGACCTCCAAAACCCGGATTTACCGACATAATTAATATCAAATCGGTTATTTCCAAAATATCTTCAAGAAGCAAGACATTACTATGGGGATTGATAGCAACACCGGCTTTCATACCCAAATCTTTAATCCTTTGTAGACTTCTATGTAGATTGGGACTTGCTTCAAGATGGACAGTAATAATATCCGCTCCGGCTTTTTTGAAATCCTCAAAAAATCTTTCGGGTTTTTCTACCATCATGTGAACGTCAAGAATTTTATCCGTGAGTCCACGAATGGTTTTTATTACTTTAGCTCCAAATGTAATGTTAGGAACAAAAGCACCATCCATTACATCAATGTGAACCCATTTTGCCCGGCTTTTGTTTATCATGTCCATTTCTCTGTGCAGTTTGGTAAAATCGGCTGCTAATATTGACGGTGCTATTATAATCTTTTTCATGTGCTTAAAATTGTGTGGTTAGCGTTTGATTTGAAATGTTTCCTTGTGAATAATATCATTTTCTACTATTTCAATACTATCCACTCGTGCCAATTCAGGACCTTTTTTCAGCCATTTGATAAAATCATCAAGTAAGTTATTTTTGCCGGATACTTCAATATATACAGAGCCATCCGGTTCGTTTTTTACAAATCCGGATAATCCCAACTCGTTAGCTTTTTCTTTGGTATTGGCTCTAAACCAAACACCCTGAACTTTGCCCGTGACTTTTATCTTCAAATGTTTCATAATCAATATTGTTACTATAATACAAAATTAAGTCTATTTTTTGAAAATCTCAGCTTTGTAAATAGATAATATACTTATCTATGAAATAATTTTCGGGAATAGAAGTATATATATCATTAAGTTCATAATAATTATCTTTATCCAAAAGTTTTAATTCTGTAGTGATATTTCCTCCTTTATAGGCAAATAAACCGGAAGGCATAGGTCCTGTATTTTTCTTTTTCAATAATGGTGACGACCACATATTTAATTTATCAATGGAAGCAACAGCCCTTGTTACAACAAAATCAAATTTTTCTTTGCATTCTTCCGCACGTTTATGAAGTCCTTTGACATTTTTTAAATTCAGGGAATTTGTAATTTCATTTACTACTTTTATCTTTTTGGCTTTGCCGTCAATCAATGTAAAATCACAGTTTTCAAGCATAATAGCCAATGGAATACCGGGGAACCCTCCTCCGGTGCCAATATCCAGGATTTTTGCTCCGTTGTTGAAATCATAAAATTTTAATATCGATAAAGAATGAAGTACATGATGTAAATACAAATTTCCAATATCTTTGCGGGAAACTACATTGATCTTGTTATTCCATTCCACATATAAATCATAAAGGTTTTTAAATTTTTCTTTTTGTGAATCCTGAATATTATCAAAATATTTATAAATTATTTGCTCTTTCATTTCCATTTGTTTTTATCAGCAAAAAAATAATATACCCCCATATAAAAATAATAAACAAACATTAAAAAATCCAATATTGGTAACCATATAAATAAATCTTTTTCTTTCAATAATACAAATGACCGGTAAGATACGGTTAAAATAATAATAATACGTAACAACCAAAGTATGATTACTAATTTTAATGGCAGAAAAAATATTCCAACTATTAGCAACAGGTAAACGCCAATATGAGATAAAGAATATAATGCCAATAATATTTTATGAATTATTTTATATCTGAAGGAAGTGCTGATATGTCTTGTTTTTTGCTTGATAAATTCATTGAGTGTTTTAGCCGGAGTTGAATATACAAATGTGTCCGGATCTATTTGTATGGCAGTGTTCCGGGCATTTGCATTTTCATTTACAAACAAATCATCACTGCCGCTTTTTATATCAAAATTGCTTTCATAGCCTTTGTTTTTAATGAAAAACGCTTTATCAATAGCAATATTCCTCCCTACGCCCATATAAGGGATACCGAGAATCGCATAAGAAAAATACTGAACTGCCGTCATAAAAGTTTCAAATCTAATAAATTTACTTAAAAAAGTCTTACCGGTGTAAGGGCTATATCCAAGTATAATCTTGACTTGGTTGTTAAATAGTGAAGTCATTTTTACCAACCAGTTTTCAGATTTTACATAACAATCCGCATCTGTGAATAATAAATATTTTTCTTCAATATTTTGTATTGCATAGCTTAGAGCATATTTTTTTCCTGATTCATATTTATTTTTTAATACTTTTAGATACGGGTATTGTTGATAATAATTGTCAATAATATGTAAAGTATTATCTTTTGAATAATCGTCAACTAATACTAATTTGTATCCGGAAGGTTTTTGATTTAAAAAAGAGAGTAAATTTTTTTTAATATTTTGTTCTTCGTTTTTTACGGCAATAACAATGGCTGTTTTAGAAATTAGATGCGTTGCAGGAGGTTTATTATTGTATTGGTGCTGGTAATAATGCGATAGTTTATTAAAAATAAACAACCAATAGAGCAAATTTAATAATATAAAAATCGAAATAATTGTCAACACGAGGTCAAAACTATAAAAACTATTTTAAAAATATATAGGAAATTGCATTTTTTAACAATAAAATAAAAAAGTATTTGTTTAAAAATCATAAATATCTGTTTTATTTGTACAATATTAATGTTTTTTATATTGCTTATTTAAATAATATGTATCTTTGTCTTTAAAATTAGATTGATTGTTTTAATGATGATTTTTTGAAATGGAAAAATCACCATATTTTAGCGATTAGAAGTTTTAGAAAAATAAAAAAAACTACAATTATGAAATTACTTTATTTAGCCGGTTTATTTTTTGTTTCAATTTTTTATCTAAATGCACAGATTGTTGATGGAGATGATATAAAATACGGAAATGAGTGGATAGGATTTGATAAAGATTATTATAAGATTCCAATATTTGAAGATGGTATTTATCATATTACCTATCAAACAATGAAAAATGCTGGTATTGATGTTGACAATATATCAGGTAAGGATTTCCAATTATTTGTTTATGGCAAAGAAGTTCCCGTTTATACTTCAACCAATGATAAATTCGGGACCAATGATTATATTGAATTTTACGGAGAGAAAAACCGTTCTCAATTAGATTATTATCTTTTCAGGGATAAGACGCATTTATTCAATCCTGACTATAGCTTGTATACGGATACAGCTTCCTATTTTTTAACATGGGATAATTCAAAAACAAATAATAGATTTATGCCTTTAAATAATGATCTTAGTGGAAATTTACCTTTGGTTGAAAAATATTATTATCATGAAGAGAAATCTGTATTCAATTCTGACTTTCATAAGCCGCTTCGTGATTCGGAAAATCATGTTTACAGATCAAATTTTGACATTGGTGAAGGGTATGGGTCTCCAATGAAACAAAAAAACAGTTTTACTTTAAAAACTTCCAATATTTATAATGACGGTCAAAATGCGGAATTAAAAGTCAGATTAACGACAAATGCAGGAAAGCATAATATTGATATGCTTTTAGATAACAAACTGATAAAAAAAATTTCCAAAGAGGGGTTTATTTGTGAAGAATTTAATGTTCCATTATTATTGGATGATTTATCTTCATCGATGGATTTAATTATTCAGGGAAATGATAATTCGGATTTTTATGATAAAAATGCAGTATCTGAAATAGTTTTAAAATATACAAGAGAGTTTAATTTTTTAAATAAAGATTTTTTCAGATTTAAAATAAAGGCGAGCAATTTTCAAAAATACTTTGAAATAACAGATTTTGATTTAACCGGAGATCAATTTGTTATTTATGACCTTAAGAATAATACAAGATTAATTCCGGAAATTGATAAAGACAATAAAATTGTTAAGTTTTTGTTACCTCCTAGTAATACTGAAAGAGATTTGATTTTAGTAAATATAAGCAAAACGATAAAGCAAGTCGATAATTTACTTCCTTTGAAATTTCATAATTTCTTGCAAGATAAAGATAAAGATTATATAATTATTACTAAAAAAGATGCTTTTATTGATGATAATCAAACAGATTGGATAACGGAATATGATAATTACAGATCTTCGGTTGAAGGAGGAAGTTTTAAAACATTAGTTGTTGATGTCCAAGATATTTATGATCAATTTGGGTATGGTATTAACAGGCATGCTCAGGGGATGAATGATTTCATACTTTTTATTAAAAAATATTTCGATTCGCCAAAATATATTTTTCTGATTGGAAAAGGATTGGAATACAATGAAATACGGACTAATACCCAGTTAAATGATCCCTTAAATACTTTTTTTGTACCTACTTACGGATATCCCGGTTCAGACAATTTGCTTGCTGCTGAATTTAATAAGAATTATCCGATTATGCCTATTGGTAGAATAGCAGCCAAAACATGGCAACAGGTGAGAAATTACCTTAATAAAGTAAAATCTCATGAAAATTATCAGAAATACTCTCAAAACATAGATGATAAAATGTGGATGAAGAAAGTAATACATCTTGTTGGAGGTTCTCCTGATATTATAAACGGTATTAGGAGTTCTTTGAAAGTAATGGGAAATATTATATCCAATAATAAATTCGGAGCTTATGTGCATACTTACGAGAGGTCAAGTGGAACATCTCAGGAATCTGTTACACAACTTATTACCGATGATATTGAAGACGGTGCAGGAATAGTAACTTTTTATGGACATTCGGGAGTTACCGGAGGGGACTTTAATATCGCAAGTATACAAAGTGACAGATATCCGGTATTTTTTAGTCTCGGTTGTTATTCAGGAAACATTCATACTAGTATTTTATCGGGACAAAGTGAAAGATTCGTACTTGATGAAAAAGGAGTTGTCGTATATGCCGGAACAAGTGGTACGGGTTTTACCGGGGTGTTAGCTCAATTGGGTAAAAATATTTATACCCTTGCAGGAACGGAATATTATGGTCATGGAATGGGTGAAATAGTACAAAAAGCTATTGAAATTAATGGAAATAATACCGGTGATGCATCTATAACGTTAAATCAACAATTTACTTATCACGGTGATCCGGCGGTATCACTTTATGTTCATCCGGGACCTGATTATACAATAGATTACTCTTCCGTGTACACCAATCCGGCTGTTATAAATTCAAATTCGGATGATTTTGAAATCAATTTTGATGTAATAAATTTGGGCTATAAAGTATCGGATTCTTTAATAATAAAATTGTTAAGAAAGTTACCCGGAGGTAGTATAGATACCTTATACCAAAAAATTGCTTCACCGGGAGCAAAAAAGACGGTTGCTTTCAAATTGAAAACACACTATACCTCGGGAATTGGTGAAAATTGTATTTCCGTTTATGTAGATCCCCAAAATCAAATAGAAGAGTTGCCAGCTCCGGATGCGGAAAATAATAATCAATTATCAGATCAAAACGGTGAAAATAAATATTGCTTTTATATAATCAATAATGGAGCAAAACCAGTGTATCCCAGTGAGTTTAGTATTGTAAATAAGCAGGATATTGAGTTGCAGGCTTCTACTTATAATTATTTTGTAGAGCCAAATAAGTATATTTTTCAAATAGATACAACAGAATTATTCAATAGCCCTCTGCTAAAAACAAATGAAGTAAAATCCAAAGGGGGATTAGTAAGTTGGAAACCCGGAATAAACCTTGAGCACAATACGGTATATTACTGGCGTATCAGTCCCGATAGTATCAGTCCAAGCTCTCCTTTTCTATGGGCAAGCAGCTCATTTATATATCTTGAAAATAGTTCGGAAGGTTGGAATCAAAGCCATTATTATCAGTATTTGAAGGATGAATCAAATGGAATTTCTATAAATAAAAAAAGAGAATTTGTGTTTGATTTAAATCCAAAAGGTATAAGACTTATAGGAAAAAAATATGATCCTAACAATAGGATAATAGCGTTTGTTAATGGCGAAGCATTTGCTTCATTTAATCCTATTAATCATAGACCCTGTTTGACAATAATCGGTATAGGGCCAAAAAAATACTTTAAAAACCCTAATGGTAATTATGGTAATATACAAGGCGTTAGTCCATATACGTGGTGTTTTAAAATGAATTCCATTGAAAATCGTGTAGGAATAAAAAATCTTTTAAATGATATGCCTGATTCGGCAACAGTGCTTATTTATACAGTATTGGATGATGGTTCAATAGGTTTATTTCCGGAAGAATGGGAACAAGATTCTGTTGAGGTAGGGTATAATATTTTTGGTGTTCTTGAAAGTTACGGAGCTGAAAAAATACGACTTATGAAAACCAGAGGTACGGTTCCTTATATTTTTGTATTTAAAAAAGGAGATGGAGTAATTTTCGAACAAATAGGTAAAACCTTAAACAGTAAATTTGAGGCAAGTTTTGTAGCTTATAACACTTTTCCTAACGGAAAATTTGTTTCAACTATTATTGGACCTGTTAAAAAATGGAATAAATTATTATGGAAAGAAAGTAATAAATTGAGTGATGATTTATCATATTTGAAAATATACAAATTTGACAATGGTTTGAATCAATCTCCAGAAATTGATAGCTTAAATTCCATATATGAATACGATTTGAATAATTTAGATGCCAGTCAATATCCTTATATTAAATTTGAATTGTTTTCAGAGGATAAGCAAGATAAATCTCCTCCTAATCTTGATTTCTGGCGTGTTTTGTATCAAGAGCTTCCGGATGCAGTTCTTGTAAATAATGAAGAATCTTATTTTTATAAAGATACTTTGTTTTTTGGAGATAAATTCAAATTCAAAACCAAGGTTTTTAATAATTCATCTACGGATATGGATAGCCTCCTAGTAAGATTTAAAATCAAAAAACAAAATAATGATGAAATTGTAGTGGATAAAAAATATGCTCCGCTAGCTGCAAATTCATTTTATTTTATTGATTTTGAATATTCTACTAATGAATTGCAGGGAGTGAATGAATTTACAGTGGAAGTAAATCCGGATAGAACTCAAAAAGAAAAATATTATTTTAATAATGTAGGAATAAAGAGATTTTTTGTCGGTATGGATAATGAAAATCCTCTTTTGGATGTTACTTTTGATTCAGAACATATAATGGATGGGGATATTATCTCTCCAAAACCCGAGATCAATATTATGCTTAAAGATGATAATAAATTCCTGTTGTTGAATGATATCAGTATATTTAAGAAACTGAGTATAGTAACTCCAAGCGGAAATATTATAGAAGAACCTATTGAAAACAATAATAAACTTGAGTTTATTCCTGCTGAATCGGTAGAAAATAATAAAGCACAATTGATTTACAAACCTGAATTTACGGAAGAAGGTGAATACCGTATGACGGTTCAGGCAACCGATATGTCCGGTAATTTATCGGGAGATAATGAATATAAAATTTCTTTTAGGGTGATTCTTAAGGAACAAATCTCCAATGTTTATAATTATCCTAATCCATTTTCCAATAAGACAAGATTTATTTTCACATTAACGGGAACGGATGTTCCTGAAAATATAGTTATCAGAATCATGACATTATCAGGAAAAGTAGTTAGGGAATTGACAAATATAGATTTGGGGGATATGAAAATCGGTAAAAATATTACAAAAAAGTATTGGGATGGTACTGATGAATTCGGTAGTAAATTAGCAAACGGTATTTATCTATATGAAGTAAAAGCAGTAAACGCTGCAGGAAAAGAATTTGATTTGATGGAAACCGGTGATAATGATAAAAAATATTTTAAACAGGGATTTGGTAAATTGGTTATCTTAAGATAATACATGATAACAGTTATAGAAAATAAAAAAGGTTTAAACTTAAAACAACGTATTCACGAATTGAATGAATATCGTGAATTGTTATGGACTCTGGCATACCGTGATTTTAGAGTGAAATACACCCAAACAATACTTGGTATTCTATGGGCTGTTATCGAACCGCTGTTTACTGCCGTTTTACTAAGTTTTGTTTTCAATAAAGTTGCCAAAGCCAATACATTTGGTATAAATCCTGTTTTATTTGGCTTGACGGGTATGATAGCCTGGAATTATTTTGCCAATGTGGTTGGGCAAGGTACCGGCTCCTTAATTTTGGCTCAAAACATGATAAAGAAAATATATTTTCCCAAGATTATTCTACCTGCATCCAAGGCGATTGCAGCATTACCGGATTTGCTAATTGCTCTTGTTTTCACGTTGATTTTTTATTTTATCTACCGGGACCACGTTGGTTTCAATTTGATTTATTTGCCTGTTTTTCTTTTATTAACCATTGTGTCAGCTATGAGTCTCGGTATTTGGTTTAGCGCTTTAAATATCAGATACAGGGATTTCAGGCATATTGTACCTTTTGTAATACGAATCGGATTATTTGTTACTCCGATTGCATATACCACAATGGATGTTCCGGAACAATTCCGTTGGATTTTTTATTTAAATCCAATGACAGGAATAATCGAAGGTATCAGGTGGAGTTTATTTGGATTGCAGATGGATTGTAATTATTTTTTTATCAGTATCGCTGTTATAATTATGTTGTTTATCACGGGTTTTTTGTTTTTTAATAAAATGGAAAAAAATATTGCCGATATAATTTAATTTTATGACTAAAGATATTATTATAGAAATTGAAAATCTGTCAAAAAAATTTAAAATAGGCAAAAATGCCGGTGATTTACGGCATAGTTTTAGCAATATGTTTTCTTTTTCACGGGAGAAACCTATAGAGATATGGGCATTGAAGGATATTTCTTTTAAGGTTGAACAAGGAGAGGTATTCGGCATAATAGGTCCAAATGGATCGGGAAAATCCACTATATTAAAAATATTGTCAAAAATCACTTATCCTACTTCGGGTAAAGCTATATTGAAAGGGAGGGTTTCATCATTGCTGGAGGTTGGCACCGGATTTCATCCCGAACTTACGGGCAGGGAAAATGTATATTTAAACGGTTCCATATTGGGAATGAAGAGATCTGAGATAAAAAGAAAATTTGATGAGATTGTAGATTTTTCGGGTGTTGAAAGGTTTATAGATACTCCGGTCAAACATTATTCTTCAGGTATGTATGTACGTTTGGCATTTTCTGTTGCAGCCCATTTGGACCCGGAGATATTGCTTGTAGATGAAGTATTGTCCGTCGGAGATATGGCATTTAGACAAAAGAGCATAGGCAAAATGCATGAGGTGGCTAATAGCGGTAGAACGGTGTTATTTGTCAGTCATAATTTGAATGCGGTAAAAAGTCTTTGCAAGAAAGGAATCTACTTGGAATCAGGAGGCATCAAAGCATTAGGGGATATAAAAAAAGTAATTGAGAACTATGAAAATAGTGTGTTAAATTATGAGAATTTAGATGCAACTAATACTAAAATAGTTAATGAGATTATTGAAACCAAAGAGATTGTAATAATCGAAAGCCAAGGGAATAAATCCTCTTTAATTTGCTCTGGAGATAATATTAATATAGCTATGAATTTATTGAGCAAAATTGAGCTTAAAGATATTAGAATAAGATTGGAATTTAAGGATAAAAAAAATAATGTATTATTTGTATGTAACAATTTTCTTACAGGAAAAACAATTAATTTGAACAAGGGAGAAAATATACTAATATGTAAAATTTCGAAGCTTCCTCTAAATACAGGCATTTATTATATAGATTTAATCATGGTAAAAAACAGGCAGACAATATATTCTGGTTATAATATTATAAAATTTGAAGTCACTTCCGGTAATTTTTATAAAACAGGTAATTTACCTTCGGAAACCAGACAGTTTTTAATTGAACATTCCTGGAAAATTAAATAATAATGAATTTAAAAATATTTCAATCAATTAAGCACTACTTTAAGGTTAGGAATAAAGAAAAAATTCATTTTCTTCATATTGGTAAAACAGGTGGAACTGCAGTAAAAGAAGCATTGAGAAATAGATTAATTACTTCAAAATACTTTATCATATTGCATTCACATAGTACTACTCTATATGATATTCCCATAGGTGAAAAAGTTTTCTTTTTTTTAAGAGACCCTATTACTAGATATATTAGTGGTTTTTATAGTCGGCAAAGAAAAGGAAGACCAAGATATGATAATGAATGGAGCAAAGAAGAAAAAATTGCTTTTAACAATTTTGATAATCCAAATACTTTAGCAGAAGCACTTACTTCTGAAAATGCGGAATATAAAGCTAATGCAGAATTTGCTATGAGAAATATTTATCATGTTAAAAACTCATTTTGGGATTGGTTTGGAACAGAAGAATATTTTTTATCCAGATTAGAAGATGTTTTTTATATTGGATTTCAGGAGAATTTAGAAAAAGATTTTGATACAATAATCACAAAATTAAATATTAAAAAGGATGTTTCCCTACCTGTAGATAGAGTAAAAGCACATATAAATCCGGTAAATGTTGATTACACATTGTCAAATTTAGCTTTGAAAAATTTAAAAAAATGGTATGAAAACGATTATAAATTTATTTCTTTGTGTAAAAAATATTTTCAGCATTTGTTTTTAGATAAATATTAACAAAACATTGATTCTTCCTATATTATATAATATTGAATTAGATACATCCAAAACAAAATTTTGCCAGTAGTAATCTTTCTTGTTTAATTTTAATAAATATAAGGGTATAAAAAGAATAGTTTTGGCAATATTTTTAATAAGATAATAAAATAAAATGAATCTACTAGTTCCTTTGTTATTAATACTTTCTCTCGCTCTACCATGAGCATATATTTTTTTTAAATGCCATGTTAATTTATATTTATAAGGTTGTACTATATGGTAAATTTTTAATTCCGGTTGAAAACCTACCGGTAAATTCATTTCCAATATTTTCTTTTGAACATAATTTTCTTCACCGTATCCTATCTTAGAACCTTTCATACCTAAATTATCAGGGAAACCACCTATTTTAATTAGTATTGCTTTATTAAAAACCATATTACAACCACAAATAATATTATCAAAATATATTCTTTTTATTTTTTTTATATTATTCTGACTTGAACCAAACGTACTATCAATCCATTTGGGTTTTGTTTCCAAATATTTTGCTATATAATTACCTCCAAAACATACAAAATTATATTTCTTTATGGTTTTTAGCACTATTTCAACATAATTTTCAAATAAAATAGCATCATCATCAATATAAGCAATCCATTCTGTATCTGTTTCCTTTATAGCTCTATTTCTAGCATTGCTTAATCCTATTTTAGTTTCTTTAACAATTCTAAAATTAGAATATTTTTTTTTATATTTATTGAATATATTAATTGTGTTATCAATAGAATTATTATCTACAACCAATACTTTGAAATGATAGTTATCAATTGTTTGTTTGGTTATTGATTCCAGACAAAGGTCAAGATACTCTGCCCTGTTGTATGTACAAATTGCCAATGTGATTTTAACCATTATGTTCTATATAGGTTTTTAATTGTTTATATTCGCTTATATAATTAAAATTTATAATATCAGCTTTATATTTTTTATAAACTTTATATAGAGTTTTCTTATTATAAAAGGAGAAAGAATTTTCAACTTCTTCTGTTTTTGAGGATTTGTTCTTATGTTCTATATTATCATTGAAGTTGAATTTATCTGCAATATTCAACCAATCTTTATTAATATTTTCAACTTTTCCAATATAGTTAATTTTTATTTTTTTATTATGATATATAGTCCTGCTTTGGCTTTTAAAATGTCTGTCCGCTAAATAGTCAGGAATTTTATAAATAATATCTACAAATTCCGAAAAAGAAATATTAGGTTTTATTTCAATTGGATAATCTGTAAAATAATATTTTTTATTATCCGTATTTGAATTATCAAATAAAACTTTATCTTTATAACAAGAAACAATTCTATCAAACGGATTCCTGACAAATGTAAATTTATAATAATTTGAAAATTGTGAATCTATTTTCCTAAACTGTCGTAACCATTTTGAATTGGTATGTATATCCATTCCCGATTCGATATTTGATAAAATTCCGTGTTTTTTTCCTATGGCAATTTTTATTGAAGTACAAGCAGATTTTGAGATAACTAAATAAATCAATTTTTCATCTGGTAAAATAATATACTCTATAGGATCTGCATCCAAATCGGTATATTTGATATAATTTTTTATTGATTCTTTTATAATTTTATAATATTTAACTTTCATTTTTATATTTAAACACAAAATTAACTAAATTTGATTTTTACAATTGAATTTTAAAAAATAATTTATATTTTATTTTAGCTAAATATTTCATGAAAGTCTCTGTTGTTATACCGGTTTACAATGCTGAAGCCTTTATTGAAAAAGCTGTTGTTTCAGCTTTAAAACAAAAACAAACTCAAGAAATTGTTTTAATTGAAGACGGTTCAAATGATAATTCTTTGTATAAGTGTAAGCAACTTGAAAAGAAATATTCAAAAGTTAAATTATTTATTCATTCCGGAAATAAAAATAGAGGTGCGGGCGCATCTCGTAATTTGGGTATAGAAAAATCAAAATACCCGTTTATAGCATTTTTAGATGCCGATGATTATTATCTGCCGGGATTCTTTGATATGGCAGAAAATATTTTTAATTCTTATCCGGATGCAGACGGAGTTTTTGGAACAATCTCTGCTTATTATTATGATGAATTATCACGGGAAAAACATTATAAAAGAACAGGAAGAGACAAAACCGGTTTAAATATTGATTTCAATCCCGAAAAATACAATTTACTCAATATTCTTTTACAACCGTTAACAGGACATTTTTCTATTATATCCTTAGTAGTAAAAAAGAATGTTTTTTCAACAACAGGTTATTTTGATACGGAATTAATCCAAGGTCAAGATACCGATTTTATTTGGCGATTAAGCTATTTTTGTAAGCTATATGGATTGCCCAAAGACAAAGTGATTGCGATGAGGGGTGTACATTCAGGTAATCGGGTACTTAACGATGAAGAACATAAATATTATGGATATATCGTAATGAAAAAATGGTTAAAAAATATTAAAAGATTTAATATTCCAACTCAATCCGCCAGGTTAATATTTAGAAAATATTTGATACAACACTCTTTGGTAAATAAATATGAAAATATTACACTTTTGAGATTATTAATAAAATTAGTTATAGCAATTAAAATATGTTTCCAAAATCCCTATGTTTTTCTTACATTGATTTATAAGAAAACTTGATTTTATATTTACACGGAATATATACTTTATTCACCGCATCATTACGGCAGCTACAGTATTGTTCGTCTCAGGATTTATTAAAATAAAGCTCCCCGTATTTTTATTTATGTAAAAAGAGTCATAAAATATGATATCTTCTATCATTAATTTTACTCTTGCTATATCATTTGCTTGTATTATATCATATTCAAAATCCCTGTGAAGGGTATTGATATTTATTTTATAAAATATTTCTTTAACTTTACAAAATACTTTTTTGCTTCCCGAAAATAAAATATATTTTTTATTTTTTAATAAAATTCCTCTATCATCAAACCAACAAAGCATAGCATCAAGGATTTTGCTACCAACAGGTATATTGTTGGGCCTGGCTATAATCATTCCTCTTCGGACATTAAGAGCATCTGCAAGTTCCATTGTTATCGACATGGGAGGAAAAGCTTCCTGTATATTTTTATTATATAAGAATATATTTTTTATCATCGTTATTTTCATTAATGGTAAAACCATTATTTTATCTCCGTTCTTAAAAACTCCTCCCGCAATAGTTCCGGAAATATATTTTCTTCCCTCTTTCTCTCTTACCGACTGTATTGGAAATCTACAATTTACCAAATCCCTGTCACTGGAAAAATACATACTTTCAAGCAGATACATCAAAGTAGGTCCTTGATACCAAGGCATATTCCCGGATTTAATTACCACATTATCTCCTTTCAAAGCGGAAATAGGAACAAAACGGACATCAGAAAAATTTAATTTTGATGTAAATTCCTCATACTCCTTTCTTATTTTTTCAAAAACACCTTTTTGGTATTTGACTTTATCCATCTTATTTATACAAACAACTATATGTCCTATTTTAAGTAATGATGATATTATAGTATGCCTTTTTGTTTGTTCATCCAGTCCTTTCTGTGCATCTATCAATATCAATGCTGCATTAGCATTGGACGATCCGGTTATCATATTGCGTGTATATTCAATATGTCCCGGTGAATCTACAATTACAAATTTTCGTCTTGGAGTAGAAAAATACCTGTAAGCGACGTCAATTGTTATACCTTCTTCCCTTTCTCTTTTCAATCCGTCTGTCAAATAAGCCAAATTTATTTCTTCTGTTTGCCAACTATTTTGATTGTTTTTAAGCTGTTCATATTGATCAGCATATATAGCTTTGCTATCATGCAATAATCTGCCAATCAATGTTGATTTACCATTATCTACAGATCCTATGGTTGTAAATCTGAATAATTTCTTTTTGTTAACGTTCTCCATATCAAAAATATCCTTTTCTTTTTCTGTCTTCCATACTTGTAATAGAAAATTTATCATCCGTTCTTTTTCCGCGTTCTCCTATTCCCGATACCGATATTTCTTTTATTATATCATCAATGGTCTTAGCTTCCGATTCCCATAAACCTGTTGTATTAATATCACCGACAGTTCTGCATCTTACTTTTTTTTCAATTACTTTATAATTATTAACCGAATAATCAGAAGCAGCTAAAATGATACCATTTGTTATAATTACTTTTCTTTTGTGCGAAAAATATATTGCCGGAATTTCTATCCTCTCCTTTTTGATATAATGCCATATATCTAATTCCGTCCAATTACTCAAAGGAAAAATTCTAAAATGTTCTTTTTCTTTTTTATTACCGTTATAAATATTCCACAATTCCGGTCTTTGGTTTTCAGGGTCCCACTGTCCTCTGATATTCCTGTGAGAAAAAACCCGTTCTTTTGCTCTGGCTTTTTCTTCATCTCTTCTTCCTCCGCCTATGGCAGCATCAAAATTTTCTTTTTTGATAATATCAAGAAGCACGGGAATCTGCAATCTGTTTCTATCAGGAAATTCTTTTTCACTATAATCATTTATTCTTGCATAATCCTCTACTGATGCAACGATTAAATCCAAATTTTCATTCTTAATTAATTTTTCTCTAAATTCGATAATTTCATGAAAATTATGTCCGGAATCAATATGGAGGATTTTGAATGGAATCTTAGTAGGATAAAAAGCTTTTTTTGCCAAATGTATCAGAACAATGGAATCTTTACCACCCGAAAACATTAAACAAGAATTTTCGAATTGCTCATACACTTCTCTTAATATATATATAGCCTCTGCTTCCAATTCTTCCAAATAATCCAAAATATAATTCATTCCTATGGCATTTACTTAAATAAATAATCAAAGATAATATTTACTGATTCTTCTATATCAGATTCTAAAGTTTTTATTTCAATATCCGGATTTTCCGGTACTTCGTATGGAGAACTTATTCCGGTAAAGTGGGGTATTTCTCCATTTATAGCTTTTTTATAAAGCCCTTTTACATCCCTTTTAATACATATTTCCAAAGGTGTGCTTACAAAAACTTCAATAAATTTATCAACTCCTATAA
Source organism: Saprospiraceae bacterium (assembly GCA_026985735.1). Lineage (GTDB taxonomy): Bacteria > Bacteroidota > Bacteroidia > Chitinophagales > Saprospiraceae > JADJGA01. Next base: position 16,654 of record JALSPW010000250.1, read on the forward strand.
TTGTTTTAGCCATATTTCGCATTTCCTTTGTTGGGCTTATAAAACTTGTGATAGTGAAAATTCCCATATCATTTATTAGTTTAGCCACTTCCGCTACCCTTCTTATATTTTCCATCCTGTCTTTTATGGTAAATCCCAAATCCCTGTTCAACCCCGTTCTTAAAACATCTCCGTCCAATACCTGTACCGCATACCCCGAATTTAATATTTTTTCTTTTAAATGATTTGCAATTGTGGTTTTTCCTGAACCCGAAAGTCCGGTAAGCCATATAACCTTGGCATTGTTTGATAGATTTTTTTGTCGTTTGATAGTCATGATTGAGTTTTATTAAAAAATACCATAATATAACGAACGTATTAAAAGAGATAACTTATAATAAATTACTTTGAATTTAGTACCCTGCCAATTAATGTTTTTCATCATTTTTAGAGCATATTTTATACTTCTTTTTCTTAGAGCCGTACTACCATAAAAATACGCTATCTTATTATATTTGTCAAAAATATACCGTGAAGGTATAAATCTGTTAAGTTCTAAAAAATGATTTTGTATCAAATCTTCTAAGAAATTAAGATTATTAATTTTTTCATTATAATTTTCTTTATATGCTCTAACAACAGAACGGTTTTTATGATTATATATGACACATAAAATCTTTGGTATGTAATATAAAGGCATATTCATAGCAATACGTATTAACAAATGAAAATCTTGTCCTAATGGAAATCTAATATCAAAAATATTATGCTGAAATGCATCTCTATGGGTAACAAACGGTAAATAATTAGTACTATTAATCCATAGAAATAAAGGAGGATTATCAATATATTTCATATTTTTACTAAAATAAATTTTTTCTCCACTTTCTTCTTCCTCAATCACATCGCACATATATAATGCTTTTTTAAAGTTATTATCTTTGATTTTTTTATAAAATGAAAATAAAAAATCATTCAAATAATAATCATCATCATCCAAGAATGCAAGATAATCTCCTTTTGACATTTCAATGCCTTTGTTCCTTGCTGCACTTTTACCTTTATTCTTCTGATAATAATATTTTATTCGTTTATCATTATATCGTTTTGCTATTTCCCGTGTATTGTCGGTAGATCCATCATCAATAATTATCAGTTCCCAGTGAGAATATGTCTGAGCCAATACGCTTTCTATTGCTTTTCCTATCATACCGGAACGGTTGTATGTAGGTATAATTATTGAAAATAATATGTCTTGTTCTTTTAGATTCATTTAATTTTTATTATGATTCGATAAACAAGTCTTATTATAACGATTATTGACCTCTTTATAATTTTAGGATTCCGGTATGTTTTCAATGCTTTGGCAATATACTTTAAAGATTGAAAATAATTTTTATAATTTATTGATTTATGCGCAAAATTTAAATAAAATGTTGAATTTAATTCGGATTTTATATGCTTATGTGTTGATAATTCAATTTCTTCACCTTTTGTATTGAACAATTCTTCAACACAGTTGAGTAAATTATCCAATTTGTTTTTTTCTTTAAAATACATTATAGTCCGGGCTTCAGGATGCTTGATATATATACAAGTATAAGTATTTGTTTCAATAAACGGGTATTCTAGCACTGCTTTTATTAAAAAGTTATGATCATCAAATAATATACAATCTGTATTAAATTTCAGATTTAAAAAAATTTTTTTATGAAAAATCAAAGGTAAAAGATTGGTCTCTCCAAATAATATATAATTGACAGGATTTTTATGTTTTTTATTATTATAATTTTCCGTTTTAATTAATTTGTCTCTTATTTTCAATAACAAACCGGATTTATAAATACCTATTTTATTACCGGAATTAATAATTGCATTTTTAAAATTCTCCAGATGATTTTCCATATATTCATCATCATCATCTAAAAATCCGATATATTCACCTAATGATAATTCCACCCCTTTATTTCTTGCACCATTCAATTCCTTATTCTCCTGATAAAAATATTTTATCCTTTTATCTTTATATTTTTGTACTATTTCACGGGTGTTATCAGTCGAGCCATCATCAATGACTATGAGTTCCCAATAAGGATAAGTCTGGGCGAGGACACTTTCGATAGCTCTTCCGATTATTCCCGCTCTATTGAATGTGGGAATAATGATGGAAAAGAGTATGTTATCGTTTTTATTCATATTTATTAAATGCCAAATTTACAAATATTTTTATCATATTTGCAAATACGATGAGAGAGAAAAAGAAAATAGCGGTTTTTTTTTCATCCGGTATAGGCAATGCCGTGATGTTGGTTCCGTTGTTAAAATTATTGAAAAGAAACAATCAAAATCATATTTCAATTATCTTGACTTCTCCGTTTATTACCCCTGAATTTTTGGAATTCAACAATTTTCCAAATGATAACATTATTGACATTAGAAATAAAAAAACAGGACTTTTTGCTTTGAAATATTTAAATAACTTTGATAAATCTTATCTGGATTACAGCAGTTCGTCCGTAAAAAATTTATTCCTGGCTTCCATCATATCTAAAAAATCTTTTGCATATAGAAAAAATAAAGTTTTTATTCCCCGAATTAACTATATGAAACCTTATAATAATATACATGCAGTAGTTTTGCATGCCAAAATGATAGATCAATCCATAGGAAGCGACAATTTCTCACTTGATTTAATGAAATTAAATATTATAAATCCAATAAAAGAGTTTGTGAATAAATTAAAAAGTCTAAATAAAAAAATATTCACAGTTCAAATCTCATCGGGAAATAATAAAACCAAATTTAAAAACTGGCCAATAGAGTATTGGATAGTATTTTTAAAAAAAATATTAAATACTTATGAAAATATTATAATTGTTTTGCTCGGTGACAAAAATGAGATAAAATCGGGTAAAAGGGTGACTGACAAAATCAATAATAGTAATCTGTACAATATGATCGGGAAAACCTCTTTGGTCGAAGCAAGTATTATTTTATATAATTCGAATCTGTATATAGGACTTGACAGCGCTTTTATGCATCTTTCCGTTGCTTATAATATTCCGTCATTTATAATTTTGGGTGCTTCAAGTGAAAAATTTATTGGTTATAATCAATTTGATCCGGGAAAACATGCTGTTATTTATAAAGATTTGTTTTGCAGACCATGCCATGGATGGATAGGTACAAATACGCGTAGAGTCAAAAGTCCGAAAGATTGCAATGATTTGGATTGTTTGACAGAACTAAATCCCGAAAAAGTATTTGAGGAATTTACTTATTTTTATTCTAAAACCATGGAGTCCCAAAACCTCTGAAAGGCCATGGAATACTAAGCAAAATAATCAAAAAAGCTATTAAGTAATAAGTTTTTATTATTTTATTCCATCTTGACATAATCGTCCTGCGACTTTTGATATATCCGGTAAGCATCACCACAAATGCAATGATCATTCCGGTCAAATGCTCGATTGTAAAAAACCTCAATCTGGCATCTTTCATAAATCCCGGTTCAAAACTGACATTATGGCTCATAAAATATAATATCAAACCCATGATAATTTGAAGCGAAAATAAAATCAAAGTATATAAAGGCCAATCTATTTTTTTTCGTGGATCTTCAGCCGGATTATTATGATTTTTTATTAAAACAAAAATAAACATCAATATCAATATCCACCTGATTCCCGAATGTGTATGTGCCAAGATTGATTCCATATTATTTGTTTTTAATTGTTATGGTGATGTAATTTTGTAAACTTTAAATGTTTTTGAGTATTTATTAGTCGTTACACGTATAAAACAAGGCGAACATATCATTTGTTTTAATTCAATACCGAATATGTCATTTTCAGACATTTGTATAATATTTTTTTCATCAATTTTTTTTCCCGTGTTGTCAAAAATGGAGATGATTACCGGTGTCTGTCCCGTATGATTTTTTATATCAATATATATTTTATCTTTAAAAGGATTGGGATATAATATTATTTTTTCTTTTGATGATGCTATTTCTTTTGTTCCGATGCTATTATCCAAAATAAACCGGACATCTTCAGACCACGGAGCAAATCCGCCTATATTTTTTCCAGCTACTCTGGCATATAACCATTTCTTTTTTTGAGGATAAAGATAAGAATATTTTTCTCCGTTATAAATATCCACATCTTTTAAAATTGATGAAAAATCCTGATTTTCCGAAATCTGGAATTTATATGAAGACGCTTCTTCCTCTTTATTCCATATAAAATCTACTTTTTCCACATTTTCGTTAAATACCGTATTGTTTTGAGGATATATGATTTTTGTTACTGCCGGTGGAGGATACAAAGTCTTAAATTTAAAAATATTTGACCAAACGCCTTGCCCAAATTGGTTTATCGCTCTTATTCTGAAATAATATGTTGTGTATTTGTATAAATTATCAATAGGAATAAAAGTATTATTTTTTACAAAGGTCGTATCTATAATCATATTGATGATATTGAATTGCGAGCCTCCTTTGGTAAGTTGCAATTGCAGAGAATCAGTATTTTCCGTTATATTAAATTGAAACTTTGGTTTCAGAGAAACTTTATATTCATTATTTTCAGGATATATGATTTCCGGAGTTGCAGGATAACCGGTTGTTACTTTTCTTACTTCCGAATAATCACTGTATCCTGCTATGTTTATTGCCCTTACTCTCCAATAATATGTTGTCTCTCCGTTTAAATTCAGATTTTTCACAATCAAAAATGTATCTTTGGATGCATAAGAATCATATATTGTGGAGAAATCATTTTCCGTAGAAAAATCAATTTGATAAGAAACACCATTTTGTGATATTCTCCATGAAAATACTCCTGAAACAGTCATATTTTTATAATTATTGACCGGTGTTACAAGTATTGGTTTTTCAGGTTTCGGAATTTCAAATAATTGACTGGGATTACCTTTTTTCCAGAATCTGTTAATCTTAACTATTCCTATATAAGGGTTTTCCAACACTGTATCGGTATTGGGTATATAGAAATTATTAAATGACACATCAATCAGATTTTCACTTTTGGTATAATCTATCCTGTTACTATCAACAATGTATATTGCATACCGGCTCAATGTATCACCGTTGTTCCACACTATTTTGTAATATGATTCTCCCGGTACATTTTCAAATCGTATATTTGTAACCGTTTCAGGAATTGGACTTTGCTTCCAAAATTGTTCCGGCAATAAACTTTTGTGCTTATAAACATGATTGTATAAATAGTCTTTCAAACCATGCACCCTGTCAAAATCTTTCGTGCGAAAAAACACGCTTCCAAGGGCGTTTTCCTCAGAGTTTTGCCGTACTATATTTATTTGTCTTACGATTTCTTCAAGACTCCAATCTGCAGCTCTCAATAATTCCGCATTGGAAAAATTAAAATATTCTTTGTATTCGTGGATTGGTTGGGCAAAGTCCATATAAGATGATTCGGGATAGCTATCCAACCGGTATATAGCATGTCCTGCAAAAATATCCCTGTTATTTTCCAATGCATGATTTGCCCACCAAGGAAGCAATTTCCCAAAATCCTGACTTCCTCCCGTAGGCCAATATAATTGGGGATTAATATAATCAACCGTACCTTCATTTAACCAGGCAAGCGGGTCACAATAAATAGTATTGTAGGCATCAAGTCCATAAATTCCGGGAGGATTTTGACCATTCCCATATATCCCGAATGGACTGATACCAAACCTCACATATGGTTTCACGGCATTGATGGTATCCATCACATTCTTAACCATTTTATTTATACTTGCCCTTCTAAAATCACCGATATTCGCATATTCACTACCATATTGAATGAAGGTAGCCGCATCCAGCTCTTCCGGGGTACCATTGTATGAATAAAAATAATCATCAAAATGGATTCCGTCAATATCATATTTATTAAGAATATCACCCGCTATTTTTTTTATGTAATTTTGAACTTCCGGCAAGCCGGGATTTAGTATCTTTTTCCCGTTTGCATAAGTTAGTATCCAGTCCGGATGTTTGCGATAGACGGAATTGTCCGCATAATAATTGCCTCCGTCATAATTTGATACATTTACACGATAAGGATTCAACCATGCATGGATTTCCATTCCCCTCTTATGACATTCTTCTATTGCAAACTCCAAAGGATCATAACCGGGATATTTACCTTGTATTCCTGTTAAGTATCGAGACCAAGGTTCATAGTCAGATTCATAAAATGCATCGCATTCGGTTCTGACTTGAAAAAAAATAGTATTTATATTTATTTCCCTTATTGATTCAATTAATTTTATGAAGGAGGCTTTTTGTGCTTCAACATCACCTTTATCATGAGAAGATGGCCAATCAAGATTGGACACCGTAGTAAACCATACGGCTCTCAATTCAATATCGGGTGAATCTTGTGAATAAACATTTTGAAATGTTAAAATCAGAAATACTACAATCAGAGTTATTTGCCTCATACGGAATTATATTTATCTTTGTAATTTGTAACTACTCAGATGGAATCGTTTTGGTTGAAAATTCTCTTTTTGCACATTAAAAGCACTTTATCTGAATAGTTTTAACAATTTTAGTGCAAATTAATAAAGTTTTGAATATATTTTTCGTTTATTAAACATATATTTTTAAAATTCGTTAAAATAGTGAAGTTTTAAAGTTCAAAGTATAAAGTTCAAAGTTCAAAGTTTAAATATAAGAGAGGGAATGGTGAAGAATAAATAAAAAATTACGAATTACTGCTTAGTGTTGGTTGCAGGCTAATCACCGGTTAGTTACAAGTCGTAAATGGATTGAAGGTATTGCTTTATTTTTTTGATAAATAACGAAATATTAGTAGAGATTTTCATAAAATAATTAACAGATGACACGAAAATATATAATGTTGTTAATAGTTTCTTTTTTGATTTTATTTTCATGTAAAAATGATTCGGATAATAGAAAATCAGGGAATCTTCCTGATGATCCGACATTGGAACAAATCAATTCGTTATTGAAAAAACATCCTGAAGATATTAATTTGTTAAAAGAAAGAGCAAAATACTTGTATCATAACGATAAATTGGATGAAGCTATTGAGGATATGAAAAAAGTAATATCAAAAGACTCTTTGAATCCTCAAAATTATCACTTGCTTGCCGACATGTATCTGGATAATGCTCAATCCAGATATTCTATCAGGACCATGGAAAAAGTTATTTCTATATATCCGGAAAGAATACCGAGTCTTTTAAAATTATCCGAGATATATTTTATTGTAAAGCAATATGATAAATCCATAGCGACGATAAATAGTATTTTGTATTTTTCTCCAAATAATCCCGAAGCCTATTTTATGCTCGGGGTGAATTTTAAGGAATTAAAACAATTGGCAAAAGCAAGAAACAGTTTCCTTACAGCCGTTGAAAACAATCCTGAGCATATTGATGCCTGGTTGGAATTAGGTCAAATAGCAGAAGAGCAGAATGATAGTATGGCAATAACCTATTATAAAAATGCTATACTTGTTGATACCACTAATATTGAAGCATATCATCATTTGGCTTTTTACTATCAAAATCATAATGATATTGAAAAAGCAATTAAAACATATAGAAAAATCATAGGATTTAATCCAACATATAGTTCAGCATATTTGAATACGGGAATTATCTATTTAAAGCAGGATTCTTTAAAGCAAGCTTTTGAAAATTTTAATATTATGGTTAATATTGATAAAACCAATCCTAAAGCTTATTATTTCAGAGGATTGGTCCATTATCTCAATCACGAAAACAAAAAAGCTAAAGCGGATTTTGAACAGGCTCTGAAAATCAATCCTGAATATGAGGATGCTGCACAAATGTTGAAGAAGCTGATGAAATAAATACTGTGGTATATTAAGTTTCAGGAGAGTATAGAAATGGAAACGGGCTGAATGTGTAATTATAAAAACTGTTAATTATGAAAATATTTTGTATCGGAAGAAATTATATTGATCATGCCAAAGAATTGAATAATCCGGTACCTTCCGAGCCTATGATTTTTATGAAGCCTCCAACTGCTTTGTTGAGGAATGGTAAGCCGTTTTATATACCGGAATTTTCCAATGAGATCCATTATGAAGCAGAATTAGTGGTGAAGATAGCAAAAAACGGAAAACATATAGATCCGAAATTCATAAAATCCTATTACAATCAAATTACGATTGGATTGGATTTTACCGCCAGAGACATTCAAAAAAAACTTAAGGGAAAAGGACATCCGTGGGAGATAGCCAAAGGATTTGATTTTTCAGCTGCAGTAGGAGATTGGATTGATTACACAGACAGAATGAAACAGAACGATATTCTCTTTACATTGAAAAAAAACGAAAAAACAGTCCAATCCGGAAATAGCAAAGATATGATATTTTCAGTTGATGAAATAATCTTGTATATATCAAAATTCTTTAAACTTCAAGCAGGAGATTTGATATTTACAGGTACTCCGGCAGGTGTTGGAAAGGTTGAAAAAACGGATATTCTTGAAGGATATATAGCCGGAGAGCAATTGTTATATTGTGAGATTAGATAGAGGTTTAAAGTATAAAGTTCAAAGGCAAAAGTTCAAAGGCAAAAGTTCAAAGTTTAAAGTTCAAAAGTTTGGAAGATAAAAGGGATTAATGGTGAATTATGAATGGTGAATTACGAATTATGAATTATGAATTATGAATGGTGAATTATGAATGGTGAATTACGAATTAAAAATTACGAATTACGAATTGGATAGAAGAGATTGATTTATTGGATTTGGGGGAAGTGCGGGATGGAGCTATTTCGGTTTCGGAGCGTGCGGAGAAACAGGAGGCTGGGAGGTAGCTTGGTTAGAAAAGTTCAAAGGCAAAAGTTCAAAGGATGAGGTCTCATAAAAATGGTTGACAAAAACATGTGAACTGTGAACGTATTGTTTAAAAATATGATTAGTTATAAAACAGTTTATTAGTAAGTTCATTGTTATTATCAACATTTATATTTACTTTTGCGCTTTTTATTATATAAATTGTTGTTTAATAATAGACAATTTTCAAAAATCACTATACCTTTTAGTATAAAAATTATTATTATGATCAATATAAAATTTCCTGACGGGACAGTTAAAAAATTTGATAAAGGAATCACGCCTTTGGAAATAGCCAAAGGAATAAGCGAAGGATTGGCAAGAAATGTATTGGCTGCCGGTGTAAATGGTAAAGTGAAAGATGCTCTTTTACCAATCGAAGAAGATGCAGATTTGGTTTTATATACTTGGAAAGACAAAGAGGGTAAATCTACATATTGGCATTCATCGGCTCATCTTATGGCCGAAGCATTGGAAGAATTGTATCCCGGTATAAAATTCGGTATTGGTCCGGATATCGAGAATGGATTTTATTATGATGTGGACTTTGGAGATTATGAATTTACTAAAGAGGATCTTAAGAAAGTAGAGAAAAAGATGATAGAACTTGCTAAGAAAAAGCAAAGCTATACCAGAAAGGAAGTATCTAAAAAAGAGGCATTGGATTATTTTACCGAAAAGGGAGATGAATATAAAATAGAACTCATTCAAGATTTGAAAGATGGAGAGATTACCTTTTATCAAACAGGTGATTTTGTTGACCTTTGTCGAGGACCTCATTTACCGGATACAAAGCCAATAAAAGCGGTAAAACTTCTTAATATTGCTGGAGCTTATTGGCGTGGAGATGAAAAAAGAAAAATGATGACCAGGATTTACGGTATTACATTTCCTCAAAAGAAAGAACTTAAAGAATACCTGGATCTTCTTGAAGAAGCTAAAAAGAGAGATCATCGAAAATTAGGTGCCGAATTGGAACTTTTTATGTTCTCGGACAAGGTGGGAGCAGGGCTGCCGATTTGGTTACCAAACGGGACATTATTGAGAAAGAGATTAGAAGAGTTTCTTGTTAAAGAACAGGAAGAAGCCGGTTACGTACAAGTAATCACACCGCATCTCGGCAAAAAAGATCTTTATGTGACTTCGGGACATTATGAAAAGTATGGTCAAGATAGTTTTCAACCTATACATACACCGAGAGAAGGAGAAGAATTTTTATTAAAACCTATGAATTGTCCTCATCACTGTGAAATTTTTAATCATAAACCTCATTCATACAAAGAATTGCCAATCAGAATAGCGGAATTCGGGACAGTATATAGATATGAGCAAAGCGGAGAATTGCATGGATTGACAAGAGTTAGAGGATTTACGCAGGATGATGCTCATATATTTTGTACTCCCGACCAATTGAAAGATGAATTTCTTGCAGTATTGGAACTTACGAAAAAAGTTTTAAGTAAATTGGGTTTTGAGAAGTATACTGCACAAATATCCTTAAGGGATCCTGAAAATAAAGAAAAATATATAGGAAGTGATGATAATTGGGATAAAGCCGAAAAAGCTATTATAGACGCTACAAAAGAAATCGGTCTTGAAACGACTACCGAATTGGGTGAAGCTGCTTTTTACGGTCCAAAATTGGATTTTATGGTAAAGGATGCACTCGGTAGATCTTGGCAATTGGGAACCATACAAGTTGATTACAATTTACCTGAAAGATTTAATCTTGAATATATCGGAGCAGACAATCAAAAGCACCGTCCGGTTATGATTCACAGGGCTCCATTTGGTTCAATGGAAAGATTCGTAGGGGTACTGATAGAACATTCCGAAGGTAAATTTCCATTATGGCTAACTCCTGAACAATTCAAAGTATTGCCTGTGAGCGATCTTTATCTGGATTATGCAAATAAAGTCTTAAGCGAATTAAAATCTGCAGGACTTAGAGGAAGTATTGATAACAGGACTGAATCTGTTGGTAGGAAAATCAGAGATACCGAATTGAAAAAAATTCCATATATGCTTATTGTCGGTGAAAAAGAAGTACAAGATAATTTGGTTTCAGTTAGAAAACAAGGTGAAGGGGATATTGGGAAAATGCAAATATTGGAATTTGCAGAATTTATCAACAAGCAAATATGATTAATAATATCATTATTTCGGGTATTCAATTTGATATTGTCTGGGAAGATAAAAAGGCTAATTTCAAAAAACTGGAATATCTGATCAGTGATATTTCTTCGGATACGGATGTTATCTTTTTGCCTGAAATGTTTACCACCGGATTTAGTATGAATTCCAAAAAACTTGCAGAAACAATGAAAGGCAATTCTGTTTCTTGGATGAAAAATATTTCACGATCATTGAATAAAGTTATTGCCGGAAGTTTGATTATCTACGATGGTGAAGAATATCGCAATAGATTTATTTGGGTTGATTCTGGAGGAGAAATCAATTTTTATGATAAAAAATATTTATTTACTCCGGGTGGGGAAGCTAAGTTTTATAAAAATGGCGAGGAAAGAAAAGTATTTGAATATAAAGGCTGGAGAATTTTCCCTTCTATTTGCTATGATCTGCGTTTTCCGGAATGGTTGAAAAATGATATAAATTATGATATTATAATCAATGTTGCAAGTTGGCCGCAAATAAGAGCCAAACATTGGAAAACATTTTTAAGATCCAGAGCCATAGAAAATCAGTCATATTTTGCAGGAATAAACAGAATAGGAGTTGATGGTAGAAATATCACATATTCGGGAGATTCTTCAATATATGATTTTGATGGTAATTTGTTGGCAGAATTGGGAAATATTGAAGGGATTGTGAATGCTGTGTTTTCAAAAGATAAACTTATGGATTATAGAAAACAGTTTCCTTTTTTGAAAGATAAAGAAAAGTAATATCTATTTG
>JALSPW010000251.1 GCA_026985735.1 Saprospiraceae bacterium
TCTCATGCGATAAATGTCATAGTATTGATAAAAAAGCAAAAGAAGAATATATTGTTTATAAAAATGGAAAAATAAAATGTATAGATTGTCACAAATAATATTTGTTTTAATATTTTTTCCGGTAGTAATTTTCAGTCAAAATCCTCATGGAAAAGACATGAAAATTGATTGTGCTCAATGCCACACTTCGGATTCATGGAATGTGGATTTTAGAAATATAGAATTTGATCATAATTCAACCTCGTTTTCATTATATGGAAGACATAGATTAGTTGATTGTAGAGAATGTCACAGGTCTCTGATTTTGTCAAATGTCAAAAATGAATGTGTAGATTGCCATACAGATATACACAAAAACACATTATCAATGCAATGCAATAATTGTCATTCTGAAGATGATTGGTTGATAAATGACATTCAGTCAATGCATGAGATAGCTGGATTTCCTTTTACTGATGCACATATTGGTTTGGACTGCCGGTTATGCCACAACTCAAGTGTCGAGTTGGTTTTTGAACCGTTACCTGTTGATTGTTATTCATGTCATGCAGTTAATTATCAATCTGTATTAGAGCCTAATCATGCCGAGGAAAATTTTCCTTTGGATTGCAATCAATGTCATGATATAAATGCAACAACCTGGCTAATATCTCATGATTTTTTCCCATTGGAGAAAGGACATGCTTTTTCAGATTGTTTCACATGTCATACAGACGGAAATTACCAAAATCTATCTGCAGATTGTGTATCCTGCCATATTGATAATTATGAAAAAGCTTCAAATCCGGATCATGTTTCAAGTTCATTTTCAAAGGAATGTACAGAATGTCATACTATTGATCCCGGTTGGGCACCGGCGGAATATAAAGAACATGATGAAAATTCCTTTCCTGTTTATTCAGGTAAACATGAGGGAGAATGGACTTTATGTACAGATTGTCATATTGACCCCGGTAACTATTCAGTATTTACTTGTATAGATTGTCACGAGCATGAAAAATCAAAAATGGATGAGGAGCATGATGAAGAAAGCGGTTATGTTTATGAGAGTCAAGCATGTTTTAAATGCCATCCGGATGGAGATAAATAATTTTAAAAATTAATTACAATTTATATTATATTTTTATTAAAAAAATCTTTTTTACATACTAAAGCATCTTTAATTTAAAAATTTCCGTATATAATAATGACAGATAAAGATAGATTATTGAAAATTATTAAACTTTGTAAAAACAGTGATAGTAAATCACAGTTTGAGTTGTATAATCTTACATATAATCGTGCTATGGGTATTGTTACCAGATATATGACAAATAAACAAGATGCTGAAGATGTTTTAGCGGAGTCTTATTATAAAATTTTTAAAAAAATAGATATATATAATGAGAAAAAGGATTTTTATAATTGGTTTCATAGAATTATTGTGAACACTGCAATTGATTATATAAGAAAACATAAGAAAATAAACTTTTCTGAAAAAGAAGTGACTGATGTTTCCTACTTGTGCAAAGCAACTGATAATAAAGATATGGATTACTGTAAATATATGGAAGCTATTCAACAATTAAGTCCACGATACAGGATGGTTTTTAATTTATATGTAATAGATGGATATAAACATAAAGAAATTGCTAAAATACTAAAAATCAAAGAAGGGACTTCCAAATCAAATTTGACAAAAGCAAAAAGAAAATTAAAAGAAATTTTTACTAAATTAAAATATTTTGATGAATAGAATTTTACTATAAACGATGTACGACTCTTTTGAACATAGAATAAAAGAAAAACTTTCAAACCCTCCAAAATTTAAATATAGCGACAAACCGCTGGCTATTGCAAAGTTTAAATTGGAGAATAATAAAAAACTCCGGGTGTTATGGGTATTTGCAATTATAATATCTGCACTTTTTTTTGTATCCGGTTTTTTATTAAACAATTTTATTTATGAAAACAACAAACATAAATCAATTTCACATAGTACATCAAAAGCATTAAACAATATAACTAAAAAAGATTTCATTTTAAAAAACGATACTGTTTATAAAGAAAAAATAATTTATATTCATGATACATTTTATGAAAAAAACTTTTATGATAAGGTAAACAATGAAAACAATAATGATTTTGTTTATGGAAATCTTGTACACTTTTCCTCATTAGTGCCTTTTCCTCATTATTTTAACAGTCATTTTTCAAATATAAATAATAAATTTAATTTTAATTATTACCGCTATATTCAGCCATCCTTTTTATCAACTAATTTTTTTCCAAACAATAATACCAGTAGTAATATTTATTCAAATAAAAACATCATGGATAACTCCGGTAGTAAAACCCATGATAAGTGGAATAATATAGCCAAATTATCATTAAAAACATATTTTCTTACCTACAATAGACATTTCGACACTTCCTTTTTTCTTTATTTACAATGGCTAAATAATCTAGCAAAAGAAGAGTTAATGAAAAGAAAATCTCTTGATTTTAAACTAAAAAAATTCTTTACAGGTTTCGAACCTGCAGGATTTGAGATTGAATCTATGGGTGGAGGATTATTATCAATGGTATTTTCAAAACCTGAAATGAGTATTTATACAGGATTGAACGGTAAGGTTTTATTCCACAACGGCACAAAATTCACTATAGGAGTAAGGTGGATAAGTTATCATGGAGAATTTAAATCCGCTAATATTGGAGAATATGATTTCCCTCCAAAACCCAATAATAAAGATATTTATGACGGTATATATTTTGATCAAAATTATTTCTTAGTCCCTATAGGATTAGAATATCATATTAGACATAACAGAATTTTTAACCCATATATAGGTATGGGTTGGGCTTTAAAATATTATGTTAGCAATCTTATAAAATATGAATTTCATGATATTAATACATTTGAAGAATTCAAAATAACCCAGTCTTTAAAAAAACCGATGGACTATACCAACTATTGGTTTAAAACAGGTGTAAATTATAGCTTTAATAGGAAATTCGGTTCATCTCTTGAAGCATCATATTTTTTTAGTACTAAAAAATATAATTACAACTTTTTAAATTTAAATGCTTTCTCTCTGAGTCTTAATGCTTATTATCGCTTTTGATACCAAACTGCTACCAATACCAATATGCTGATTATATAAAATAAAGCTCTGAGTCCCAAACATTTCCAATGCTTAGCTATTCGTCGTCCCAATGCAGAAAACAGAAAAAACACTAATTCCCCAGTAAAAAAATACAGGTTTTTTTATTAAAATCCGGAATTGTATGTTTTTTCCATTTGGCAATAGTTTTGGTTTGGATAAACTCCTGACTTCCGGTAATTTCAGAAGCGACACACAATTTTATTTTATCATTTACAAAATTGATTATTGTTTCAATCAACCTGTTGTTACGATAGGGGGTTTCAATAAAAATATGACTAACTTTATTGGAAAGTATATCTTTTTCTATATAACGGAGTTTTTTCTTAAGTTCCGGTAGTTTTACCGGTAAATATCCGTCAAACGTAAAGTTTTGTCCATTCATACCGGATGCAGCAAGAGCTAAAAAAATAGAAGAAGGTCCTGTTAAGGGCTTAACTTCAATACCTAATTCATGAGCTTTGGCAATTACCAATGCTCCCGGATCGGCGATTCCCGGCATACCTGCTTCAGACATTAATCCCATATCATTTCCTTCAAGAGCCGGTTTCAAAAAATCATCGGGAATATCATGAGGATTTCTTTTATCAAGTTCAAAAAATATCAAGTCATCAATCTTATCTTTATATCCGGAGGCCTTTATATATCTTCTTGCCGTCCTGGTTCTTTCGACAATAAAAAAATTGATAGAATGCATTATGTCAATTACATTTTCAGGTATCGTATCCAAAATGTTTTCAGTAATGGGAGTTGGAATAATATAGAGAGCCATTAATTTATTTTTACACAAAAATAGTTTTTTTTAAAAAATATTTCAATATTTGCAATCAAATGAACGATGATATTTTTACATACCGGGATATTCTCAAAAAAAAATTTCTTAAAAAGCTTAAAAAATATTGTGCTTACCAAGAAAGATGTCATTTTGATGTCAATAAGAAACTACATCAACTGAAAGCAGATGAAGAATTGGCAAATGAAATTATTTCCGAACTTATAAATGAAAATTATCTGAATGAACAAAGATTTGCACTTGCTTATGTACGGGGAAAACACAGAATAAACAAATGGGGGAAAAACAGAATATTAAATGAATTAAAAAAAAGAAATATTTCTGCATATTTAATACAAAAATCACTTGAAGAGATAACGGAAACGGAATATAAAATGGCTCTTCTGCATTTATTGGAAGTAAAAAATAAAACAATCAAAGCAAAAAATATCTATGAAAGAAAGCAAAAGTTGTTTTCCTATGCTTATGCAAAGGGGTATGAAACAGACTTGATCAATGAAATAATAGAAGATATTTTTAGCCATTATGATTCTACCTGAGTGATATGTAATTTCAGAACAACTGACCTCCTTATAAAGAAAAGTATAAATGTCAAAGTTTAAAGTTTAACAGGTAATTTAATTGTAAATACAAATGAAAAATATTTTTCTGTTATATATGAGTATAGGGTAATTGTTATGAAATTATCGACTTCATTTGCTATATTCATATATTGCTTTAAGACCTTTTTTGTCAATTATTTCTATTCTTTTTCCATAGACTTTTATCAGTCCGTCTTTTCTGAATTCCGAAATTACTCTTATCACTGTTTCTATAGAAAGTCCAGTATATTGAGCTATTTCTTTTCTGGAAACAGGCAAATCAAAACCATAAGTAAAATATATTTCTTCCTGAAAAAACAATAAAACTCTTGCTATTTTACCATACATTGACCTGCCGAGCATATCCAGGGAATTAGAAATTATATTATTAGCAGATCTTGTTGTAGTTTGTATGATTTTTCTAGCAAATTCTCCGTTAGTTTTGACTAAATTATTGATAATATTAAGATCAAAAATACATATAATACTTTTTTCCAGTGTCGTAACGGAATAACTATAGGTTTTTTCAGCAAAGATATTATGAATACTAACAAAATCCATTGGTTTACCAAAACTGATTATCTGTGTTTTTCCTGTTTCATCTACTTTATGTAATTTTATCAACCCTTCTTTTAAATATTTAAAACTTTTTATTTCATCACCTTGGCGAATGAAAGTAACTCCTTTGGAGAGTACCAGCTCGGTTCTTGCTTCACAAAACCCATCTAATTGATTACTTATCAGAGTTTCATAAAAAATCGTTTTGATATGGCAATTATTACAGCTACACAACATTGGTAAAATATTTTTTCATCGTAAATATATGACAAATATCATAAAGAATACTATGTCATATCAAATTATTATATGTTTTGTCATCCACCATATACTTTTGCATAAAATAAAATTTTAAAAAATGAAAAAAATAGTAATACTTGGTGCAGGTACAGCGGGAACGATGATGCTTAATAAACTGCATAATCTTTTGGACAAAGAAGAATGGGAATTAACGATAGTAGATGAATATAAAACCCATTATTATCAACCCGGATTTTTGTTTATACCTTTTGGCATTTACAAAAAACAAGATGTTATTAAACCGAAATACGATTTTTTCCCTCCCGGAACAAATGCTATTTTCAGCAAAATAGACAGGGTAGAAGGAGAAAACAATAAAGTATATTTGGAAAATGGTAAAGTACTAAATTATGACTTTTTAATAATAGCGACAGGAACACAAACAAGGCCGGAAGAAACACCCGGATTAAAAGACAAATTATGGTACAAAGATATATTTGATTTTTATACGGTGGAAGGAGCAGTAGCTTTGCATAAAAAATTCAAGGATTGGGAAGGAGGAGAATTGGTACTATGTATATCGGAAGTTCCATATAAATGCCCTGTTGCACCTCTTGAATTCGTATTCCTAGCAGAAGCATATTTTACAAAAAAAGGCATTAGGGATAAAGTGAATATTACCTATGTAACCCCTATGTCGGGAGCATTTACCAAACCGGTAGCAACAAAAATGCTAAGTGAACTGCTTGAAGAAAAGAATATCAAGATTATCCCTGATTTTTATTTGGAGAAAGTAGATAACGAGAATAAAAAAATCATTTCCTATGATGAAAGAGAAATTCCGTTTGATGTTTTGACTATTGTGCCGGTAAATATGGGTAATGACATGGTGGAAAGAAGTGGATTGGGGGATGACATGAATTTTGTCAGAACTGATAAATTTACTTTGCAATCAAAAGATTTTGAAAATATTTTTGTTCTTGGTGATGCTGCAAATATACCTACATCAAAAGCTGGTTCCGTAGCACACTTTGCAGGAGAAATACTTACTGAAAATTTACTTAGCGCTATGGAAGGTCGCCCAATGACAGCCAAATTTGACGGACATGCCAATTGTTATATTGAAACCGGTTATGGCAAGGGAGCTTTAATAGACTTTAACTATGACACAGAACCACTACCGGGCACATTTCCTTTACCGGGAATAGGGCCTTTCGGATTGTTAAAAAACACTAAAATCAATCATTATGGAAAAATAATGTTCAGGTGGATTTATTGGCACATGTTACTGAAAGGAAGGGAATTGCCCATTGAAGCAAATATGACCATGGCTGGTAAGAAAAAGGAATTAATTTAAAGCAAAGATTATGGAAGAAAAAAATATTAATTCGCGAATAGATGCTCTTGAAAATAAAATAGACCTTATTCTCGAGTATGTAAACCAACAAAGATTGAATGCATCCGTAGTTGAAGACCTGACCGCAGACCTCGGGATAATCGGTAAAGATTTTTATGATACTGCAGTTGAGGAATTGGATAAAAGGCAAGTGGAAATAGATCTTGATGAAGTAACGGATCTTTTGATTTCATTTGCAAGAAACATTAAACATTTTAAAATATTGATGAATACTTTGGAAATGGCCTTTGATCTTGTAGAAGAAATAGGCCCAATGGCAAATGAAGCTATCATTGATTTCACAAAGCAATTGGCAATTTTTGAACAAAAAGGATATTTTGCATTTATCAAAGATATATTTCCCATCATCGATAATATCATTGCGGGATTGACCCCAAAAGACATGAAAGATCTTGCTGACAATATTATGATTATTATCAATACCGTAAAAGACATTACTCAACCGGAAATGCTTAAATCGGTTGATAATGCTATAAAGGTTTACGGTAATATCGAAACGGAAAATATACCTTCTTATTCTCTCTGGAAATTTATTAAAGAAATCAATAGTCCCGAGATGAAAAAAGCTATGGGATTTGGAATTACATTTTTGAAAAATATGTCGAAAAATATTGAAAAAAAGAATTAGAACTATCCTGTAAAAAAGAATGCTAAACGGGTAGTTATAAAATTAATTAATCTAAAAAAATTATTAAATCATGAAGGAATTAAATATTAACGGACTCAAAGTTCAATTAGATGACGAAGGATATCTAACCGATTCTTCTCAATGGAATGAAGATATTGCAAAAGCAATTGCAGCAGAAGATGGAATTGAACTTACGGACAAACACATGGAAGTATTGAAATATCTAAGAGATGTATTCAATAAAGGAGAGACATTAACTATTAGAAAAGTTGGTAAATCCGGTATTGTAAATATTAAAGAATTTTATAAATTATTCCCTAAAGGACCATTAAAATTGGCATCAAAATTTGCCGGATTACAAAAACCGTCTAGCTGTGTTTAAAATTATTTTTATAAATTAAATAAAACTATACAGATAAAAGCATTTCAATAAATAAATGCTATATATCTAAATAGTGTCTGTCTATAAAGTGCTTAAATTTTAATGGTTTTATAGTCAGACACTAAATAGTCATAAATAAAAAAATCATCATGGATAAAAATGAAAAAAAATCTTTGGAAAAAGTGTGTATTATTTGCGCCAAAGGAAATCTTGAAGATGTAATGGCTGCTCTTGTTATGGCTAATGGTGCCGTAATGGAAGGCATTGAAGCCAGATTGTTTTTTACTTTTTTCGGTCTGG
>JALSPW010000252.1 GCA_026985735.1 Saprospiraceae bacterium
AGCTTTGAAAAGATACTTTAAATATCTTAGAATGGGTAAAAAAAAATATACCCTTATGTTAACATTTTATACATCGGTTTTTCAGACTGTTTTTATGGCTGTTTTCTTTTATTATATATTTAAAGAAAAATTTGATTTTAAGTTTATTTTAAGTATGTGTGCACTCTTTGTATTTTATATGATTTCAGGATATTTTTTAGCTTTAAAAAACTGGAAGAATATGAATAATTTATACAATGAAAGTATAGAATATTTTAAAGAAAATAATCCGGAGTTTATCAAAGATATTTTAGAGAAAAAACAAGACAATGACAAATAACCATATTTTAAGACGACTGAGATATACTTTTGACTTTGATGACCACAAAATGATTGATATTTTTGCACTTGGCAAATTAAATACGAACAGAGCAAAAATAAGCAACTGGCTAAAAAAAGATACGGATCCGGATTTTGTAGAATTGACAGACAAGCAATTGAACTTGTTTTTAGATGGACTAATTTCGCTTTTCAGGGGTGAAAAATCCGGACAAAAACCAAGACCAATTGAATACCTAAACAATAATATTATCTTAAGAAAATTAAAAATAGCACTAAATTTAAAAGATTTTGAAATATTGGAAATCCTCTCATTAGCGGGGAAAAATCTAAGCAAACATGAGTTAAGTGCTTTTTTCAGAAGTCCAAAGCAAAAACAATACAGAGAATGTCAGGATCAGGTATTGAGAAATTTTCTACAGGGATTGCAAAAGAAATACAGGGATACCACAACAGAATAAATTTTATATTTATCTTTGCTTATACATATACAGTTAAGCATGAAAATAGGTTTTGACGCAAAAAGATTATTTTTAAACTATACCGGTCTTGGAAATTATAGCCGGACTATCATTTCCAATTTGCAAAAACATTTCCCGGAAAATCAATATTTCCTCTATACACCAAAATCAGTTCGCAATAAAGATACCGAAGAATTTTTCGATGAATCCAAATATACAATTAGAGAAAGTACATCATTGAGCAAATCATATTGGCGTAGTTTTTCCATTGTCAAAGATCTGAAAAAAGACAATATCGACATTTTTCACGGTCTTAGTGCCGAATTACCCGTTGGAATACAAAAATCGGGAATAAAATCAATCGTTACAATACATGACCTTATATTCAAATTTGTCAAAGAAGACTATAAATTACCTGACAGGATTATATATGACATCAAAACAAAAAACGCATGCAACAATGCAAATAAAATAATCACTATAAGCCAATTTACTAAAAAAGATTTGATAAAGATATATAAAATAAAACCTGAAAAAATAAAAGTTATTTATCTTCCCATTTCCACCAATTTTGAAAAAAAATATTCCGATGATATTTTAATAAGAACAAAAAACAAATTTGATTTACCCAAAAGATTTTTTCTTTATGTAGGTTCAATAATTAAGAGAAAAAACCTGAGAATAATTATTGAAGCAATGAATATTATCAATAAAGACGAATTAATTCCTCTTGTTGTAATCGGTAACGGGAAAAAATATCTTCATGAAATAACCCAATTAATAAAAAAATATTCTTTGGAAAACAATGTGATATTTTTAAAAAATATAAATAATCAAAATTTATCCAAAATATATCAATTAAGTGAATTTGTTGTATTTCCCTCATATTATGAAGGATTCGGATTACCTGCTTTGGAAGCTTTACAAAGCGGAAAAAACGTATTGGTTTCAAGCGACACATCTTTAACTGAAGTTGTAAACAACTGTGGGTATATTCTCCCGTTAGACGATATTGAAGTATGGGCTAAGTCTATCCG
>JALSPW010000253.1 GCA_026985735.1 Saprospiraceae bacterium
AACGCTAAAACCTGTAAGAACAAGGAATAAATCTGCAAAATACAAAGCAGCCTCAGGCATCAAATACATCGCAACTCTAAATGCTCCATAAGAACCGAGTTTCATCAACACACCTGCATGCAACATTGAAACAGCTGTAGGGGCCGATGCATGACCATCAGGAGACCAGGTATGAAATGGAAATAATGCACCAAGAACTCCAAATCCAACAAAAATAAAAGGAAAAAAGAATTTTTGGATAGCAAAAGGAAATTGCATTTGCGACAATTCGGATATATCAAAAGTATGTAAACCTGCAGCATTACCGGAATAATAATAAACCCCAAGTAACCCCACTTGCAACAATGCAGAACCTCCCATCAACATCAAAGTAAGTTTCATCGCCGAATACTCTTTTGGCCCTGTCCCCCAGATTCCAATCAATACATACATCGGAATCACGGCAATTTCATAAAACACAAACATTGTAAATAAATCCTGTGCGATAAAAAATCCGAATACTCCCGTTGCTAAAAGTATAAGAAATATAAAAAATTCCTTTGCAAGATCTTTCATTTCCCAAGAAGCAAACACTCCCGCAAAAGTAATAATTGATGTCAATAAAATCATTAAAACACCAATTCCGTCAATTCCTACATGAAAATGAATATTAAGGGATTTAAACCACATAATATTATAATCAAATAAGAAATCATTTGTGTTTCCTGCTCCTCTTTCTTTGAAAAACATCCAAAGCAATACTAAAGAAGCAACAAATTCAAAGCCCATTCCTATCGCAGAAAGCACTCTAGCCTGTTTGTGATTCTTGGTAAAAACCAAGCTCAAAATAGTCAAAACAGGGATAATAACCAATAAAGTTAGTATATTCATAATATTTCTATATTGTCAATGAGTCCAAATATAAACAAAAATTATAACCAAAGCAACCGCTCCTGACACTATCGCATAAGCATAATCCTGCATTCTGCCGGATTGTAATTTTTTAATAGCATTAGAAGATTTTACCGTAGTATTACCAATTAAATTCATTGTACCGTCAACAATGTTAGTATCAAACCAGGTCCATCCGGCAGAAATAATTCCAAACATTATTTTCTTTGTTACAAACATATATATTTCATCAAAATAAAATTTATCGTAAGTCCATTTGTAAAATAAACCAAATGCTTTTGAAACCTTATCCGGAATATCATTCTTTTTCTTATACATAATTGTTGCCAAAACAATTCCGATTAAAGCAACCCCTAAAGAAATTCCGGCTAATATCCAATTGATATGCATATGAAACGGTTTTCCTGTAGGTCCGATATATTCGGCAAACGGCCAAACATAAAAAAATACAAATCCTGCTAACAATGATAATGCTCCCAATATCATCAATGGATATGTCATAGTAGCCGGTGCTTCATGTGGCGTATGTTTATACACCCTGTCTTCATACCAAAATATCCTGTAATATAATCTGAACATATAAAAAGCAGTCAAACCTGCAACAAACCAACCTACCCAGAAATATATTTTATTATGCATATATGCAGCATCTAAAATAGCATCTTTACTAAAGAATCCGGCAAATGGCCATATTCCCGAAATCGCAAGTGCAGCAATTAAAAATGTAATATGTGTGATAGGAAGATATTTTCTCAATCCTCCCATTTTAGTCATATAATTACTGTGAACAGCATGTATAATCGCTCCTGCACCCAAAAATAATAACGATTTGAAAAATGCATGAGTAAATAAATGAAACATTGATGCCGTATATCCCAATCCTTCATGTCCTTCCAATCCTGAAACTCCTAAACCCAACATCATGTAACCGATTTGTGACATTGTGGAAAATGCCAAGACCCTCTTGATGTCCAATTGGGTTAATGCAATTATTGCTGCAAATAATGAAGAAAAAGCACCAACAAAAGCTACTATATGTAATACCGCACCCCCATCAACATGTGAATACATCGGAAATAAACGGGCAACTAAAAACACTCCTGCAACAACCATGGTCGCAGCATGAATCAATGCGGAAACCGGAGTAGGTCCTTCCATTGCATCAGGAAGCCAAATATGCAAAGGAAACATTGCAGACTTTCCCGCCCCTCCTATAAAAGCAAGCGTTAATGCCCAGGCTAAAACAGACATTCCCATAAAACTAGATGCACTCAATGATGTAAATGATGTTTCGTCCATCCCGTTAAGAGTAAGAAAATCAAAAGTCTGAGTATAATAAGAAATTATCAATATACCGATAAGAAAGAAAAAATCGGCAAAACGGGTTACGATAAAAGCTTTTTTGGAAGCTAAAATCGCAGAAGGTTTTTCATAGTAAAATCCGATTAAAAGATATGATGAAACACCTACAAGTTCCCAAAAGAAATATATCTGA
The DNA here is from genome assembly GCA_026985735.1 of Saprospiraceae bacterium. Taxonomy (GTDB): domain Bacteria; phylum Bacteroidota; class Bacteroidia; order Chitinophagales; family Saprospiraceae; genus JADJGA01. Next base: position 2,387 of record JALSPW010000253.1, read on the forward strand.
AATAAATTCGTTGCCACAACTAATCCAAGCATTGCAAATGTAAACAATGACAACGACACAAAAAATCTTCCAAATCCCGGATCTCCTTTCATATATCCAATGCTATATAAATGTACCAGAAACGAAACCGTAGAAACCACTACCATCATCATAACGGAAATAGGATCCAACAACACACCCATTTTAAACTGCAATACATCGGTAAAATTCATCCACAACATTTCAAACCCTTTAATAGGTTCAAACAACATATCAGTATTTTCAACAAAGAAATAATTATACGCTGTAATATATGATAATACCAATGCTCCAAATACTCCTATAGTACCTATCCAGCCGGGAACCGGAGCAGGTAATTTCCTGCCATAAAACCCTAAGAGCAAAAAGCCGACAAAAGGTAACAATGGTATCCAAATTGTATATGACCAATCCATAGTTATATAATTTTATTTTTTATTAAATCAATATTTCATGGTTTCTCCATGCTCAACATCAATACTTTTATTAATTCTGTAAAAATCAATTACTACAGCAATTGCTATCGCTACTTCAGCAGCAGCTACTGCAATAATAAATAAAGAAAAAATCTGTCCATTGATTTTTTCCGGAAACAAATATTTATTTATCACTATAAAGTTTATAGCTACAGAATTCAATATCAATTCAATCGCTATTAAAATAGTAATTAAGTTTTTCCTTGTAAGAAATCCGTATATACCTATGAAAAACATAAGTGTGGATACTATCAAAACATGTGTAATTCCAACTCCTTGTATCATAATTATTAAGTATTATATTAATTATCAAATTTTCTTTTAGCTATAACAATCGCAGCAATCAGTGAAGCCAATAATAAAATACTCACTAATTCAAAAGGTAAAACAAAACCTCCCTCTCCATAATTAAGCAAATTTTCACCAATTACACTTACCGTCTGACCAATATCATTTGATGATTCTTTAAATGGATGTGATAGAAGAATATATATAGTGACTATTGAACCTACTATTGATAATAACCCGGCAAAAATCATTTTCGTTTTATCCGGTAAAGCTATTTTAGCTTCTATTTTCTCCGTTAACATAACTGCAAAGATAATCAATGCTACTATTCCTCCTGCATAAACAATCAATTGAACACTAGCCATAAAATTGTAATCAATCAAAAAATACAATCCCCCTGTTGCAATCAACGTAAACAATAGATACATAGTTGCTCTCATTACTTTACTGCTTGTAACGGCAAGAAAAGAAAATACTAGTATAATTATTGCTAAAATATAAAACATTATTTGTGCTCCCATATCAAAATTTCTTTTTAAAATCGAAAGATTATTTTTCTAAACTCTTATCTACAAAATCCTGGCTAAATTTAGATCCCGGTTTATTTAACACTTTTGTCAATTCGGAACGATCATAAACAGCTGTTTCAAATTCCTGATTCATCTTTATAGCCTCCGTAGGACAAGCTAAAACACATAAATTACAAAAAGTACACATACTAAGGTGATAAACATATTTATCCAAAACCTTCTTTTTCTTTCCTGTTTCCGGATCGGCTTCCCTATGCCAAACAACTTCGATAGAACCATTGGGACAAACAGTTTCACAGGTTTGACAAGCATCACATCTGATTTGATTTTCATCATTATGTTCCATAAAAAGTTGTGCTCTAAACCTTTCTCCAAATACCAATGTATCCTTATTTTCAGGATATTGCTGTGTAATAATCTCTTTGGGAGATCTTACAAAATGTTTTCCCGTAATACCCATACCTTTTAATAAAGATATCCCTCCATTTAAAACCTCCGAAAAATAATTTATTATTGCGTTCATTTTTATTCTTTTTCTAATAATTATTATTTAAAATACCCAACCCATCATAACAACAAAAGCCATCAACACAAGATTTAATAAACTTATAGGTAGTAAATATTTCCATTCCAGTGTCAATATCTGATCTATTCTCAGTCTTGGAAAAGTCCACCTAAACCACATTAGCAAGAAAATAATAACTCCTGTTTTCAAGAAAAACCAAACAGGTCCCGGTATATAATTCATACTATTATTGAATCCTTCCCAGCCGGGAATATGAAAAGGCAACCAACCTCCTAAGAAAATAGTCACTGCCAAAGCTGATATAATAAACATATTTACGAATTCCGAAAGGAAGAAAAAAGCAAATTTTATTCCCGAATACTCCGCATGATATCCCGCTCCTAATTCAGATTCAGCCTCTGTAAGATCAAATGGCACCCTGTTGGTTTCCGCCGTACCGGTTATTATATATATAACAAATGCTATTATCGCCGGAATATGTCCTCTGAATAACCACCACCCCGCTTGTTGACTCATTACTATATCATTTAAATTCAAAGAACCTGCAAGCAATACTATCGCAAGAAGCGCTGATAAGCCCATTGACAACTCATAACTGATAATTACCGCTCCGCTTCGCATAGCACCAATCAAAGAATATTTATTGTTACTTGACCACCCTGCTAACAATATACCGACAACTCCTATTGAAGATACAGCCATTACAAATAGTAATCCAACATTAATATCATATGCTGTAAGACCAAATCCATACGGGATAACCGCCATTATCATCAAAGGTGCAATTATAACAAAAAAAGGAGCTACATTATATAGAAACTTATCAACTTTATTTGTACTTACCAATTCCTTTAGTAATAATTTAACCGTGTCTGCAACAGTTTGAAACATACCGTAAGGACCAACTCTGTTAGGACCTAATCTAAATTGAAAAAATCCGGCAATCTTCCTTTCCAAAATCACCAAAACCAATCCCAAAATAGCAAAAAGAGCCAGAAACACAACTCCAATAAGTACCCATTCTATTGTTGTTACCAAAATCGATGGCATCAATGAACTCAACCACTCATGAATTGCTCCTGTCATTTTTGAAAAATCATACATATTATTCAATTTATTATTTTTTAATCGAAAATATTATTTTTATCTGTCAATATCCGGAATTACAAAATCCAATGATGACATAATAGCAACCAAATCAGCTATTTTATGTCCTCGTGATATTTTATCCAAAATAGATAAATTTGAAAAACCCGGTGATCTGAATTTGAATCTGTAAGGACTTTTCTTTCCATCACTTATAATAAATACACCCAATTCTCCACGCGCAGTTTCTACTTTTTGATAATATTCTCCTTTAGGTAATTTTATAAGAGCCGGTGTTTTTACCTGAAAATCTCCTTCGGGTATATTATCAATCAATTGATCTATAATATTCATTGACTCTTCCATTTCTTTCATTCTGACCATATATCTATCATATGAATCACCGCCCTCTATTAATATTTCATTAAATTCTACTTTATCATAAGCACTATAAGGATGAATTTTTCTAACATCACAAGAAATCCCCGAGCCTCTTGCAGACGGCCCCGATACTCCATAAGCAATTGCATCTTCTTTTGAAATATATCCTATTCCCTGAAGTCTTTTTTTGAAAATTATATTGTCTGATAATAATGTGTTATACTCAGGTAAAGCTTTTCTGAAATGTTTAATAAAATCTTTTACCTTTTTTTGAAAACCGGGATGAATGTCAAACATCAATCCTCCGGGAATATTATAATTCATCGTTAATCTTGCTCCAACTGTTTCTTCCATAATATCATTAATCATCTCCCGGTCCCTGAAAGCATACATAAATGCTGTCAACGCTCCGATATCCATCCCCATAACACCCCACCACAGTTGATGAGAAGCCAATCTCGTAAGCTCAGCCATTATAGTTCTGATATATTTCACCCTATCGGGAACTTCTATGCCCAAAGCATTTTCTACCGCAAGACATACCGCTTCATTATTTATATGCGAAGATAAATAATCCAATCTATCCGTCAAATGTACTATTTGTTTATAGGTATCTCTTTCACACATCTTTTCTATTGATCTGTGAATATACCCCAAATCAGGATCAACTTTGTGAATTATCTCTCCGTCAACAGTCAATATCAGTCTCAATACACCGTGTGCTGCAGGGTGCTGAGGTCCCATATTAATCAGATATTCCTGAGTTTTCAAATTTGTATTTACATCAGTAGTTGTCATACTGTTTTATTTTCTTTAAAATTCAAAATTCTATTTTACTATCATATTCGCTTCGTCAACATAATCTTTTCTCAGAGGATGACCAACCCAATCATCTGTCAAAAACAATCTCCTTAAATCGGAATGCCCCTCAAAAACAATACCCATTAAATCGTAGGCTTCTCTTTCATGAAAATGCGCTGTTGGGTATATATCCGAAACAGTATCTACACTAATATCGTCTTCCCTGTTTCCGGTATTAACATGGACAACTAAAATATGTCTGTATTTTGTGCTTTCAAGATGATAAACAACTCCAAGATATTTAGGAAACCAATCCACTGCCGTGAGAGAAAACATATAGTCGAAAGCCAATTCTTCAGTGTCTTTCAATAAAAACATAAAATCCCTGAGTTTTTCTCTCGGTACTGTAACCGTTAGATATTGAGTCGTCTCTTCTCCAAATTCAAGTCCTTCCACTTTGGAAGTTAAAAAAGATTGCAATTCGGTACGTGTCATTTTATTTATTTATTTATTCCTATAAAACTATTTTCCTTCATCAAATCCATCAATAGGATTTTTCCTTTCACTGTTTTTTGTAGATCTTATTTTCTTTTGCAATTTGATCATAGCATCCAATAAAGATTCCGGCCTTGGAGGACATCCCGGAACATATACATCAACCGGAATAACATGATCCGCACCTCTGACAACCGAATAAGAATTATAATAAAACGGACCTCCAGAAATAGCACATGCACCCATAGCAACAACATATTTCGGTTCCGCCATCTGATCATACAACTTTCTCAATGCAGGAGCCATTTTATTGGTAATGGTACCGGCAATTACTATCACATCAGCCTGACGTGGTGTAGGTCTGGCAACTTCAAAACCGAATCTCGACCAGTCATGTCTTGCTGCTCCCGTTTGCATCATCTCAATAGCACAACAACTGGTACCGAAATACAATGGCCATAAAGAATTGGATCTCCCCCAATTAATTATTTTATCCAGCACTCCCACAACAATATTACCACCATTTCCTCCGGGTATAACTTGTCCGGGAAAATCATCTTTCAATACTTCTTTTTTAATGTCTTTTTCTACTCCCATTTTAATGCTCGTTTTTTCCATGCATAAATAAGTCCAAGTCCCAAAATAATCAAGAAAATTAATGCCTCAACAAAAGCGACCGTGCCAACTTTTTTCATCACTACCGCCCATGGAACAAGAAAAACTATTTCCACATCAAATATTAAATAAATAATTGCAAATAAATAATACCCCACTTTAAACTGAATCCTTGCATCCCCAAACACTTCCATACCACATTCCCACGGTTCATATTTTTGAGGATTTGAAGACCTTGGTGCAAACAAAGCCGCTATAGAAATAGCAATACCTATAAAAAAAGCACCTGTTAAAAAAAACAATACTAAAGCTTCTGAACCCATTATTACTATTTTTTAATTTTATAATTATTTAATGTTATCTATAAAATCATTAAAATTTAAGCATTTTATAGACAAACACCATTTAACCTAACTACTTAACTTCATATGTTTCTCCACTTGCAAACAATTCATTAACCGACTTAAATGGTGATTTTGCTCTGGTTTCTTCCAGTCTCAAATTACACATTTCATCTACGGTTTTTCCCGGTACTGCTCGTATAACTCCTACAACAATCGGCATTTCCAATCTGGCCAACATCAAATGCAATGTAGGATCAGGATCCAAAGCATCGTGTATTAAAATATCGTCTTCTGTTATACCATCCTCACCAATCGTTACTACTTTCAATTTTAATCCGTCAAGTACCAAGCCTTTATTATTTTCCTTTCCGAAAATCATCGGTTTACCATGCTCAACACGCAATTGAGCATCCATTTTCACGGCTTTATCCGTATATTTATCATAAGCTCCATCATTGAAAATAACACAATTTTGTAAAACTTCAATAATTGCAGCTCCTTCAAATTTTTCCACTTCTACAAAAATACTTTGTTGCAATTTGGTATCTCCACCTGCAACTCTGGCAAAGAATTTGCTACCCGAACCAATTGCTAATTCTCCGGGATGAAAAGGTGGTTGAATATTACCAAACGGAGATGATTTTGTTTTTTGTCCCAATAAAGAAGTGGGAGAAAATTGTCCTTTTGTCAATCCATATATTTCATTATTGAATAAAACCAAATTCACATCAATATTTCTTCGAATTAAGTGAATAAAATGATTTCCTCCAATAGCAAGAGCATCTCCATCTCCGGTTGCAATCCAAACACTTAAATCATGATTTGCCAATTTTATACCCGTAGCCAATGCCGCTGCCCGTCCATGAATACCATGAATACCATACGTATCCATATAATAAGGAAATCTGGAAGAACATCCTATTCCCGAAACAAAAACAAAATCTTCTTTCTTTTTATTCATTAAAGGCAATGCCTTTTGTATTGATCTTAAAACCACATAATCATCACATCCCGGACACCACCTAACCTCTTGGTCACTGGCAAAATCTTTAAATGTATATACCGGTTTATTTGTATCTGTCATTTTATTATTATTTTATTTGTTATCTAATATTTGTTGAAACTTATTCATCAATTCAACTACGGAAAAAGGCAAACCTTGTACCTTGTTGTGTTTATAATAATCAAATTCTCCGAATTTCGATTTTAATATCATATAAAATTGCCCCATATTCAATTCACAAACGATTATCTTTTTGAATCTGCTAAATACTTCTTTGGTATTTTTAGGTAATGGATTTATATAATTAAAATGAGCTAAACCTATTTTTTCACCATTTTCATACATACTGTTTACCGCAGTAAATAAACTACCGAATGTTCCACCCCAACCAACTACCAATAAATCTCCTTCCTGAGCTCCTTCAACTTGCAATTCGGGAATATAATTTGCAACACGTTCTACTTTTTCCTGTCTTATTTTTGTCATATGCTGATGATTTTCGGGATCCATTGATACATTACCCGTAACATCTTGCTTTTCAAGCCCTCCTATACGATGCTCCAATCCGGGAGTTCCCGGTATAGCCCATGTTCTTGCCAGTGTTTCTTTATCTCTCTTATATGGTTCATATTTACCCTCCACTTCCTTTACAAGTCTTGGTTTTATCTCAGGCATTTCTTCTACTGTTTTTATTTTCCATGGTGCAGAACCATTTGCTATATAACCGTCGGTAAGCAAAATAACCGGTGTCATATGTTCTACAGCCAATTTTGAAGCTATAAAAGCATAATCAAAACAATTTTCCGGAGTACTCGCTGAAATAACAATTGCAGGACTCTCACCATTTCTACCATACATAGCCTGCAAAAGATCTGATTGTTCTGTTTTTGTTGGCAATCCGGTAGATGGTCCTCCCCTTTGTACATTAACAATTACCATAGGCATTTCCATCATAACCGCCAATCCAATTGCTTCTCCTTTTAAAGCTAATCCGGGACCTGAAGTCGTGGTTATCGCAAGTTCTCCGGCAAAAGAAGCCCCGATAGTCGAAACCACTCCGGCAATTTCATCTTCCGCCTGAAATGCTTTAACACCAAAATGTAAATGTTTTGCCAATTCATGCAAGATATCCGAAGCCGGTGTAATAGGATAAGAACCCAAATACAGTTCTAAACCTGATTTTTCGGCAGCTGCCATAAATCCCCAGGCTGTTGCAGTATTTCCATTGATAATTCTATATGTACCGGGTTCCATTTTAGCAGGAAGTACAACAAAGGGACTTGGCATAAGTTCCAGCGTTTGAGCATAATTATATCCTGCTTTTAATGCTCTTATATTAGCTTCAATTACTAATGGTTTATTTTTAAATTTCTTTTTAAAGAATTCTATAGTATGCTCTAATGGCCTTGAAAACATCCAGTAAACCATTCCTAAAGCAAACATATTCTTACTTCTGTCCGCACTGCTTTTATCCAAACCCACTTCTTTAATAGCTTCTCGCGTAAGTGAAGTAATAGGTGCTTCAATTACTACAAAAGGATCCATTTGCTTGGTCAAAAGAGGGTTTCCTTCATAACCGGCTTTGGATAAATTCTTTTTAGTAAAATTATCAGTATCCACAATTATGGTTTTTCCGGGTGGAACCGAACCTATATTGGTTTTTAAAGCTGCCGGATTCATTGCAACTAAAACATCTACGTCATCTCCCGGTGTGTGAATCGAACTTTCTCCGATATGAACCTGAAATCCGGAAACTCCGTAAACTGTTCCCTGCGGAGCACGAATCTCCGAAGGGTAATTAGGAAAAGTCGCAATATCATTTCCCAATAAAGCAGATGTAGCTGAAAATTGAGTACCCGTCAATTGCATACCATCTCCTGAATCTCCAACGAAACGAATCACTACATTTTTTAATGATTGTTTCTCTAATTGAGTGTTTTCTGTTGTCATAATTTTTTAATCAGTTTTAAAATAATTCGCAAAGTTGCTAATAATGTTTTTAAAACAGTGAATTATTTATGAATTATTTCATTTTATAGTCGTCAATTTAGAATTTATCTACTTATTTTTAAAAAAAAATACTAAAAATTTGATTTATTAGTTAAAAGCACTATAATTGCAAACTTAAATTATTTAATTAACTTAAAAATTCTATTAATTATGGCTATAATAATAACAGAAGATTGTATAAGTTGTGATGCTTGTATATCAGAATGCCCGAATAATGCTATTTATGAACCGGGAGAACCTTGGAAATTAAGTGAGGGAACATGTCTTTCCGGTAACGTTACTACTCCCGGAGGAGTAGAAATGGATGCCGATGAAGAAAATGATCCTATTTCCGAAGATGTATATTATATCGTTACCGATAAATGTACGGAGTGTAAAGGATTTTTTGATGAGCCTCAGTGTGCATCTGTATGCCCGGTTGACGCTTGTGTTCCCGATGAAGATAATGAAGAAGATGAAGATGCTTTACTTGCTAAAAAAGCATGGTTGCATTGCGAATAAAAATATTATGTCATTAAAATTAGCGGATGCAAGAAAACATCACAAATTTGAACTTATTTGTTTGTGATATTTTTATCAAAAACATATAATTTATTTGTTTTCATGTATTTTTTTAATAAAAAAGCCTTGATTTGATCAAGGCTTTTTTGTTATTTCAACTCAAACAAAGTGCTTTTAATTAAAATTATTTCGTTATATTTTCGATTTTTATTATTTTTACAACACAAAAAGCAGAGTCATGTTAAAAAAATTATTCATCTTATCTTTTTCTTTCTTATTAGTTATTATATCTCACTCCATTTTATTTAGTCAATTCCCTGTTAAAAATTTAATAAAAAGAGCTTTAAAAGAAAAATCTTTTCTGAAATTAAATCAAAATTTTCAACAGGAAAAATACAATACTTTTTATAATAAAAAATATAGTTACAGAAGCCCTTTTGGTGAAAAATTGGTTTACGACAACGAAAAAGGCTCCGAATCGGAATTATTTGTAGCAATAAATCCTCTTGACAGCAATAATATTGTTGTTTCCTCTATTCATTTTTCTTATAACCAGTTGACCGATCAACCTATGTCTATTTCTACTTATTATTCAAAAGATTTCGGTAATTCCTGGCAAAAAAGTAATTTTAATGGCATTGTACATGATGAATTTTTAACAGTAGGGGGTGGTGATCCCGTTTTGGTTTTCGATGCTGACGGTAATTTACACCTTACATATATTCTTCTCGCTCTCACCGATTTAATAAATTTTAAAGCTACTGAGTTTATTTACCATGCGATTTCAAAAGACGGTGGCGAAACCTGGAATTCAAAACCTTATTTTAAAAGTAGTAAATTTTCTACTTCTTCCCTTGAAGGTATTGACAGATTTTTGGATAAACAATGGATGGTTTCTGATCTTACCGGTTCCTCTTATCACGGAAATGTATATCTTGGTTATGTTGATTTTTTCGCCGGAGATACTATTTTAGATCCTTCGATGAATATAAAAATAGATATATTACATCCGGGAGATACATCATTTGTCTATAATCCTGTAAAACTGACTCCGGATAGTTTTAAATTCGTTCAATTTACTTCCGTAGATCTGGACAGGGAAGGTAATCTATATATAGGATTTGTCGGCTCCCTTGATTCAATAGATTATTATTTTTATAATATCGTTTCAACTGATGGCGGCGAAACATTTAGCAACCCAAGAAAAATAAGTAAATTTTATTATCCCGGTTTTACTTTCGGTTCGACCAAAAGTAATATAATCGGTATCCAAGACAGATATTTCCCCAGCCCGTATATCGCATTGGATAATAGTGAAGGTTCTTCTTCCGGTAGAATTTATGCAACATGGACGGCACCCGGTATTGATACTGTTGAAATAACCGGATCCGATATCTATTTATGTTATTCCGATGATAAAGGATTAAACTGGACAGATCCTATTATTGTAAATAATGATTCTTTAAAAAATTCCGATCAATTTTATTCCAATCTAATTGTAAATTCAAACGGTATTCCAATTCTTTGTTTTTACGATAAAAGACAAGATACTATCAATAATTATAATGCAGATTATTATATTGCTTATAGCTTGAACACAGAAAATCCGGAATTTAACGTTCAATATCCTCTTACTTCTCAATCTTCGGATTTTTCAAAAATAGGCAATAAAACGCAAGGATTTGGAATTGGAGAATATAATAAAACCATTTCTACCGGGAATTTTGCCATTCCGTTTTGGTCGGATGGAAGAAAAAATACCGGTGATGTAAACATATATATGGCTTTAATTCCTTTGGACGGAAACGAATATACTACCGGCATATATGAAATAAATCTTGTCTCTGATAAAATATCCGTCTCCGATATTTATCCCAATCCGACAAACGGTAACTTCTCTGTCAAAGTTAATCTAAAAGAAGCTTCAAAATTATCATTTGACCTTTTTGATTTAAACGGTAAAAAAATATTTTATAAAAAATATGATAATCCGTTGAATGGAACTCAAATTTTTAATCTAAAAGTAAATAATATCAAAAAAGGAATATATATTTTAAAAATAAATTCGGATTTTGGATTTATCTCAAAAAAAATAGAAATTATTAAATAATGAAATTTTTAGTTTTATTGTTTTTTTTATCTTTTACCGGGTTTATAATAGCTCAGGAGAATACCGGATTATTGTGTAGTAAAAGCCGTATAAAAAACTTTAATAATTCAATTTCTTTACGAGAAACCGGAAACCAAAATGATTTTGACATTGGATTTTACAAATTGCAATTGGAAGTGTTTTTTACATCCAAACAAATATCGGGTACAGCAGATATCGTCTGCTATAGCAAAATTAACAATTTGGATGAATTGGATTTTGATATTACATCTTCATTAAATATAAAAAAAATAGTTCTTGATAATAAAACACTTTCTTTTGAACACAAATCGGATATATTAAAAATTTTTCTGGACAGAAATTATAATACCAGCGAAAAAATATCTTTATCTATTGAATATTCAGGACATCCGGGTTCAACTTTCCATTTTGATACCAAGTATAGCTTGCCTATGATTTGGACATTAAGCGAACCTTATGGTTCAATGGATTGGTGGCCCTGTAAAAATCTTCCCGAAGATAAATTGGATTCCATTGATATTATAGTGACCGTACCAAAAAACTTAATTGTAGCTTCAAACGGCCTTCTATTCTCAACAGATACCACCGGCAGCAAAATCACATATTATTGGAAAGAAAGATATCCGATTTCTTCTTATTTGGTTTCCCTTGCCATTCATCCTTATAAAATAAAAAAAGATTATTATTACTATGATAATGATACAATGCCTGTATTAAGTTACATTTTTGCTCCGGATTATGAAGACAATAAAAATAAATATAATCCGGTACCTGTGATGCTCAAAACTTTGTCTTCGTATTATGGACAATACCCGTTTGTAAAAGAAAAATATGGTAATGCGGAATTTCTATGGGGAGGCGGAATGGAACACCAGACCATAACAAGTGTTTCGGGTCCCTATGAATATCTTCTTGTGCATGAACTCGGTCATCAGTGGTGGGGAGATATGATCACATGCCGGAATTTTCATCATATCTGGCTCAATGAGGGTTTTGCAACCTACACGGAAGCTCTATGGGAAGAATACAAAACCGGCATTTCAGGTTTACATAATTACATGGATAGAAAAAAATATCTGGGACATGGTAGTGTATATGTAGATGATATTAGTGAATCCGGAAGAATTTTTAGCGGTGCTCTTAGCTATAACAAAGCTTCCTGGGTATTGCACATGCTCAGGCATGTTGTTGGAGATAGTGTTTTTTTCAAAATTTTACACCAATATGCACAAAGTGATAAAAAATACGATGTTGCAACAACAGAGGATTTTGCTCAGATTTGTAAATCTGTCTCCGGTATGCAATTGGATAGATTTTTTAATCAATGGATTTACGGTGATTTTCATCCTATTTATCTTTATGACTGGAATTACAAAAAAGACGAAGGAAAATATATTGTTAATGTCGAAATCGAACAATTTCAACCGGAAAATCTTTTTTCCATGCCTATTGATATTTCCATCGAAACAGAAACCGGTAAAGAAATATTTGTAATTCAAAATGATGATAAACTTCAAAAATACTCGTTCATCTTAAATAGTAAGCCTATTTCCGTTATTTTGGATGAAGACGATTGGATTCTCAAAGAAGCACGTGAAGGTATAAATCTTGTAAACCACGATAACAATGAAATACTACTTACCGTTTCCTCTACCGGTTCTTTTGGCTATGATATTCCTGATGGTAACGGAAACGGTTTGGTTTTTCCTCGTGAGGGAGAAAACATATTATTCTACGGAAGCCTGATGTTTGGAAACGATACTTCTTATATCGTTGACAATTCCGAAAAAGATAAAATCATGGACTTCCAAAAAAAAGAGAATACAAATATTTCTATAAACAAGACAAATATTTCAAATCTGGATATAAATACGGTATATACCGATGAAAATCATCCCAATAATAAAAATATTGAAATTAATCAAACAAGTTATTCGTGGTCTTTAGCTCCATTTCAAAATTTTATCATAATAAAATATGATATTAAAAATAATGGAAATGAAAATTTAGAAAATTTTTATCTGGGTCAATTTATGGATTTTGATATAAACGATTATCTAAACAACAATATAGATAAAAATGAAAATCGAAGACTGGTCTATCAATTTTCAAATGGTATTTTTACCGGTATTAAATTTTTAAATGATAATGGAAAAAATCTCGTTTATTCGGGAATTATAAATGCTATTGACAATTTTAATGAAAATGTTAAATACAATTATCTTACCGGTCAAAAAAATGATTTAACAACGGGGAAAAAAGCAGATTGGGCATCTCTTATCTCTTCGGGTCCCTATACATTGTCTACGGGTGACAGTATTTCTTTTTCCTTTGCCATTATCGGAGCATTAAATGAAACGGGATTATTTGAAAGCGCCGATTATGCACAGTCATTATTCGACCATTATCTCACGGGAAATACGGATATTATTCACGATAAAAACAATACCGAAATCCTGGTTTTTCCAAATCCTACAAAAGATATTATTCATATTGAAATCAACAACTCTAAAATACAAAATTCGACTATTGTTTTTTACAATATAAACGGAAAAAAAATATACCGTGAAAGCAAATTGTTGAATAAAGGAATAAATAATTTTATCATCAATGAAAAGTGGAATACCGGCATATATTTTTATAAAATAAAAACCGGAGAGGCGATATTTACCGGTAAAATAATGAAATTTTAAATATATCCGCATTAATCTCCAATCAAATCCAAAATCTCTTTTTTTCGAACTTGTTTTATAGAATCTACCATAACCGGAAATTCAGCATTGTAAACGGAATCACACAACGAATCCATTTTCCCTTTTGATTCCTTTAATTTTACTCTGTATAATGAATCTATAATTTTGTATTCTTCAGTAGTAAATGCCTTGTTGCTTTCTCCGCAAGAAAAACAGAAGAAACCCAAAAAACAAATATAAATTATCCAAAGCAATATTTTTTTATTCATTAATTTTTAATTATTCGGTTAAAATCAATAAAATTTTAAAAACAAACTCTCTATACTGACACAAATTATGATTTTTTTAATTCAAAGTTTTTACCCAGATATACTTTTCTTACCAATTCGTCTTCTGCAAGTTCTTCTGAAGTACCGCTTCTTAATATCGAACCTTCAAACATTAAGTATGCCCGGTTGGTAATTGATAATGTTTCCCTGACATTATGGTCTGTTATCAAAATGCCTATATTTTTATCTTTTAGTTTTGCTACAATCGATTGTATATCTTCCACAGCAATCGGATCTATACCGGCAAATGGCTCATCAAGTAAAATAAATCCCGGATTTGAAGCCAATGCTCTTGCTATTTCCGTTCGTCTTCTTTCCCCACCCGAAAGAGAATCCGCTAAATTTTTTCTAACCTTTTGCAATCCAAACTCATCTAAAAGGCTATTTAGTTTGTCTTTTTGTTCTTTTTTTGTCAAGGGTTGAAATTCCAAAATAGCTTTAATATTGTCTTCGACGGATAATTTTCTAAAAATTGATGATTCCTGTGGTAAATAACCAATTCCTTTTCTTGCCCGTTTATACATCGGCAAGTTTGTTATCTCGTCTCTATCAATAAAAACTTTTCCACTTGTAGGCTTGATAAACCCTACTACCATATAAAAGGTAGTGGTTTTTCCGGCACCATTCGGACCCAACAATCCTACGATTTCTCCTCTTTTTACATTGATGGAAACATTGTTCACCACCATCCTTTTACCGTAATATTTAACTAAATTTTCACTTCTTAATATCATTTTTTTGCTTTGATTGTATTGTAATGTTCTCTTCCTGATCCCAATTTTTTTTCAATTCCGACAATGAAAAAGTATATTTTTTTTCTGCTTCGGTTTTCTTAAAATAATCTCCTCCATCCCATTTTCCATTTTTATTGGTATCTTCAATAATATCCAAGGTATATTTTCCCGGAATTAAACCGTAAAAATTTATATTATATTTCACTCTTTTTTGAATAATCTTTTTTTCTATTTCTTTTTTTTGTTTTTTTAATACCACCACATACGTTTTTCCTTTATCAAGACTATCAAGATGTATTGTCAAATTGCTATAATTTTCCTTTTTACCAATAGAAAAATTTATTAGTACAGTATCATTTGTCGTTTTATACAAACCCTTTGCAAACCCGGGCAATAAACGTAAAATATAATTTGTTCCTTCTTTCCATTTAGCTGATAAAATAAGCCTATCCGGATCAATAGTATCTTTCGCAACATCAAAAGTAATAGTATTTAGCATGGTATCTCTTATTTCCGAGTCTAAAGTATCTGCTTTAAAATATATACTATCTTTTACTATCATTTTACCTTTTTTTACATCTGATAGAAAAACCGGTTGATTAAATTCTAAAATCAAGTTCTTTTCCGGATACAATTTTATACCGGTTTTATTACTTTTCAAAATCAATTTAACCGGTTTTTTATATCCTTTTCGTATCTTAAAAATTAAAGTATCTATTTTTGCTTCATTTTTAAGAACAATATTTATACTATCAGGGGTTGCTGTATTATTATACCAAATCAGGCAACTGTCTCCTTTTATCTCATTTTCATAAATGGAAACTGATGATGATAAAATTCTTATACTGTCCGGAGTTCTGTTGTATTCAATTTTTATTTTACCAAAAGCTGATACCGATTTATCCGTAATTCTCAATGGAGGTATTGGTTTAAAAAGTTTGATAAGTATCTTTTTTTTGATAGTATCATCATTTATTAAAACCATAGTATCGACAAACCCTATTTCTTCTTCGTCCATATCAAACAAATAATTGTTATTCTTATCTTTCAACGCAAATATCTTAAAATATCCGGGTTTAATATGGGATATTTTGAATTTTCCGTTTTTACCGGTATTGGCAAAATAATACGGTTTGGAAAATGTTACAATCGAATCTTCATTTGTATCATATAGCATAACGGTTATATCCTTTTGCGGTTTTCCATCATTAGCACCAATAACCTTTCCTTCTATTTCCAATGAATCTATTTTGTCTCCTGTAGAAAACACAAATGAAAAATTCTCTACCGGATTACCTTCTGTAAAATCCACGATAGATTTCCCGAAATTTATGGTATAAGTAGTATTGGCTCTTAAAGTATCAGATTTGTCAAATTCCACTTTTACGTGTTTACCCCTGTAAGAAATATCAAGTTTCTTATCAGTAGGAGGAGAAATTAATATTTGATTTTTGTTTTTTAAAGTTATCCATTCATCAAAATAAAATTTTACTGTCCGTGGATAAAAATCCGTTTGATAATTTCTTGTCGATTTTAATGTATCTAAAACAGGTGGTGTTATATCTTTAGGACCTCCTGATAAGGAAGCTCTTTTTGCACATCCGGTAAATATCAGTAATAATAAAAACAAAAATATTTGTTTATTTAATATCATCCTATTTAAAATTTTATAACTACAATATTTCTTAAAAATACAAATTACTTTCACCTCTATTATGATTCCATCAGCATAATATTACAAAACTATATTTATAGTTTGTATATCAAGTGTCCGGATTTTTGAATTTCAATAATTTTATGGATAAATACTATTTTTACCAAATATAATGATTTTAATGATAATATATTACAATTGACACAATAAAAATTAAATTTTATTAATCATTAAAAATCTTTGTTTTTAAAAATTCAAGCACTTTATAGACAGACACCAAATAGATACTATACAAAAAAACACCTGCAATAATTTACAGGTGCTTAACTATGTGATATGAAAAAACCTATTATGGTTTAAATCCTTAGAATCCAATCAACTGAATACCGAAAGTAACATTCGATAAATTGTGGTTTGTTCCTATTTTTCCTTCTTTAAAAACCGGCACCATATCAAAATTTGTAAAGAATGTAAATCTGTTTATACCTATTCTTACCGTTCCTTCAACTTGATATGAATTGAGATTGAAATTATCGTGTGTTTCTTTTTTTATTTTTTTCCCGTTTATTTTGTAGCTCTGATTCATTTCAGAAGACATTTTATATCCTCCAATCACCCCTCCGGCAAGATACAAGCCCTTTTTAGCTCTTGACGAAGTATTTATTTCCAACAACAGTGGAATTTGCACATAACTTGCAGACAATTTATTTTTTCCATAATCCAAATTATTATTAATCGCCGGTTCTACTTTGTCGTTATTATATACAAGATCAATATTTTTATCAAAACCGTATTTTCTAAATTCAAATCCCAGTCCGGTTGTTAAAAGCAAATGCCTTTTAATTAAACTTACATTAAATTCCATAATATTTATATTCCATGTTGTACTTTTCCAAGGGTTAATACTCCAGTTTTCCATATCACCATTTAATTCGGATAAATCGGAAAATTTCACAAATTGATTAAAACCCAAATTGATACCTGCCCATCTGGAATAATCCCGGGATTTGTATTTTGGTTTTACTTCTTCCTTTACAATTTCTTCCTCTTCTTCTCCTTCTTTCATGATTTTAATATCTTCCTCTTTTTTTACCTCATCTTCTTTTTCGTTTTTCTCAATTATAATAATAGTTTTATTCCCTAATTTAAATTTTGTAGTATCTTGTTCTGTTTTTTCTTTTTGGGCAAAAATATTAGATACGCTAAAAATCACTAATAATAATAAAATTACTTTTTTCATCTGTTTAAAATTTTTATGGTAATTATATAAAATTTACTGCAGTTTAATATCAATACGTATAAGGGTAAATAAAGTTACAAGCATAACCTAAAAATCTAAATTAAAAATCAATTACTCGCCCAAACTCTTTCTATTTCCAGACCTCTAAAATTTAAAGAAAAATATTTCTTTTTTGTCTTTGGATTTTTTCCATAGTCAATTTTTGCAATTTTTAATTTTTCCAATGATGCCGAGGCTATCTCTACCGGATTTATTTTATCGTAATTATTATCGTCTATTTCCAATTTGGTTTTTATATTTTTAATCAAAAATTGCTTTGGGGTCAATGCCTCTACATAAAATGCTTTTTTCTGTGTTTTTATAATATTAGTAGAATTTCTTTTTATAAAGACAATTTCTTTTAATCGAGGTTTTATTTTCATCAATTCTCTTGAATCGTGACTTTCAGGTATTGTGATTTTTATTGGCGTATATGCTATAAAAACATTACTATTTCCCGGAAATTTAGTTTCTTCTCCCGTTTTTTCTCCTGTTTTTTTATGAAAATCATAATTCTTAGCATGATTCTTTTCAATAATTGTAGTATTATTTTTCTTTGTGGTTCCGGTATTGTTTTCAACTGTTAATTCTTTTATTTTTTGCCTTTGTTGTTTCTCTTTTTTATTATTTTTTTCACTTTTTACAAATTGATTACCTTCATTAAATTGTTTTGATTTATTGAAAAAAGTATTTTTTACAAAAATTAAAATCAACACTATTGCCGCTACAGAACTCACATATCTTATCCACAAAGGAATAACAAAACCGGGATTTTTTTTAAGATTTTCTTTATTTCCAAATATTAGATGTTTATCCGGTTTTAGTAGGGTGAGATTGTAAGCCCTGAATTCTTTTTGTTTTATTTCCGAAAAATTTAAAATACTATTTAATTCCTTTTTTTCTTCGTCACTTAATTCCCCTTCCAAACTTTTTATAACTAAAGTATCAAATTCATCCAGATTTGCGACAGTATTTATATTTAATTTTTGTTTCAACTTTTCTTTTCCGTTATAAACCGTTTTTACCTTATCAAGATACAGCAATTCAAATTCATCAAATTCTTTTTTAAGTATGGGATATTTGTCCAAAAAATCATACAAAACAGGAATATCCTCTTCCTTAAGATTACCTTCGAAATAGTCCAAAAACCATATTTCATAATTATTTTTGCTTATCATAATTCAACCCCTGCTTTGATTAAAAATTCTTTCATTTTTTTCCTGCCCCGATAAATATATACCTTCACTTGTGATTGTGTCAATCCCGTTATTTGCCCTATTTCATCATAAGAATACCCTTCATAATCACGAAGTAAAATCACTGTTTTTTGAATACCGGGCAGCTCATTAACCGCTTCTTCCAATATTTCTTTCAAATCGGAATATTCATGATCATATGAAAATTTTTCCTGTTTTATACTGTCCATACCGGCAGTAAATCTGTTTTTTCTATATAAATCTACTATAAGATTATTTGCTATTCTAAATAAGTATGATTTTACCTTTTCAAAATCAACCTCCTTCACATGTTGCCACAAACGCAAATATGTATCTTGGACTATATCGTTTGCCGTGTTTACATCCCTAACACTCTTTAAAGCAAACCGGAAAATATTATCCGCAAATAAATCAACACATTTATTGTATTCCGTTGTTGTCATGGTTTTTCTATATCACATTTGCGCAGAATTTATTTCTACCTTGATTTATACATATTACCTATAATACGATTAACTAAATAAAAAGTTACTGTGATTGATAAATTATTTCTTTATAAACAATTTTGACCGTATATTATCTTTGGTATATAAATTTAAAATATAGACACCGGGAGGAATTTGGTGATTGAATTGAATTTGTATTTTGCTTTCGGGTTTATCAAAATATTTTTCATAAATCTCATAACCCAAGGTATTATAAATTTTCACTTTAACATCTTTTTTATCTATAGCATCATATTCTATATTTAACTTATCCTTTACAGGATTTGGATAAATAATAATATCATTTTTATCATCGATAATATCATCGTAAGCAAGCGGTGCATTTTCATCATAAAATGTATATGAAATTCCACCTTTATTAAACCAGGATTCCGTGATTTTTCTTTTATCATAACTTATACCATAGCCATTGCTATTTCCTGGATTATGAAATAACGGATTACCGTTTTCATCAAAACCGGCAAGCATCATCAAATGAGCATTAAATAGTGGCGGACCAACGGTAATAGCGATTCTACCGCCTTCTTTCAAAACCTTATAAGCATCCGTCCAACTTCTGTATCTTGTCACACTTCCACTTAATCCATATTCGGAAGCACTTTGAACTCCGCGTGGCCAAACTCCAAATAAATCCCAATACGGATCTTTTGTTCTAAGAGCAAAATCATAAGGATCAACTTCATATCCAAAACTTTTAATAATCATTGATAACGTGGATGGAGAACAAATTTTGCCTCCTATAATAGGATCTACCCCATATTGATAAACAAATCCGGTAGGTATAAAAATAGCCGGTGGATTGTCTTTTGCCAATTTATCAATATTAACATATTGCGTTGTCCGTGAATCGCTGACAAAAAAAGCAAATTGTTTTAAAGAAGAAGATTCAATGTCTGTCTTTTCCCTTTTAAATTCAATTTTAAACTTGTATTCGGATATAAATTCATCCAGTTTTACATAATCAATTGCCACCTTTCCTCCGTTGAAACGGGTATCTCCGTAAGTACTCCAAATATAATTATCCCAATATCCGACTGTAATCCATTTGGACCAACCATAAGACATTTTAAAGCGCATGGAAATTTTAAATGAAGATTTACTATTTTCAGGGGCATGTCCATTCCACGAAGGTAATCCTCTATTAAATTTTTCAGAAAAAGTTATCGTTTTGGAAATATAAAAACCTTTTTTTTCACCTGTTTTAAGTTCAATAGAATTCGTCCCGGTGTTATATAAAATATTTTCACTTGATTCTTCATATAAAGACAATTCATCAATACCTCTTATTACAAATTGCTGATCAGGCAATGTTTGCGCAAAAACACATCGCTGTGATGATATAAAAAACAATAAAAGCAATGCAAATTTTAATATCTTCATCTTAATAAATTTACTGTGATTATACCTGTAAAGTGTTTTTGAGACAAAAACGATTATACCCGAATAATAATACCGGAACAAAGATATAAAATTATCCAAGAATAAACCAAGACCAATAAAAATAGATTGTATTTCAATTTCACCATAATTAACGAATTCGCTAAATATCTTTCAACATTTGCCTATCGACAAATCGAAAGTTTAGTTGTTAGGTGGCTATTCATTGCTTTTTCCTTTTAAACTTAATAATCGAGTATAATTTTTATACAATAGCAAATCTCTAAAAATATTTAAAAAATATACCAAATTTTCATCACTCCCATTTTGTTCAATTATTTTATCCAGCTCATTGTTTAAATCAAAGTGTGTGTCTGTATAAAACAGATACGTTTTAAAAAAAATAGTGTCAATCAATTTACTTGCTTCATACAATTTACTTTCTGTTTTGTTTATTTCATAATACTTTTTTAAAACTTTGTTTTCCGGTGCATATTCATATTCTTCTTCAAATATTTCCATTACATAAGATGCCATTTCAGAAAAGAAATAATTCCAAGGATTAATAAATTTATCATTTTGAACGGTATTAAAAAAATACTAAAATAAAAATCTAAATTAAATCTTATTGCTTTGAAAATATTAATTACTTTTGCTTTTTTAAAATAAATAAAGTTATGTCTGCAATAGAAAAAATAAATAAACAAGAGATGCTGAATACTATTAATTCTGCAAAATTTGATAGTGATATATCCGCAACTATCAAAACTAATAAAGGTGATATAAATCTAACCCTTTTTGCAACAAAAACCCCTAAAACAGTAGCAAATTTTACCGGTTTGGCAAAAGCAGGCTATTATGACGGATTAAAATTTCACCGGGTTATCACGGATTTTATGATACAAGGAGGATGTCCTTTTGGAAATGGCATGGGGGGTCCCGGATATAATTTTGAAGACGAATTTCATTCTGAATTAAAACATGATTCGGCCGGGATTTTGTCTATGGCAAATGCAGGTCCCGGTACTAACGGCAGCCAGTTTTTTATAACTCATGTTGAAACTCCATGGCTTGATGGAAAACATACCGTATTTGGCAAAATAAAAGGAGAAGAAGATATGAATGTGGTTAATTCCATTCAACAAGGGGATGAAATTATCACAATAGAAATAAAATAAGACTAATAATATATAACGATATTTTACTTACATAATACCGAGAATATATAAGATACTACAACAAACGGCACTTAATTTCCAAATTATATTTTATTGTGGTTTGTATTTGAATAGAATATTTTACCTGTTGCCAATAGTCCTATAAACACAAATATTGCAAAACTCAAACTACTAAAAGCCAATTGCATTCCTCCGGATAATATATGCCCACTGGTACATCCTCCTGCCATTCGTGCACCTATTATCAATATAAATCCACCTATAAATGACCATATTATTCTATTTATAGAAGAAGAGCCTTTATATTTAATCCAATTTTTATGTAATAATACTATTTTAAAATCTTTCCTTATCAAAGAGATAACCAATCCGGATAAAAAAGCACCGGATAAAAATATAAACTCCCAATTACCCGGTGTTTTAATTTTATGAAAATAATCGTTGCCGGTTAAATTTGTAATCAAGTCTCCAATATAAGGGTAAGTAGTTGAAGCTCCTATGGGTCTGTTTGCTACTCCCGAAGCAAAAACGATAGTATTTAATATTGCCAGTGCAATACCTGAATAAATCCACTTTTTATCTTTGTTTTTATCTATTTTTTGTAACCAAAATGCAGATATAACAAAAAGAATACCTGCAACAATTAATATTATAACAAAAAATACATTCGTTCCCATTATGGAATTTAATGAAAGATTTCCTAAATTGGGACCAAGAAACGGTTTTATATACGGTAAAATTAAAGTATAGAAAAACCCTCCTGCAAAACCTCCGATTATACCAATAACAGCATCTATAGAACCCTCTCCTGAAGATATAGCTAATGTTCCGGGACAATATCCCAATATTGCCATTCCTATACCGAAAACCAAACCTCCTATTACAATACCTCCTATTAAAAACGGTTTAATGTGATAAGAAGCAAAACCAAACATTATTTCGAAATTTAAAAAAATTGCTCCTACTCCTATTGCTATAGCTATCGCTTTAGCTACGGCATAATTTTCTTTTGTAGCCAAACCACTTATGACATTGTATTTATTTAAACCTGCGTATTGTAATATAATACCGAAAATAAATCCTAAAACCAATATTGTTATTATCATAATTTTTTTTATATAATTATTAAAACGTATCTATTCAGATAAAGTCATTTTTACTGAAAAATTACAGTAAGTTTATTTTTTATTTCAAACAAAGCTTTTCTATCACTTCAAAAGTATCCGGATTAATCACTTCGAGATATATTTTCTTACCATCAACTGTAAAAAGCATTAATGCATTTAATGTGGAAAATGTTTTTACATGATCACTCCACGGCAATACTTCCTGCGAATAATATGGCGCTCCTGCAGCACCGTTTGTTATTTGAATAAACGGTCTGGAAATTTTTAATTTGGGTTTATCCCAATTATCCGGATACATATTCATCGTACTATCAATGACCATTCGGTTGTAATTGTGTTCATCTCCATTGAGCATTGCTACACATTTTTGGGATTGATTAATCAAAATATCAAGTATTTCATCTCTTCTTTCTATTATTCCTTTTTCAAGCGGTTTACCGGCTACATAAGCTCTTTTATCATTATTTCCACCATACCACATATCATCTTTTGAGTGACCGCCATTCGGAAAAGCCGGAGTATGAAGAGTAACAAAAATATGATCAATGTCATCATCTTTTTCTAATTTTTTTACTGTTTTTTTAAGCCAAGCCAACTGATTATCCATAATATAACCGTGCAAATTGCCGGAATGCTCCGGTATTTTCCTTGATGGTGCATACCAATAATTGGAATTCATTACTATCATTGCCATATTGCCGTATGTATAGTAATAAGCATTTTCCTTATAAGAAGGAAAATCCATTGTGGCCGAGGAAGGATCATAAGAAGCTCCGTCTTCACCATCAGGGCCGTTTAAAGGATTTACAAAATTATCTGCAAAAATCTTTTCTGCGGAACATTCTGCATAAGGAAATCTATCCACGGAAATTCTTCCTTTAAAACTTCTCATTATCACTTCATGATTGCCCATAGCAACATTTACGGGAGCATATCTGGCCATAAATTCCATAGCGTGTTTGAAATTGATATATTCCAGATTGGTTTGATCCGGATTAATGGTATATCCATTTATCAAATCACCGGTGAATTGAAAAAAATCAGCTCCTTTTGCTTTAGCCAAAGTCATCATCTTCTTCACTATATAATAATTTGTTCCATATATTTCTCTTTCACCACCTCCGGCTCCGGCTCTACTATCACTGGCATAAGCCCAGACAAAGGGTTTTCTTGATCCTTTTTGCCTTGCTGTTTTAAAAGAATATGTTTCTTTCCAATCTCCATAAGATACCGTATATTTGTATTCCGAATATGGCTCAAGATCAATAATATGAATTAAATGATCATATACAGGAGTATCGTCTTCATAAATTTTATTATCAACTTCAACACTACAAATTACCGGTTTATTTGTTTTAAAAGATATAGAAACCCTGTAATCTTTTTGTAACGTAACGAACGGACCTTCAAGTATAGTAACATCCGGTTCAAAGGGACCTTTTCCTCTAAGATTAATCCGTCCATCATAAATCATTAGACCTGTTTCATCAACAATACGGTAACCCAATATTAATTTACCTGTATTTTCCCAGTCAACAAAATCATATTTACCGGATAATCTTTTTATTATATTTATTTTAGCTTTTCCCTTTTTGATTTTTGCATTTCTTTTAAAAAATACCGGTTGTGGAAAAGCAATATTATCCGTTTTTATCAATCCATAATAAATAGTCCCGTTTATTGTTGTATCCTGAAAATCAAATCTTATTCCTGTTTCAGTACCTATAGGATCTTTTACAATTTTAGAATAAGTATATTTTGGTATTTTAGTAATTTCCTCTATCCATTTATTATTTGATTTATCAAAAAACCTTAATTTTCCATTGTTATATTCAATATTTGAATAACTTCCGGGTATTGCAATTTTTTGTGCAAAATTTACATTATAAACAAAAAGAACAATTAATAATAAAATTCCGTATTTCATCTGTTTAAAATTTTTATTTTTAATAAAATTTAATAAATATTTATAATACATTCAGGAACTCTCATAAATTATTTTAATCTCTTTTTCTAATTTATGATTAAATTAATTTATGTTCGTTTCATCTGTTTAAAATTTTTATTTTTAATAAATTTAATAAAAAACAAATATAAACTAATATTAATTGTGATTAAAATAAATCACATTAACTTTTAAAATAACTTTTTCCGAAAGATTTTTTTAATATAAAATTTTACAAATTTAGTTGTTAATACTAAAATCCGGAATATTTTTACAATTTTGCTACACCGGTATTTAACAATGATCCATACCAGTTTTCTTTTAATTTTCCCGGATCTTCACAAGAAATAAACCGCTTTATTATATTTTGAACTCTTCCATTGTTTAAAAAGAAAGAATGCCAGTCTTTCATTATTAAATGTGAATTTAACCAGGTTTCCCAACTAAAACTTTTAATCGCAATGGTATCTATACTACTGGCAAAAACAGAAGAACTTTTTATATGCACAGTTC